>CAXTRS010000083.1:10067-14933 GCA_964246635.1 uncultured Chthoniobacterales bacterium | reverse complement strand
CAGCCCACCCGCCCGGCCGAAATCGCGTTGTCCGCCACCACGCCGCCGCTGGCGTAGCCCCAGCGCGCCAGCGGCAGCTCGCGGTTGTTGATGGCGTCCAGCAAGCCCGGCCCGTAGAAGTCCATTGCCGGGTTGTTGACGATGCCCTCGCCGCCCGCGAGCTGCACCAGGCCGCGCCCGCTGGCGAGCACGCCGAAGGTGTTATCCTGCCCGTTCGCCGGTCGGGGTCCGGGCACGCGCCCGCCGCCTGCGAAGCTGCCCATTGCAGCCGAGCCCATTGTTGCTCCTACGCCGACTGCGAGCGCTGCGAGATAAGCCGCGAGGCCAGCGCCAGCAGCGGTGCCGTAGGTGGCGATGGATGCCGCCACGCCAGCCGATCCCCATGCCGCCGACGCTTCCTCCGCGCCCGTCATAGCGGTCTCTGCATCGGTCTGCGCGAACAGCGCGTTGATGACTGAAATTGCCGCGCGTCCGACCGTCTGCTGCAAGACGATGCGGATGAGCATTTGCAGGACCGAGGCACCCACTTGCTGAAAGGCTTGGCCCCACGTTTGGGTGCCCATAATCAACCCGGTGATCGCGTTAGAGAGTCCGTCGATTGCGGCAGTGATCGTGCCCGTGATTGCTGAGCCGATAGCATGGCCGACAGTGCCGAACTGGTTTTGCAGCCGAACAAGGTCATTCGATATTTGCCCAGTGAAGGTTTTTTCGTGCTGCTGAAACGCATTTTCTGCGAGCAGCTTTTCGTCACGCTGTGCCTCTTGGAGATAGCGCCCGACGATGCTCGCCTGCTTCGGGTCGCCTTGGTGCGCAGCATTGTAAGCACGCAGGGCAGCGATGTTCTGTCGCAACTGAACTTCTTCCTGCTGCAAGAGGATTAGTTCTCGCGCGTTCTTTTGTTCGTCGGTGAGGAACGGATTTTTTTGGATCAGGCTGATTTCATCGCGGATGCGCTGGAGCGCGACCTGCCGCTCCTTATCACTGAGCAGCTCCATGCGGTTGGCATCTGCCGCACCTTTGCGGGCGTTCTTCTCGGCGTCGGCTGCGTCTTTCGCGCGGTTTTGGAGATCGACCGACTGGGTGGCCTTGGCGACCGCGTCTGTCCAGTTGAGTTGCTCCTTTTCGGATATTGCCAGGGCCTTGTTGTGAATATCCAAGTCCCGCTCTGCGACATCTGCCCCTTTTTTGTCACCTTCTGCGCGTAGTGCGGCGATTTTATTTTGCTGAGTGCGCTGATACTCGCTTTCGCCAGCCGTCTTCGTCGCCCGGTCGCGCTCGTGAATGGCGTTTGTGAGATCGGTCTCGCCTTTAACCGCTTTGTCTGTCGCACCCGTGATGTCCAAAAAAATCTGCTTTTGCTCGCGCGACATCTTTCCGTAAGACGCCGCGAGTTCGTCGTTCGCCTTTTTCAGCTCCTCAAGGTTCTTGAACTGAGGATTAGCCAGCGGCGCCGCCGGCCCTTCGTAGGAATCCCGATCCGTGGCGTTGTTGAGCCGCGTGAGCTGAGCGCGCAGATAAGCGATGCGCTCGCTTTGGTCTTTTGCGTAGAAGTCAGCCCGTTGCCCGGCGTTCATGCCGTAGAGCGCCTGCGCCTGCCGCAGTTGGGCAATCGCCTGCCCGAGACCTTGCAAAAACTGCGGCAGTTTTTCGAGCATCGAGGCAAGGATGGCGTCCTGCTCTTTCAACCCTTTGGCGATGGCCTCCCCAGCGGCGTTCCGCTGCCGCTCGGCTTCGGTTACATTATTGACCTTGTTCAGGTTTTCTTCCTGAACGCGCTCTTCCTCGCGGAGCGCGTTGAGCCGGTTTTGGATTTCCGTCATGCGGAAAGCCGCCGCCATGCGCTCGTCGCCCGCGTTCCCGCCTTGCATCAAGTCGTGTTGTTCGGCGAGCAGGGCAGCACGCTCCTCACGCAGCGCCACGATCTTGTCTTTGATCTGGTTGGCCAGACCGAGCTGAAGCCCAATGTCGGTGATCTTGCCGAGCGCCTCGCGCACGTCGTCGGTTTCTTTCTTCAGCGCACGGGCCTGTTCAGCCGCGGTTTTCTCGGCCTGGGCGTGGACCGTGAGCACGTCGGAGGCGATCTTGGCCGCAGCGGCCAGCCCGAGCACTGTCCAGCCGACCGGTCCGAACGAAGTGAAAAATCCCGCCACCGCCGCAGTGGCGCGCGTCATTGCCGCGTTCACCACCGCGCCAAACGCGCCGACGCTCACCAGCGCGGCATCGGTGATGGCGGCGAGACCGCCGATTTTTTGCACCAGCGCCGTCGCCGCCATCGCTGCGCCCACAGCGCCGATTGCCTGGGCTAGGGCGATCATCGCGCCGGCATTGTTCAAAGCGAAGCCTGTCAAGCTCCCGCCTAGCGAGATGAGCTTGCCAACGCCTTCACCTAGCAGGGTTAGGTTGCCGCGCAGTGCGGGATTTTGCAGCCCGGCGCTGAACCCTTGTAAACCTGTCTTGAGGCCCTCAAAGATTGGACGACTGGCTTCACCGGCGAGCTGCTCCAGCTCGTTTTTCATGCGCTGTTGCGCCGCGCCAAAGGTATTAGCCGCCGCCGCCCCAGCCTCGGCATATGCGCCGAGCTTTTCGGTGAGGAATTGAAACAGGGTTCCAGCTTCCCGCGCTTGCTTGATGGACTCGTTTGTGATGCCGACAGCCTCTAATTCTTTTCCAAGGATGGTCCGCTGCCCCATCCCGTTGAGCAGGTCGATGATGTCGCGCTGCGCCTGAAAACCAGAGATGCCTTTCGATTGCGCGACTTGGTTGAGCAGCACCATCAAATCCACCTGCTGCTGCAATTCTTTGACGCCAGCGTGGTAGAGTGTCGGCAGATTGATGGCAAACGTCTCGGTGAGCGCGTGGAGGCTAAGGCCGAGCTGGTTTGCTTTCTGCCGGAGCAATTCCAGCGCTTCACCACCGAGCGTGCGGGCGCGCTCGAACGAGACACCCTGTTCCACCGAGCGCAGGCTGCCAGCGATGGCTAGCTGGCTGCGTTCCATCTCGGCGTTAAACTGCACGCCGTGATTGAACGCTTCCGCGAGCACCCGCGGAATTTCCATCAACCGCTCGACGATTTGATTGCCGGCGCCGAAGGTGAGCGCGGTGCGCAAGGTCTCGCCGAATGACTGACTGCTCTTTGCGGCCTCCTCCAGAGTGTCCTTCGCGTTTCTCGCGCCGCTGGCGATTTTTTCTCCTGCCGCTTTGCCAGCCTCGCCAGTTGCGCCGAGAGCTGTCCCCGTGCTCTTCGCCTGGGCTTCAAGCCCCTTGGCCGCTGCCGCGCCCTTTTCCAGTGCGCCGGTCGTCGCACCGCCCGCGCCGGTCGCCTGCTGTGTAAGTCGGGATACCGCCTCCGCCGCCGCCAGCACCTCGGCGGCCTTACAACGCACCTCCAGGGTGATGTCATATGGGCTACCCAAGCTGCCCTCCCTTCTTTGGGAGGGTCAGTTGTTTCCGCTGAACGTGTAGCCGGTCACAACGCCCTTCTTGTTGAACATGACAATGAGAACACCCACGTCTGCGGGAGCGTAAGCTCTTACCCTCATTCGGGAATATGTCCAAGTCTCGAAAGGCATCATGTCTGCATTGACGTTTGGCAGAGTCATCTCCGTTATCGAACGGCGAATTGGTTCGCCGAACTCTGCCAAGACTTGCTCTTTCGTCGTTCGACCCTTCGTGATTGATCGCGCAATCCGATCGCGATTTAACGAAAGTGGCGGAGGTGGCGGCGAGGCGCAGGCGGCCAGCAAAAGACAACCGATGAGAGCGAAGCAAAGGGGAATCTTCATACCCTGATAATGGGCAGAAATTTTTTGCAAAAAAAGATGATTTTCGCCTTGCACTACTACTCAATTCGAGTAGGATTTTCGCATCTAAAAACAAAAGCCCGCCGGCGTGAATCAGACGCCGACGGGCCAAATTGAAACCGAAACCAAACTCGCAAAAGAAAGGACTCGATTCCGAATGAATGATAACGCTAGTCTCGCCATACGCAAGCCCGTTGTTTACAGTGAGCGTCGCCACGGACATCAAAACCGCCAGGGAGCGCGCCGGCCTTACCCAAGAGCAGGCGTCCGCCCAATGGGACATTCCCATCCAGACACTCCGGCATTGGGAACAGGGCCGGCACCAACCCCGCGGCCTAGCCAAGCGGCAACTCGACTTGATTCTCTCCGGCGCAGCCGGCTCCCCGTCGAAACGTTCACGCAAGAAGGCGTGACGCTGCGCGCCGTCGTCCTTGGCGGCGGGCGCATCATGTTCCTGGCGTTCGACGTGTGCCGGATGCTCGACGTTGACCGCAGCGTCCTGCGGCACCTCGAATGCGACGAACGGGAAACCGTTGCGTTTTATCCGACCAGCCCATCCGAAAGCGTCCAGTTGATCCAACTGGTGAGCGAAAGCGGTCTCATCGCTTTGCTCGGCTGTCTCTATCTCACCGGCGAGCGCGAAGCGCACAAACCCTCCCAAGGCAAACTCGCCGGCTTCCGCAAATGGGTCGCCCGTGACGTGCTGCCTACCCTGCACCGCAACTACGGCGCTTTGGAAGTCGTCGCAACCGTGGAGGCCGCATGAAAACGACCTCCGATCCCCGCCAAGACCCCACGCTGACTGAATTGCGGGATTCCATCCGCGCCGTTCTCGCGCTGTTTCAGTTAATGGAGACGTTCTCCGAGTCGCACATGACCAGCGGAGTTTCGATGGGCCTCTGCGAAACTGCCATTGCCGTGCACCAGCGGCTCGAAGCGGCGATGCAACAGGCTTCCCGACGTTACCCGGAATTGATGCTGGTGGTCTGCGGTGATCGCCACAACGGAGCGTTCTGACGATAACGGCCGCCGGGGGGGGGGGGGCGGGGTGCGCGCCCCCCCCGCC
>CAXTRS010000083.1:0-10057 GCA_964246635.1 uncultured Chthoniobacterales bacterium | reverse complement strand
CGGCGGTCTCGCCACCACGGCCCGGTGCGCCCCAAACCGCCCGCCGGCGCGCCGTCCGGTGCCACTCCCGACTGCGCGACGGTGCCAGCTTCGGCCGGGGTTACTTGGCCACTGCGGTCCCACGCGAATTTTTTCAGCCATGAAGCAATGTAGAAAATGCGGCGAATTGAAGCCGCCGACTGAATTTGCGAAGCACTGTAAGTATCAGGACGGTTTCTCGAATGTGTGCCTTGTCTGCAATCGCCGGATTGCAAAGGAGTGGAGAGAGAACAATCCGCAGCGAGTCGCGCAGCAAATTCAAACAAGAACTTCTCGTTACAAAGCTGCGAATGCAGCGAATAACTCTCGACCAACGCAGAAACGCTGTCCGCAGTGTCAAGAGACCAAGCTGGCGTCAGAGTTCGGGCGGTGGTGTTCCGGCCCCGATGGGCTGAAGCCTTACTGCCGTCCCTGTGATGGAGCAAAACAGCGAGAGTCTTTCGCGCGACATCGCCCGAGGCGACTCGCCGAACTGTCCATCTACTCTCGGGCTTATCATTTGCGGACAGAATACGGCCTAACCGTTGAGTCCTTCGCTGCCCTCCAGAAATCCCAAGCCGACCAGTGTGCGATCTGCAAACGTCTCGGAACGTTGCACGTAGATCATTGTCACAAATCGGGCGCTGTGCGTGGTCTGCTGTGTCGGGAGTGCAATTTAGCGCTTGGCTACGCCAAAGACGACCCCGCGCGCTTGGAGGCAGCGATCCGCTACCTAGCAAACCCGCCAGCAGCAACAGTATTGGCAGCAGAAGCAGCATAGCGTTAGCGTGGAAGAATGCCCGACCTGTTCATCTTTGCGTTGAAGCTCGTTCCGAAAGCCGATCATCCGCGGTTCTACGAGATTGGCGGCGCTTACGGAGACTTTTGGCTGCCGGAGAACGACGCCGACCGCGCGCTCCAGCGGGTGCGCAGCCTGCTCGATCTGCTCGGCTGGGAGCTGCACACGGTGCGGCGACAAAGCCGGCTTGAGAGAGATCGCGTAGTTGAGCCGCCAGGGAAGCGTCCGCCGCCCGGCGTGCTGCCCGCGCCGTCCGAAAAGCGCACTGCCGACGACCGGATGGGGGAAGCGTATTATTTTGGGATGTCATACGAGATTCGTTTTTATGTGCCGGGCACTGAGGATGAGCTGCAAAGCCTCTAATTCCAGATGGCTGCCAGAGCCGACGGCAGCGTGGCCGCCTTTCTTGGCCTAGCCAAAGACGACCCCGCGCGCCTTGCCGCCGCGATCCGCGACTTAGCGTCGCCCCCCGCCGTCCAAGTGCTGGCGCGACCAACCCTCTTGGGGTAAGCTCAGCCCCACTATGGCAGAGGACGAATCCAACAAATGGCTTCCGCTTATCGTGAGCATCATTGCCGTGATCGCCACTGGCACGAGCGCTGTGATTGCTTTCAAGCAGTATCAAATAAACCGGGAGGGCGGGAAAAAGGGGTCCGAGCAAACTGACCGCTTGATTGCCAACTCCAACCAGATCGCAGCGGCAATGCAAGAAAGCGTGAGTCAAAGCAAAGCCGCCTTGGACCAAAGCAAAGCCGCTCTTGATGCAAGCATTGAGGCCTCCCGTAGAGATCAACGGGCTTGGGTCGTGGTAAAGGAAGTAAAGCTCTTGAAACCCCTCACTGTTGGTGCAATTCCAGAGTTTGTTATTGAGATAATCAACACCGGTCGGACTCCGGCGATGGATGTTATTACGGAAGCTGGTGCTTACATTGCAACAGAACCACGCCCCGAGACGGATAAATCTTCCTTTGTGACGAAAAACAGAACTGGCCCGAGTAAAATTGTGCTTGGTAGCAAAATATCCGCGACTGTTCCCGGTCCAAAGACGGGGAGAGGCTTGCCCAAAGAGGCGATGGAAGAGATGCGACGAGGCACGTTGACTTTTTTCATCGCGGGCAGAATTGAATACCGAGATATTTTCCGACGAATCCACTGGACGACATTTCGCTATCGAGTCGATCCCGAAGACATAAACACGAGGACCTTGACGATGTCCGACGAAGGAAACAACACCGACGCCGACTGAGGCCAGGCATACGCGTGAGGCCTTGACAAGCACGCCCTCTGTAGCCCATGCTCGGGTGTTATGCCGACCAAACAGACGCACACTTCTACCGTAGCGGCACAGACCTCCCCCGTAGCGGAAGCCACCGTCTTTCTCGAGACGGAGCACACGTTCTACTACGATACGCAACCCCCTGTCACCGCGAGAGCCTTGGCAAGGTCTCTCCTCGGTCTGGCGGGGGTGGCGCGATGCAGCCTCCTGATTATCAATCACCTTCTGCCGCAAAACGGCATCGAAAGCGTGGAGGTGTTGATCAAAGAAGTCACGATTGACAGCCTCAATGTGAGGTTTTTTGTCCGCTTGATTTTCGGAACGGGCAAACGGGCTGAGGAAAAGCGTGACAAGTTTGAAAAGATGGTCGAGCCCAAAAGCCTGACCCTCGAACGATACGTGGCCGTGGCAATAGCCTGCACTATCTCCCACGTTGCATTTGTCTCCTCCACACAAGATGCCACGATCCAGGAAGCCGACGTTGCCGCGCCCATCTCGATCATTGCCGACACGCTCGAAACGGACCCATCTGGAGTAATGGGGATGCTCAAAAATGTATTTGGAGACCGATATGAACCGGCGACTAATTCGGTCGGAAAACTTCTCCGTCCCACTGGGGACATCAAAGCCGGCGAGTTTGTTCTCACTGGCCGACCCCCACTTGTCTGGACAGCCTCGCTCGTAAAATCCATTTCCGCACCAGCTGCTGTGCGTAACTCGCCCACCACCGTTCAGCGCAAAAGGTCCCCGGCGAAAGCGAACAATCCCACCGTGGCTCATCAGCCGAACCGCCCCCTCCGTAAACTGAGACTGAAAGGCTAGGCCTTTCGGCAAATGAACTGGATACACGAACACGCCGGAACGATGCTCGGCGGCGGATTCCTCTGGCTGAGTGGCGACACATGGTTCGGCCTCCTGCTCGGCCTTCCAATCGGCTTCGCCACCAATTTGTTCGTCGCACGAATGAGCCGCTTCGCAGAACTTCGAGATGATGCCCTGCAAATTGTAGAGGCGGCTGAACTTAAACGCTGCCAGGAGAGCGAGTCGGGCCCCAACAGCCAATTCATTTTTGAAGACGATGAATTGGTCTACCTGCAAATGCGATACAGTAGGCATCCCGACGAACTCAACCTTGTCATTAATGCGCTGCTCAGGCTGGGACATTCTCAAGCTGTTGGGGTGGTTGCTGGAGTTAGCAGCGAAATGACGCGTGTCATTTTCGGCTACTCCTCTTCGTCCTTTTTTACTCCTACCAACGGCACCATGCAGCCCGGCGGCCCAACGAAGATGACGGCTAAGAAACTTGGCTTTCAGCACAGCCACTGGCAGTATGCCTTGCGAACGATGAAGCCGGATTTCTTTGCGATTTGCAGTCTGCGACCAAGAGTCTGAACGCACGCCGCCGATCACCCGCCCGCCTCGCCGCTGCCATCCGCTACCTAGCGTCGCCCCCCGCCGGGCAGGCGCTGGCGCGGCCCACCCTCTTGGGGTAAACTCATCCTCACTATGGCGACGGACGATGCTCACACTGCCGGCACTGAGACTACCCCCGCCGGCTCCGATAAAGCCCCGGCCACCGCTCCCAGCGGCCGGAAATCTTGGCTGAAAGGGCGTTGGGAAAAGTGGACTGCGGCAGATACGCACAACCAGGTTCTGGTTGTCGTGAGCACCTGCGCCATGCTCGCCACCGCCACAAACGCGGCTCTCACTTATTTCACGTTTCAAATGAATAAGGAGAGCGGTAAAAAAGCCTCCGAACAAAACGACCGCATGATCGCGAACGCCAACCGGATTGCGGCGGCGATGCAAGGCAATCTCGAACAGAGTAAAGCGGCCTTGGAGGCAACAATCGCGTCCACACGTGGCGACCAGCGCGCCTGGGTTGTAATCAAGGATGTGAAACTCGGAGAAGAACCGCAAGTTGGGAAAACACCGCAAATTACGATTGAAATTAGTAACGGCGGCAAAACCCCTGCTCTTAACCTCAATGTGAGAGCCGCCGGCTACATAGGTAGGATAGTCGGCTCTGGGCCGGTCACCGTTGAAGAAGTCTTTCCGGCTCCTATTCCAATCGAAATATCCTCCAACCCAGCCAGCGGTAGTGATATGCTGGGGAGCAACATTACTGCTGCATTCAGTTACAAGGGTGCCAGAAGTAAGCTCACAAGTGAGGCAATCGAAGCGTATCAAAGTGGCGAGGCGTGCTATTTCGTTTCTGGAAGAGTCGATTACCAAGATGTCTTCAAAAGGTGGCACTGGATAAAATTTTCGGTCAGGATAGCGCCCGAAGACAGAGAGACTCTCAGATTCTCCATTTCGCCAGTTGGCAATAGCAGTGATGATGATTGAAAAGCTGCGAACTTCCCCATACCCGCCTGGATACACGCTCACTCCGAAACGCTGCTCGGGGCGTTGCTCGGCTTTTTGGCCAGCATCCCGCTGAGCCTGCTCATCAGCTTTTACTCGGGTTTGGTCTTCGCCCGTGTCTCGCCCTTCGAGAGTATCCGCCACGAGGTTCTGCGAATCATCCGAGCCGTTGACTACGGCGATTCCCGCAGCGACCTGAAGGTTGTCGCAGGCAAAAACATCACAGAGTTGCTGCTCATCTCTTCCTCGTTGTTCACCTTGGGACACAAAACTGCCGGCGAACTGGTTGGTTCTATCTTCGATGAGTTGAATCTCATTATATATTGCGGCGGACCCGTGCCGTCCTATGACGAGATGGGAGCAAAAATGGCACGATGGCAGGAGGCCGTTCGGACCATGAAGCCCAGCTTCCGGGCAATTTTCGGACTGCGGCCAAAAGTCTGACGCACGGCGCGTTATCCTCCCTTTATATTTACCCGCGATGACACTTCCTGAATGGCTCGTTGTTATTGCCGCTGGTGTTGGTGGGGCGACGCAAGTTCTGACCTCCCTCCGTAAGCTGGTCACGGAGTCGAGAAGCTGGCTAAAGGACAAAAAGAAGAAACCGCTTCGCCAATCATCGCGGAAGATGCAGCCAACTCCTCCCCCTGAAGCAAGCTTCGAGAGCACATCGGCGAGCATGCAACAGAGTCCACCTGTGGACGTGCCGAAGAAGCGCGACCCTTGGATTTGGTATGATCTTATTGCGCTATTCATCCAGTTACTTTTCTACGCTGCCGCCTTGTCTATCTTATGGTTTTACACCACGAAGACCGGCGAGCCGTTAACTACAGATGTCGCTGCAATCATTGGTTTGTGCGTTGTCTTTGCAGTTTGGGGTATTCTTCGTAAGTAGGATCAGGTCAATTTCTCCCCGCCCCCATCGCAGTCAGGCGGGCGACCAGGGCGCGTCGGTTGGCTGTGAGGTCAGGCGGCTTCGGCGGCTCTCCCGCACCGAGCAGCGACTCGCGCCTATCGGTGAGGTAGTGGCTTCCGTTTGAGCTGAAAGCGGCGGCCATCACGGCGGTGAGACTATCGAGGGTATGGAGCGCGGTTTCCGCCCGTTCCCGCTCGCTTTCGCGGTAAAGGAGAACGAGCAGCGCGGGCGAGCTTTCTAGGACTTCGGCACAGCGGAGGACTCGCCGGGCAACGAGCCGGGCAGCAACTTCACCGACGCTGAGAGTCGGTCGGTCAGCGGACGGAGCTGCTCGCCGTTCTTGAGCCGGCGCTCCGTCCACCTCGTAAAAGACGGTAGATTGATGGCATCGCCGGTAGTGACGATCTCTTCTTGACTTTCTAACGTCAGACTATCCGCCCAGCCTTGCGGCCTGTCGCAGAACAGTTCAATGAGCGCGCCTTCGTCACCTTGCTTCAGGCCGTAGTCTCCCAGCTTGCGGAGCGGTAGCTGGCGAACCTTCACCGTTTCCTTCTCACTGGCGAGATTGGTCACTTCGATTTCGATGCCTCCGTTTAGTATGATGAGTTGTTTGTCTTCCATAATTGGGTTGGGTGCGTTCTCTACATAGCTCGGACTTTTGTTCACGCGGGTGCGCGTGTGCGCGACGACTCGTTAGAACTCGCGCGAATACACGTCGCCGACGAGCTGGCCGATGCTCACCATCAAGCCAAGACTGGAGTAGTCATCACCTTTGATGCTCGGGTTGCCGTCGATGCTGATCTGGCAACTAAAGTTGGTGTGCTTGAACACCACCGGGTTGACGGGGTTTTCATCGTAACAGACCAGCCGGCCGATGGCGTTCACCTGGCTCTGCTGGAGCGGCTGGATACGCTTCATATACAGCGCGCCGCCCGCCGCGATGGACGGGGCCGAGATGGTGGGCGTGACACTCGCGGTCTGCGACACGAGAAAGCGAATCATGCCTTGTGCGTAATCCACCTCGAAGTCGGTGCCTTCGACTTTGCTCGTGATGGTCAGCGCGGTGAGATTGCTTACATGGTTGCCGCTGGCATCGAGCACGGGAAACCAGAGGATGGTGCCGCTCGGGCTCCCCGAGCTGAAGGCGAGCACACCGCCAGTCACCGCCGCCAGAGCCGAGCGGGCGTTGTCGCCGTTGTTGGCGCCGTAGAGCGCAAACTTCAGCATCTCGACGTTGAACTCGTCGGCGGTGAGTTTGTAGCCGACTTCGATCTTGCGCTTGCGCTGGTCGTCTTTGCGCAGGACGCCGCGATAGCTGCCGAAGTGTTTTTTCTCTTCACCGGCCGGCGTGATGTCGAAAGCGGTGACGTTGCCGATGTCGCGGTAGCCGAGCGCGGCAGCTTGGGCCAGGGTCGTGGCGCCAATAGCGGCGGCGAACTCGCCGGTGCCGATGAGGAGCGCGGAGGTGTTATGTTGTGGAGTAGCCATAGGTGGGTTGTTTTATAGGGTGGTCTAAAATTGGGTTGAGTGTTGGATTATCTGTGTGCCCTAGGCCGTCCGCGATCCACTTCCGTGCGGCCGGCGGAGGTCCTGGAAAGTCTGGCCCCAGCACTCGCGGGCGAAGGTCTCGTTGTTCTGGTCCTTGGCCGGCAGTAGCAGGGGCTGGCCGCGTGTCGGCGCCATCCAGATGTTTCCCGGCAGGCCGAAGTCGCCAGCCGCGATGAGCGTGTTGATCGCCAGTTCGGCGAGGAACACCATACCTGGGTTGGTCGGGCCGCCGAGCGCCGCTTCCGCGGTGTTGCCGCCATAGACGCGGTCGGCGGTGAGCACGATGATTTCCAACGTGCGCCGGCTGGTGCCGACCTGGCCGCTGCGCTCGTTGACGTGCTCGAAACCGCCGGGCACCACGAGCGCGACGCGGTCGCTCACGATCTGGAGATCGGAGAGCGCCTGGCCGATGGCGTTGTGGCCGTAGGAGCGGCACTCCTCGAACGCCTTGCCCAGCTCGGTATAAGGCGCGGGCAGATCGAGCGCCGCCAGCTTGAGGCGCACCGCTTCGAGCAGATCGAGCGTGGGCGTGAAGTTGCTGCTCATAAAAATTCGATGCCGTAAGAGGCCGCGACTTCGTCACGTTTTTTGCGTCCTGAACAGTGCTCGATCAGGCGCAGCAGACTGGCTTTTTCCTCATCGGTCCCGTGCTCAAGACGCAACGAGATTTCACCCGCGATGCGCTGAGTCTCGATCTCTGCGTCGGTAAGTTCCGCTTCCATGCGTCAGCGGGTGGAGAATGGTTTTTTGCTGCCGTAGCGACCCCCGGCTGGGGCGACCTGGGCCGGAGTGGTGGCGGGATCGAGCGGCGCATCGGGGAACTTGCCGTCCCGGTAGGCGGTCAACTCGTCCATTGTGTCATCGCGGTCTTTCTGCCGCGCCGGTGGCACCTGGCCGAGGCGCTTGAACAGGAAATAGACGACGAGGTTGCCGATGTGCTGTTTGGCGTCGTCGAGGTCGAGCAGATACCGGCTGGTATAACGGTTGAACCTGCCCACCGCGCGAGCGATGGCCGTGGGCGTGGGCGTGGGTTCGCCCAACTGCTGCAACCGCGTTTCGAGTTTCGTCAGCTCATCAAGAGTGATGACGCCTTCGAGATCGTTGCGGCTGAAGGTGCCCTGGAACATCGCGTCGCGCGGCGGGTGGTTCGTTTTGGAAGGCGGACCCTGCGAAGGGTTATTCCGACTTCCCGCCGGCGGCGTCGTTCGGCGTTTCCTCGCGCCGCTTCGTCTCGGTCTCAGTGACGGAGGTGCCGGACTGCGCGGGCTGGCCGGCTTGCGTCTCCGAATGCGTGGATTCGTCCACTTTGGTGCCTGGTTTCGGTTGGTCTGCCATAACGGGTTTTTTTCTTTGGGTTTGGGTTGTGTGTGCCGGGGTAAGAGCCGCCCCGGCTCGGGGTGAGTGTGCAGATGGTTTTACTTTTTCTGCGCCGCCTGGATCGCCGCGATGATGTCTGCCTTGCGCGTGACGCCGGTGAGGTCGATCTCGTGAGTGGAGGCGTAGTCATTGAGCTGCGCGATGGTCATGCCATCGAAGTCCGGTGCATCGCCGCCTTGCAGCGGCTTCTCCGCCGCCGCCTGGACCGCTGCATCATCGGCTTTGCCCTCGGCGGCGCCCAGTTCCGGGTTGGGATTGCCGCCCGGATACGCGGCCGGCGCACCGGCCACCGGCACGGCCGTGGCGCCGCCGACTTGGACAGCCCCAGGGTAAGGTGCCGTGGGTTGCACGACGCCGACTGCGCCCCCGGCCTGCGCACCGGCCTGCGGGATGAAGCGCGCGGAGGGCTGGGTCGCCAGCGGAGCAGCGCCAGCGACCGGCGCGCCTTTCACAGCGCCGTCCACTGCCATCGCGGTGCCGCGCAAGGCCATCGGGCCGGCGAAGACGCCTTGGATGACGAGCTGCGAGTGCGCTTTGATCGCCGCTTCCGCCTCGTCTTCCTCGAAGTCGAACTCGGAAACCAGCAGCGCCTTCAGCTTGACGACGAAGTCCTCTTGCGGCGAGCCGCCGCCGGGGACCGGGGTTGTGGGCTGGCCCAATTCTGGGCCGGAAAGCTGCTTGCCTTGTTTGAAGTGCAGCAGCGCGCGGGCGATGCCGGGCGGCACGTTCGGGAGAATCGTGCCGCACGCATGGTGTTGCGCCGAGATGACGACCCCGGCTTTTTCGGTGATGAGAATTTCAATCATGATCTTGGGATGTGTGCGTGAGTTGTGGGTTGCGTGATGGATGCCTCTGCCGTGGGTCAGATGCTCGCTAAGCAGTCGTCCAGCCGGAAGGCGCACGACGGGCCGACGATCTTTTCGTCGGTGTCCTGGCGCACGCGATGCACGTCGGAACGCACCGGATCGTCGCGATAGCTTTCGACGATGGAGCCGTCCGGGCCGACCTCGCCGATCCAGCCGAAGGTGCGGCCGAAGTTCGGCGCTTCCAGATCGTCGCTGGCGTTGACGACCGCGAGCACGCAGACATCGCCCCAGATCGCGGCGGGCGTCAGCGTCTGGCCCTCCGAGTTGGTCGCCTGGAGCGAGCCGGCGACGACGAATTGGTCCACGCGAAAAACCTGCGCGAGCATTTTTTCCGTGATGCTATCGCTGCTCGTATATTTGAACCGGTCTTTGATGACCGGGTGCTCGCAAAGCGTGTTGAACTGGTCGCGGGTGACCTGCATGTAGTTCATCTCCATGCCGGTCTGGGCGTAGATGAATTCGCGGCCCACGTTCACGTCCGTGATCGGGTTCGAGCCGGCCTGGTCCCACTTGGTGACCACGGTGGCGTGGGAAACGCCGGCGCCGTTCACCTTGTCGCGCACGCGGGTTTCGTGGTTGATCTTGATCGTGGCGCTGGCCTTGAGCACCGCCGCCTTGTCGGCGCTGATCGCTTTCGCATACTTTTTGCGCACGCGGTCATCCACGGGTGCCTCGATGCCGCGCTCCTGCGTGCCGTAGAGGTCGTTGGAAAGCCGCGTGGTGATGCGGGCATACGGCGCGCTCGGCGCGCGCAGGAGGTTCGTCGGAACCTGCAACACGTTGGCAGCGTCGAAGACGTAGAAGTTGGCCGCCTGCTCGGCGGTGAGGAGGATTGGGAACAACCGCTCGCCGACGAAGCCTTTCGGGTCCTGCATGAAGCGGGTGACCGT
>CAXTRS010000082.1:5373-14974 GCA_964246635.1 uncultured Chthoniobacterales bacterium | reverse complement strand
CCGGCCACTGGGCGCCCCGCTGCGGGCCGGCGCCCTGCGGCGGGGGGCGCCGGGGGCCCCCGCAGCCGACGGTTTATGCGTGGGCCGCTTACGCGGTCGCGCTCGGGGTGGCGGTGCGGCTGCTCAGCGCGCGCGTCGCGCTGCCGCACAAGCCGCTGCTGGCCGCGGCGCTCGTGCTTACCCCGCATCGGGGCGCGGTGTTTCTGATGCTCACCAACGTCCAGTGGCTGCTGGCGGTCGCGGTGCTGTCGCTGGTCTTTACGCATGACCCGAAAACATGGCGGCAGGCGGCGGGCGATGTCCTGCTATTGTTCATCGGAGGGTTGACTGGACCGTTCATCATCCTGGTCACGCCGCTGCTCTTTCTACGCGCGGCGTGGTGGCGTCGGTCGCGCTTCAGCCTCGGCCTGGCGGTGGGCGCGGCGCTGCTCAGCCTCGTGCAATGGTATTTCGTGCGCACGACGATGGCGCCCGCCGCGGCAATGCGTATCGGCCCGGCGGAAGTCGCCATCGCGCTCGGACAAAACACCGTCGCGGATTTGTTTCTGGGGCCGCAAATCACGCGCTTCATCCCGGCCGCGGTAGGATTTCCGTTGCTGGCGGCAGGGTATTTCGTGCCGCTCGCGCTGGTTTGGCGTTCACAGCCAGAGCGGCGCCGGGAGGTGGCGACCTGCCTGGCCTTCGGTCTCGCGATGGCGGCAGCGGCGCTTTACAACCAGCGTGCGCATCCGCAGGACATCACGATGCTCGGCGGCTCGGAACGCTATTTTTACCTGCCGCGACTGATGGTGGTCTGGAGCCTGATCCTGTGCCTGGGCAAGCCACTCGTGGGCAAGGGCCGCGGCGGCGTTGCGCTCGGTCTGCTGGTGCTGGCGCTGTTCAGTTCCGCGGCCCATTATCAGCGGCGGGACGTGATCGATTACCGCTGGGCCGAACAATCGCGGAAGCTCGCGACGGGCGTCGATCCGCTGGTGCTCATCACGCATCCGGGCGCCGAGATGCGGCTGCGTCCCAAAGCGCGCCCGGCCGGCGCCAGCCCGGAGCCGGCGGCCGACAGCCACGGCGACCTTTTCGGCATCCCGCCACGGTCGATTTCCGCCGACTCGCCGCCGGGACGCTTCGACGTGGAGGCTACTACCCTCCTGCGGGTAGGACCGACGGGTGAAATGCGCTTCGCCATCCCGGAGCGCGCTGCCTTCGTGCAAGGCCGATTTGCCGCGCGGGTCGCGGAGTTGCCCGCGCAGCCGGAGAACAACCTGGCGGGCGCGGAGTTTCGCATTCTCTATCTTCCCGCCGACCCGGCGCAGCCCGGGGCGATGCTCTTCAATCGCGTGCTCCGGCCCATCGCTTCATCGGCGGACCGGACGGTGCAGGCGTTTCGCGTCACCCTGCCGCCCGACGCCAGGGGCGAAGTGATTTTGCTCACCTTTCCTATCCCCGGCGGGGGCGGAAAATTGGAACCCATGGATGTCGGCTGGACCGGCGTGCGCTTTTACTGAACGGCCAATGCCGGGTCGGCCCAAAGACACCAGTCGGCGTAGGCGTTGCCCGCGGGGCCGGGACCGTTTTTCAAAATGAGATCGACGGTCTGCCCGGCGAAGGCCGACAGGTCCACGTCCACCGGCAGCCAGGCGCGTTGTTCGGGGTGGCCGAATGGATCGATGAGCGCGCTCCACACGCGCTGCGGAGGCGCCGCGCCCGCGCGCACTTCCAAGGCAAACTCGGCGCCGTCCGCGTTGCCTTCGGACCAAACCAGCGGATGGATCGCGACCTTGCAACGGAAGCGCGGCGCGCCGGTAGCGGGCAGCGCGATTCCCCGGTAAGTCAGCGAGGTCGGCGGCACCGACCAGATTGTTTCCGCTCCCTCGTTTCCGACCACGATGGCGGCGTGGAAATTGATTTGCGCCGGCGCGTCGCGCACCTCGGGCCGATGATCGAGCAGGCGATAAAACACGCCATCCTCGGCCGGCCCCGGCGTCAGGGCGCGGCCGTAGAGCCAGAGCAAGCCGCCGTGCAACGCGACCTGCGCGACGACCAGACCGAGCGCGACGGCACGGGGCGCGCGCGCCACGACGACCAGGCCCAGGAGCCAGAGGCAGATCACCACGGAATGAAAACAGAGCAGGGTCAGTTGCGCATAGCGCGCGAAGACGAGCGACAACAGCGCCACCGGCAACAGCACGCCGTGCAGCACCCACACGCGGTGCGACTTCCAGCAAACGGCGCAACCCGCATACGCCGGCAGCGCGAGCAATCCGAGGATGCCCGGCAGGCAGCCGATCGCGCGGTGAAACACTTTCTCGGCGTCGAACGGATGGACGCCGAGCATCCGCGCCGCGAGCGCTTCGTGCAGGTTGACGATTCGGATCCAGACGTGGGCAAACGGAGAGTCCACGCCGTGCCCGACCAGATTTTGCGCGAGCATGTCGGACGGCACGCGCAACCCGAACCGCGTCCAGACGAACCACGGCGCCAGCAGCGCCGCCGCGGTGCCGCCGTAAATCAGGAGCGCCCGGAGCTCCTGCCGTCGCACGGCGCCGAAGAGGTAGTGGAGACCGAACCCGATGAGAAACGCCGCGGAAAGCGGGTGCGACCAATACGCCAGTGCCGCGACTGCGCCCACCCAGGCAGGGTGCCGATTTCTCGCGAGCGCGTGCAGCGCGAGCAGCACGTAGAACGCGGCCATCGACTTCGGCCAGGTGAAGATTGTTTGCGATAGATAGAACGGCGAGGTCGCCAACACGAGCAACCCAGGCACGAGCAACCATCGCGGCCCGTGCGCGGCAAGGACCAAGGCGGCGCCGAGCAGCGCGAGCGCGTTGAGCACGATGGCGGGGGCAAGAAAGCGGCGAAACTCCGGCCCCGCCAAAAAGACGCCGACATCGGGCCAATCCTTGTCCCAATAGTGGAAGCGCGGGAGCGGCCCGACCTGCCGCGGCGGAGGATCGATCGCGGCGTGAAACGGCACCGTCGCCAGCGCCATGAGGATCGGGCGGTTCGACACGACTTGCCCCGGGGTGAGATAGGGCTCGCGAGAGAACGAAATGTCGCGCAGGAGAAATTCCTCGACGACGAACGGCAGGTGATTGTCCGCCGGCAGATTGCTGGCGAGCACCTGCACCTTGGCGGCGAGCGTGTGTTCTTTGAAAATAAAAAATCCGTCGGGCAGCGGCTTGGGAAAGCGCACCGGCAGGTGCGTGACCGCCACGCAGCCGGCGATGAAAAGCGCCAGGATCGCCAGCGCGGGCCGGACGCCGTCCGCATCGCGCCAACCGAGCGAACTCCGCTGCCGCCACAGCACAACCGCCGCGGCGCTCCAGGCGAGCGCGAAGAGACTCCACGCGGTCGCCTGCTTCGCGGGGGAGAAGGCGACGGCCAGACCGATCAGGCCGTGAATCGCCACACCGAAGCCGACGCCGAACGCCAGCAACTCAAGCCCCGCGAGCGGCGCGCGCATCGCCCGCAAGCCGGCCACGCCAACGAAGGCAAACGATCCCAGCGCTCCGAGGGCCAGCGCCAGGTCTTCGAGCAAAGGCGGCATCAGGCAGGAGCCATCGGAGGCAACTGCTCCCGGCGCAACTGGTCATTCGGCGCGCCGGGAGTGACGCGTCACTGGAGGTTCAGCGTCCCGGTGAAGGTGAAGTTGGAGTTATTGCTGAAAAGCATGTTGTTGCCGAAGGAATAAGTGCCTCCGCCCCCGCCAGTGCCATTGTTCACAAAGGCGTTGCTGTTTCCGGCGACGCGACGGTTGTTGATGACGAGGGGCCCGGAACCTGTGCGATTGCAGGCGTTGAAGTTTCGGTTCAGGCGGCAGTCGGTCACCACCGTGGTGATGCTGCCGGTGCCGCTGGCGACCAGCACGCCGTTGGTCCAGCGGTGTCCAGCACGACGATCTGGCCGCTGGACGCGACAGCATCGTGGGCGGCTTGGAAGTTGCGCTTGGGCGAGTTGCGCGTGCCGTCGTTGGCGTCGTTGCCGAAGCTGGCCACGAAGACTTTGGGCAATTGCGCGTGCGCGGCTGAACTGGCGAACCCTGCTGTCAACACCGCGACCACCGCGATCAGCCACGGTGCGCGGTGTGCAGCGCGGAGGCGCGCGAAACGAGGGATGTGTGGGCGGCGCGCGGCGAGGGCGGGAAGGAGCGCAGGGTTCATAGGTCACCAACTTTGGGCTAACTCACCGTCCTGTCGAGCATTGCCTGCGAAACACGCGTCGGGTGCGACTCAGGCGACGGGCCGCGCGATGTTCGTGTTTAAGGCACGGCCACCGGCGTCGGAAATTTCCGCCGCGACCGCGAAATCGACAAAACCCGAAGTAGGCAAATCGATTTCGTCCTGCACGCGGAAGAGATACGCATCGACGAGCCGGTGCAGGAAGCGGCGCTCTTCGCCGACGACCCCGCTGACGCCGGCATTCAGGAAATAGACGCCGGGCAGCAGGCGGCAGTCGAAGCCGAGACGCACGGTGAGCGTCGCGCCTGGCTCGACGACGGGGAGAAGCTGGTCTTCCGCGCCGGAACTCGCGCCGCCGAGTTCGACGCCGCTGAGGCTTTTGATCATCATGCCGAAGCGGACGCGGAAACTCAGCGCGGAGAACGCGACGTCGAACGTGTAAAAATACCGGTCGCCGCGCACGAGCATGTTGACCTCGCGGCCGTCGGCGTCGAGCACGCGCGGGGCCGTGATGAGGGCGCCCTGCGACGGGTAGGAGATGACGCTCTTGGAAAGCATGTTCGGCACGTGGAACGCCTTTGGGCGCGCGGGCTGTGGCGGCTCGGCGGGAGGGGAGCGCTGCGTGTCGTCGAGCGCGCCGACTTCGGTCGCGGCGTGCGCAATGCCGGCCTTCACTTCTTCGTAACGCTCGGGCGGCGCAAAGATGAGTTTCAGGTATTGCGAAGTCACCAGCTTCGGCGTGCCCTGGAGCAGCAGCTCGCCGCGTTCGAGCAGGATCGCGTGGTCGCACAGCGTGACGACCGACCCGGGATCGTGCGAGACGAAAAGCAAGGTGCCGCCGGCCTTTTTGAGCGTCTCGATGCGACCGAGACATTTGCGCTGAAACGCCGCGTCGCCGACCGAGAGCGCCTCGTCGATGATGAGGATTTCCGGGTCGAGATGCACGCTCACCGCGAAGGCGAGCCGCAGCATCATGCCGCTGGAATACGTCTTCACCGGCTGGTCGATGAACTCACCGATCTCCGCAAACGCCGCGATGGCATCGAAACGTTCCTCGATCTGCCGGCGGCTCAGGCCGAGGATCGAGGCGTTGATGAACACGTTCGCCCGCCCGGTGAATTCCGGGTTGAACCCGCTGCCGAGCTCCAGCAGCGCGATGACCCGGCCGCGGGTGATGGACCGACCCGCGCTCGGGCGCAGCGTGTTGGCGATGATCTGGAGCAGTGTCGATTTGCCCGAGCCGTTGCGCCCGACGACGCCGACGCTCTGGCCGGCGCGGATGGCGAGGTTGATGTCGCGCAGCGCGAAGAACTCGCGCCGCTGCGCGTGTGCGTAGCCGAGAATCCCTGCGCGCACGCCGCCGGGCAGCAGCGGCAGCCGGCCGAGCCGGCGGTAAAGCGAGTCTTTCAAGCGCTCCCGCGGGTGCGGCCAGATCGCGTAGCTCTTGGCGACGTGCTCGAGCTGGATGACGACGGGCGGCGCGCTGTGAGACATGTTTGGGCAGGACAGCCGGCGACAACGATTTTTCAACACGGACTCCGCAACGAAAACTCCGGCCGACTGTAACAGGTCGCGGCCGGTTTTCGACCTTTTGGCGCTCGCTCGCGGCAGCGATCTCGTGTGCGCGCGCTTTCGCATGGTGTGGTTGCGCTCGGCGTTAAGGCTCGACATCCAAGGATCGCGACGACAATCTCGGGCAACCCCGATGAAAGCCCCACCACTCTCCGTCGCCGCAGTTCTGTGCTTTTTTCTCCTTGGCCCCGGCCACGCGCTCATGGCGCAGTTGCCCAAGATCTTCGTCGTTAGCACGGGCAACGACGCCAGCGACGGCAGCCGCAACGCGCCGAAGCGCAACTTCCAGGCGGCGCACGACGCCGTCGCGGCCAACGGCCAGATCGTCGTGCTCGACACCGCGGGCTACGGCGCGGTGACCATCACCAAGTCTATCGCCATCACCGTGCCGCCCGGGGTCAACGGCTTTGTCACCGTCAGCGGCGGCGGCAACGGCATCACGATCAACGCCGCCACCACCGATGTCGTCCAGTTGCGCGGGCTGATCGTCGAAGGCAACGGCAGCGGCACAGGCATCCGGGTCAGCTCGCTCCTCACCCTCGAAGTGGCGGACTGCACGGTGCGGCGCTTCGCCACCGGCATCGACTTCGCCGTGACGAACAGCGCGGATCTGCAAATCGACAACTCGGTCTGCCGCGAATGCTCGACCGGACTGCGCGTCGCACGCCCCGGGGTGTTTAATCTCCGGGCTTTCGCCACGCACTGCCGCTTCCTCTCCAACGGCAATGGCGCCGCTGCGATCACCACCGGCTCCACAGTCGTAGAGTTTGCGAACCTAGTTCTGACCGATTGCGAGATCGCCAACAACACCAGCTTCGGCGTCTCGGTCTCGGGTCCTCTCGCCTCCGCGCGGCTGGACCGGTGTCAGGTCACCAACAACTTCGCCGGCATCGGCCGCCCTTCCGCCGATGGCGTTCTGGGCACCCTGGGCAATAACACCTTTGCGGATAATCAAATTGCAGACGGCACGTTTACCAACACGATCGCGCCAAAGTAACGGCGGCGGTGGCGCGCGGCAGCCGGGCCGACGCTGCCGCGCGTGGGAGCTTCCAGTTGCGATACCCTGCGCATGAATCCCCCCATTCGCTCCCTCTTCGCTCCCGTCGGGCTGCTGTTTCTCCTCGCCGCCGCGCCCGCGGCGCTCCACGCGCAGTTGCCCAAGCTCTTCGTGGCCAGCTTCGGCAACGACGCCAACGACGGCACGCGCAACGCGCCCAAGCGCAACTTCCAAGCGGCCCACAACGCCATCGCCGCCGGCGGCGAAATCGTCGCGCTCGACACCGCCGGCTACGGCACGCTGAACATCACCAAAGCCATCACGGTCACCAGCCCGCCGGGCGTCACGGGGCTCATCAGCGTTTCGGCGCCCGGCGCGCTGGCGGTGAACATCGCCGCCGGCTCGAGCGACGCGGTGGTCCTGCGCGGCCTCACCATCGAAAACATCGGCGGCTCCAGCGGCGCGGGCAACGCGGTGCTCGTCAACAACGCCGCCGTCGGCACGCTCGAGCTTTCGGATTGCACCATCCAGGGCTTCACCAGCTACGGCGTCTATTTCCGGCCGACGAACGCGGCCGCGCTCATCGTGAAAGACTGCACGGTGCGCGGCGGCGGCGGCGCGAGCGTCGGCCTCTACATTTCGCCGACCCCGAACAACCTGACCAAAGCGAGCATCGACAGCTCGCGTTTCGAGACTGGCCAGCGCGGCATCCAGATCTCCGGCTCGGTGAACGCCACGGTGCGCGGCTGCGAGGCGGGGGCGAACTCCTTCGGCTTCGACGTGGAAAGCGCCGCGCAGGCGCACTTCCAGGACTGCACGGCGCCGAACAATTTCTACGGCTTTTACGTCTTGGGCATCAACACGCGCGCGACCCTGCAAAATTGCAGCGCGTCGGGCAACGCCACCGCCGCGCTCTACGTGCAGGGCGGCTCGAAGGTGACCGCGCAGGACAGCGCGTTTTCCAACAACGGCGCCGGCACTGGCGTGGTCTGCTCGCAGGCCACGACCGTCGTCACGCTGCAAACCTGCAACGCCTCGCTCAACGAAATCGGCGTGAACGCCGACGGCGGCACGGTGCGGCTGGACGGCTGCACGGTCACGCTGAACAACACCAACGGCGTGCAGCAGGGCGGTGGCGGCTCGATCCTGTCGCGCGGTAACAACACGTTCGCCGGCAACACGGCCAACACGTCGTTCTCCAGCTACTCGGCGCAGTAGTGAGTGAGCGAGCCGGCGGCGGGCAGCCTCGCCCCTCTCCCAGGAGGAGACGCGCCGGAGGTGGTGTGCGGTGCTCGCTCGACAGAGCGAATCGCTGGCTTCATTCTCGGCGGATGGTTCTGAAAACTGCGTTTCCCCAGCGCCTCTTCGCTTTCCTGCTGCTTTGCGCGGCAGCCCCGGTCGCCGCGTTGCAGGCGCAACTGCCGAAAATCTTCGTGGCTAGCTTTGGCAATGACGCCAACGACGGCAGCCGCGGCAGCCCGAAGCGCAATTTCCAGGCGGCGCACAACGCCGTCGCCACGGACGGCCAGATCGTTGTCCTCGACACCGCCGGGTATGGCGCGTTGAGCATCACGAAGGGGCTCACGATCACCGTGCCGCCGGGCGTCAACGGCTTCATCACCGTCTCCGCCGGCACCACGCAGGCGATGCTCATCAATGCGCCCGGCGCCCTCGTGACGCTGCGCGGCTTGATCGTGGAAGGCGGCGGCAACAAGTCCAGCCAGACGCCGCAGACGAACTACGGCATTCACGTCATCGCCTGCGCCTACCTGAATGTGGAAGACTGCACGATTCGCAATTTTTACGACGGCTTTTTCGTCGATGGCGTGCAGCTCGCGATGGCCATGACGCGCACCGAGCTGCTGAACTGCCGCTACGCGCTCGACATCGAATCCACCCAGGATGTCGTCCTCACCGATTGCAAATTCGCCAACAACGGCGATGGCATCTACGCGAAGGCGGGCGGCGGGGTCTATACCCTGGCGGTGTCGGGCTGCGTGTTTTCATCCAATACCCGCTCCATCCGGGCGATCGGCGCGGTCACAGCCTACGTCGGCAACAGCACGTTCGGCTTTTTCGATTATCCCGACGCCACCCAGGCCACCAGCGGCTACGGCATTTACAGCCAGGGAGACAATCATGTGCGGCCGAACTTCGGTTTCACCGCCAAGTTTACGACCGAGTAGCTGAAGAGGTGACGGATAGCCGCCTTGTCTGCGGCGACCAGTTGACCACGTCGCAAGAAAATCTGCGGCGATTTTGAAACGCGCCCGTTCCGTTCCTTTAGGAACGGGCATGATTCAATACGATCTCTTGGCAACTGTGGCCGCCCTCGGCGGCGCTCTGTTCGGAATGGAACGGCTGGCGAGCTGGCGCTTGAAAAAGCGCGAGCGACGCCGGCATGAGGCGGTGAACAATACGCCGCCGCCAGTTTCGCCTGGCGCTCTCATCCTGGACGATGATGTCCGCCATCAGCGTCGGCTCTCGGGCACGCAAATCCTTGCGCGCACGTTCCTCCTTCTCGGCCTCCTGGCCACGCCGGCGGCGCTGCACGCGCAGTCGTCGAAGATCTTCGTCGCCTCCTTTGGCAACGACGCCAACGACGGTTCGCGCGGTTCACCGAAGCGCAACTTCCAAGCCGCCCACGACGCCGTCGCGGCCAACGGTGAAATCGTCGCGCTCGACACCGCCGGCTACGGGCGGCTGATCATTAATAAGAGCGTCAGCGTCATCGTGCCACCCGGTGTCAACGGCTTCGTCACCACCACGGGTTCGAGCTCCGCCATCGAGATCAACACGAAGTCCGCCTCCGACATCGTCGTGCTGCGCGGGCTCATCGTGGAAGGCAGCGGCAGCGGCC
>CAXTRS010000082.1:5108-5317 GCA_964246635.1 uncultured Chthoniobacterales bacterium | reverse complement strand
GTGCGCAACTTCACCAACGGCATCTCCTTTTTGCCGCTGGGTGATTCCAAGCTCTCCGTTTACGGCTCGACCATTCGTAGTTGCGGAGCCGCCCTGGATATCAACGCCGGTGCCGGCGGCGCGGTGACTGTCACCGCGCTCATTGCCGGCTGCCGCCTAGACACGAACAACGTGGGGATCTTTACCCAGCCGCTCAACAGCGCCAAGAC
>CAXTRS010000082.1:2540-5098 GCA_964246635.1 uncultured Chthoniobacterales bacterium | reverse complement strand
GGCAATGACTTTGGGGTGTTGAGCAACACCCTTGGCGGAACGGTGCGCGTGAGCAACTGCGCCATCACGGGCAACAACGCCGGGGTTCGCGGCGTCAATGGCGGCCAGGTTCTTTCCCGGGGCAATAACACCGTGGAAACCAACCCCAACGGCGCCTCCTTCAGCGCCACCTTCAGCGCCAAGTGAGGCGTCGAAACCCTGCGCGATTCGCTCACGACCAAACACGCACTCGAACAATTCCTCCAAACCATGAAACGACTCTCCAAACCTCGCTTCGCTTCCCTGTTCTGCCTTGCGCTGCTCGCCAGCGCGCCCGGCGCGCTGCACGCGCAAGCGACGAAGATCTTCATCGCCAGCTTTGGCAACGACGCCAACGACGGCAGCCGCGGTGCCCCCAAACGCAACCTCCAGGCAGCGCACGACGCAGTGGCAGCCGACGGCGAGATCGTCGTGCTCGACACCGCCGGCTACGGCCGGCTGACCATTAACAAGAGTGTCAGCGTGGTGGTGCCGCCGGGGGTCAACGGCTTTGTCACCGCCACCGGCCCAGGCAACGCGATCACCATCGCCGCGAGCAGCAGCGCCCAAGTCGCGTTGCGCGGGCTCATCATCGAAGGCAACGGCGGCGGGGGCGGCAGCAGCAGCGAGGGGATCTTCTGCACGGCCGGGGTCGGCAGCCTGACGGTTGAGGATTGCACGATCCGCAACTTCAGCGGCGGCATCGCCGTCCTGCCTCCGAACAGCTCTCGGCTGTTCATTCGCAATACCACCGTGCGCGGCTGCGGCATCGCGATGGAATTCGACGCCGTCGCCGGTTCGGCGCTCACGGCCGTGGTTTCCGGCTGCCAAGTGGAGGGAAACCAGATCGGCATCACCGCCTCGGCCGCCAGCAGCGGCACCAGCGCGGACCTCACGGTCGCGGACTGCGCCATCAACACCTGCAACACCGCCGTGATCGGCAGCGGCGCCGGCGCCGTGGTCCGCGCCAGTAATTGCACCATCACGGACAACGGCCTCTGCGCCTTGGCCAGCAGCGGCGCCACGGTCGTCTCCCGGGGCAACAACACTTCCGAAAACAACGACCAGTCGAACGGCTTCCCGGCCACCTATAGCGCCAAGTAAGCGCCGCGACCTTTCAACCTTTCACTCCACCTCAAACAACAACCCAAAAAACCACACCTCATGAACCTGTCCTCAAAATCCCGCTTCGCCGCTGGCCTGTGCTTTCTCACGCTCGCCGCCGGCGCTCCTGCCGCGCTGCACGCGCAAGCGCCCAAAATCTTCGTCGCCAGCTTTGGCAACGACCTCAGTGACGGCAGCCGCGGCACACCCAAGCGCAATTTCCAGGCGGCGCACGATGCCGTCGCCGACAAAGGCGAGATCGTCGCGCTCGACACCGCTGGCTACGGCCGGCTGAATATCAGCAAAAGCGTCAGCGTCGTCGTGCCGCCGGGCGTCAACGGTTTCGTCACCGTCGGCGACGGCAGCAGCGCCATCACGATCAACGCCCCCGCGACCAGCACCGTCACCCTGCGCGGACTCGTCATCGAAAACAACGTCCAGTCGGGCGCCGGCATCAACGCCGGCGGCGTCGGCACGCTCGTGGTCGAGGATTGCGTCCTGCGCAATTTTTCCCAGGGCATCTTCTTTCATCCCGCCAACAGCGCCCGGCTCTCGATGCACCGGACCGGCGTGCGCCGCTGCGGCATCGCGCTGGACATCGAAACCGGCGTCGGCGCGTTTTCCACCACCGCGCTGGTCAGCCGCTGCCGGCTGGAGGGAAACCAGAACGGCCTGTTCGCTCTCCCGATCGGCGGCGCGGTGGACGTGACCGCCACGGACTGCGTCATCACCGGCAGCAGCAACGTGGCCGTGTCGAGCACTGGCAGCAATTCCACGGTGCGCGTCAGCAACTGCACCATCACGGACAACGCCTCCGGCGCCTTCGTGGGCAACGGCGGCAAGCTGTTCTCCCGCGGCAACAACACGCTGGAGAGGAACACGAACAACAACACCTTCCCGGGCACTTTCGCCGCGAGGTGAGACGCCTTCGCCTCTGCGATCGCCCAGCAAACAACCACCCAATCCCGGAATTTAATTCACCATGAAACGCTCGTCTTCCAAACTCCCGCTGACCCCGCTGGCGCTCGCCGCGCTCGCGCTCCTCGGCGCGCCGTGCGTTGCGCAGGCGCAAGCCACGAAGATCTTCGTCGCCAGCTTCGGCAGCGACAGCAACGACGGCTCGCGCAGTTCTCCGAAGCGCAACTTCCAGGCCGCCCACGACGCCGTCGCCGCCGGCGGGCAGATTGTCGCCCTCGACACCGCGGGCTACGGGGCGCTGACCATCAAGAAGTCGCTTTCCGTCACCGTGCCGCCAGGGATCAACGGCTTCATCACCGCTCCGGGGGAATTCGCCTCCGCCGTCATCATCTCCACGACCTCGAATGATATCGTCGCCTTGCGCGGACTCATTCTCGAAGGCGGCGGTCCCACCCAGGGCGTCGGCATCCGCGTCGTCTCCAGGGTCGGCGTGCTGACGGTGGAGGATTGCACGATCA
>CAXTRS010000082.1:0-2491 GCA_964246635.1 uncultured Chthoniobacterales bacterium | reverse complement strand
AGTCGATGGCGGCGGGGCGCCAGCCGCGGCCGTGGTCACGGACTGCTGCTTCGAGAGCAACGGCGTCGGCTTGAGCGCGGCGAACAATCCCGGCCCCACCGATGTCAGCGTCGAAGACTGCGTGTTCGCCCATCACACCGACGTCGGCATCACCGGCGTCAACGGCGGGACGGTCTGGGTGAGCAACAGCACGATCGTGGGCAACGCCACCGGCGTGCGCGGCGGCGTCCTTTCACGCGGCAACAACACCGTGGAGAACAACGCCGCCGGCAACGCCATCCCAAGCCTCTACGGCGCGAAGTAGAGAGCCACCGCTGCCGTCTTGCTTTCATAAAGAAGAAACTCATGCGCCCCGCCCGCGGTCCGATCGCGCGGCGGGGTTTTCTGTTTTCAGGCGGTGGCCGCTGAAATCGAAAACCATTTTGAAACGCGGCGATCCGGTTCCTTTAGGAAGCGTCATGAAAAACTATTCTGCCTCGCTCCCCGCTCGGAAATCGTCGCCCGGCCGCCGCTTCCTGCTCGCCGGTGTCGGCTTCGCCAGCCTCGCGCTGTCGCTCTCTGCCCAGGCGCAGCTCCCCAAGATCTTCGTCGCCTCCTTCGGCAACGACGCCAACGACGGCACGCGCAACTCACCGAAGCGCAACTTCCAGGCGGCCCACAACGCCGTCGCGGCCAACGGCGAGATCGTCGTGCTCGACACCGCCGGCTACGGCGCCGTGCTCATCACCAAGAGCGTCGGCATCACGGCGCCCGCGGGCATCACCGGCTTTGTCACCGCGCCCTCCAGCGACGGCATCGTCATCGAAGCCGGCGCCACGGACACGGTGATCTTGCGCGGGCTGACGGTCGAGCGCAACACCAGCACCGCCACCGCCGTCGCCATCCGGGTCCTCAGCGTCGGCGCGCTCACGCTCGAAGACTGCGCTTTGCGCAACTTCGCGGATGGCCTGTTCTTCCGGCCTAACAACAGCGCCCGGCTCGTGCTGCACGATACCAGCGTGCGCGGCTGCACCGTCGGGCTGGACCTCGGCACCTTCGGCGCCGCCGTGACTTACAGCGTGCTGGTCTCGCGCTGCCGGCTGGAGGGAAATCTGAACGGGTTGGTTAGCCAGGCGGACACCAATGGCGTGATCGACTTGACCGCGAACGGCTGCACGATCAATGGCGCCTCCATCGGTGTGATTAGCGGCGGCGCCGGCTCCACGGTGCGCTTGAGCGACTGCACGATCACGGGCAGCAGCAGCACCGGCGTGGGCACCAACCAGGGCGGCGTCGTTCTCTCGCGTGGCAACAACACCCTGGAGCGCAACGCCAGCGGCAACACGCTGTCGAACACCTATTCGGCGAAGTAACGCCCCGTCGCCCGCGCCTTGACGGACGAACGCCCCGCCGCGGCACCGGCCCGCGGCGGGGCGCTTGTTTTTGCGAACCCGGAGCCGGGAGCGGGCCGGCCGAATTTCCCCCGCGCCGGGTTCGCATTGGAGGATTGGGCAGCGCCAACGCCCCGCCTGCGGTGGCAAACGGCCCCGCTCGGCGCCTTTTTCCCTCCAGCCGCGCGGAAAGCCGCGGAGGCGACACCCAAAACGCCGCCCGGCGCGAGAGTGCCGCCCAGGCACCGCTCGCAATCCGCCGTCACCGGGGGCAAAACGGCCGCGCGCGGGAACAAAATGCCTTTGCGAGGAGAAAAAATCATTTCTGGAGGCCAAATCGGCGTTTACGAGGCCCAATCCGGCGTTTCTGACCCCCGCGTCGGTGTTTCCGAGGCCCAAGGACACGTTTACGCAGCCCAAGGACACGTTTCGGTGTGACAATCTGTCATTTCCGAGGCCCAAAGACACATTTCCGAGGTCCAAAGACACGTTTACGCAGCGAAAAGACACATTTACGAAGCCCAAGGACACGTTTACGCAGCGGAAAGACACGTTTTGCGTTTCGCTGGCCAGCTTTTGCGCCCGGCGGACCGTGGATCGGGGCGAGCACCCCAGAAAATCAAGCCCGGCCCGGGCAGTAGCTCCGTTTGCCGGGTAGCGGGTCAGTGCGGATGCTTGAGGTTTGGGGAGCACACCCGTCCCGGGTGTCGGTTTGGGCGTCTCGCCCAAATCCCTGCGGATGGGTTTGCTGGAAGGAAGAGCTGCCGGGCGGGGACGCCCGCCAGAACAGGCGGGACGCCTGTGCTCCCCAAGTCCCAAGCCCCAAGCCCAAAATCCCAAACTGACCCACTACCGTTTGCCGGGGTGGATAGGCGGCGCAAATGGCGCCGCCACGGGAAATTTTGCAGTTTTTGAAACGCCGCCGCCGCGCCGCTTTAGGAAGCGGCATGAAGAAAAACCATCCTTTCGCCTTCCCCGCCCGGAAGTCGTCGCGCGCGTCACTGGCGTCGCTCGGCCGCCGCTCCTCCCTGGTGCTCGCCGCCGGCCTCGCGCTGTCGCCGCTTGTCGCCGCCCAGGCACAACTGCCCAAAGTCTTCGTGGCCAGCTTCGGCAACGACGCC
>CAXTRS010000081.1:0-15236 GCA_964246635.1 uncultured Chthoniobacterales bacterium | reverse complement strand
ACACGACCACGGCGTGAAATTCCCCCGCCCCCCTTTGTAATCCTGAGCGTAGCGCGGCACGATCGCAGTCGAAGGACCTCTTACTGATTTCTGTTTGAGCACTGCCGGTGCCTTCGACGCACGAACGAATTTGTCAGGGAGAGGTCCTTTGACTGCGCTCGTGCCGCGCTCCGCTCAGGATGACAAAGGGGCGGGGGAAGGAGGGAAAATTTCACGCGGCTTTTGCCGCGGCGCGTCGCAGCCGCGCGAGCACGCGTTCCCTGCCAAGAATCGCAAGCATGTGATACAAGCTCGGCCCGACCGAACGTCCGCTCACGGCGACGCGCGCCGGATGGATGAACGCCGCGGTCTTCACGCCCTGCGTCGCGGCGAGCTCCTTGAACACCGGCTCCAGCGCGTCGTGCGTGAATCCGCTTTCGGGCAACGCCTCCAGCCGCGCTGTGAGCTGCTGAAGTCGCTCGCCGGCGCCGGACGTGCGCAGCGTTTTGTTCACCGCTTCTTCGTCGAACGGGAAATCTTCGGTGAAGAAAAACGCCGTCCACGCCGGCGCGTCGCGCAGCGTTTTGATTTTCTCTTTCACCGACTCCAGGACATGTCGGAGATACTCCTCGCCGTGCCGCCCGTAGTCGATGCCGGCTTTCTCCAAAAACGGCGCGCACAGGTCGCGGAAACGCTCGAGCGGCATCGTCGCGATATACTGGCCGTTAAGCCAAAAACATTTGTCGAGATCGAACGCCGCGCCGCGCCGGTTGATTTTTTCCAGCTCGAAAATCTGCACGACTTCGGCGAGGTCGATCTTCTCGCGGTTATCCTTTGGCGACCAGCCGAGCAGGCAGAGATAATTGACGACCGCCTCGGGCGCGTAGCCGCCTTCGATATAGCTCGCGATGGAGCTGCCCTGGTCGCGCTTGCTCATCTTCGAGCCGTCGCGATTCAGGATGAGCGGGATGTGCGCGAACCGCGGCGGCTCGGCGCCGAGCGCGCGGTAAAGCTCGACGTGCTTCGGCGTGTTCGAGAGATGGTCTTCGCCGCGGATGACGTGCGACATCCGCATCTCGATGTCATCGACGACGTTGACGAAGTGGAAAATCCAAGAGCCATCCGGGCGGCGGATGGTCATGTCCGGATGGGTCGCGGGATTCGTGAGGTCGAACGCGATCTTGCCACAGACTAGGTCGTCCACCGTCACGATCTCGCGCGGCGAACGGAAACGCACGGCGCCGTTGTCTTCATAAACGTGACCGCCGGCGCGGAGCTTTTCGAGGTGCCGCTCGTAGATCGCGTCGCGCTGGCTCTGATAATACGGCCCGTAGTCGCCGCCGACATGCGGGCCTTCGTCCCAACTCAGCCCGAGCCAGTGCAAGCCGTCGTAGATCGCCTGCGCGGCTTCGTCCGTGTTGCGCGATTTGTCCGTGTCTTCGACCCGCAGGATGAACGTGCCGCCGGTGTGCCGGGCAAAGAGCCAGTTGAACAGTGCCGTGCGCGCGCCGCCGACGTGCAGAAAACCGGTGGGCGACGGAGCGAAGCGGACGCGAACAGGTGCGGTCGAGTTTTCCATAAAACGGGCAGGCACAGTGAACGAGAACGCCCGCGCGGGCAAGCGATGGAGCCAGTCTCAAAAATCGCTGCCGATCTGACAGACCGCCCGCGCCGCAGCCCGCGATTCAGCCGGCCTATGATCCAACGCTTTGACAACATCGCCGTCGATTTCCCCGAACCCTCCGGCCCCAACCCGCGCGGCGCCGCTGCCGTGCAGGAACTGCTCGGCGGCAAGTTCGGCGAGATGTCCACGCTGATGAACTACACCTTCCAATCGTTCAACTTCCGCGGGCGCTCGAAGCTGCGGCCGTTCTACGATTTGCTCTGCAACATCGCCGCCGAGGAGTTCTCGCACATCGAGGCCGTCACCTACGCGATCAACCTCATGCTCACCGGCTCGACCACGCGCTCGAATCGTAATGAGACCGGCGGCGGCAAAAAAGCGAAGACGCCGAAGGCCGATCCGGCGCCGCTGGAGAGCGGTCTCGACAGCCACAACTTCTATCACTTCATCGCCAGCGGTCAGTGCGCGCTGCCGCTCGATTCGATGGGCAATCCGTGGACCGGCGCGAATGTCTTCTCCAGCGGCAACCTCAAGCTCGATCTCCTGCACAACTTCTTCCTGGAATGCGGCGCGCGCGCCAACAAAGCGCGCGTGTATGACATGACCGACGACCCAGTCGCCCGCGCGATGGTCGGCTACTTGCTCGTGCGCGGCGGCGTCCACATTGTCGCTTATGCGAAGGCGTTGGAAAAACTCACCGGCGCCGACGTTGGCCGTCTCCTGCCGATCCCGGACGTGAGCAACAAAAAATACCCCGAAGCCAAGAAACACGAAGACGAGGGCCTGCACACGATCATGTGGCGCTTTAGCCCGAGCGATTACACCGAGCTGGGCCAGATCTGGAACGGCACGCACCCGGAGGACGGGCAAGAACTCGTGGTGCGCGACGAGATGCCGCCCGCCTTCCCGTATCCCGATCTCGAAGAAGAGCCGCAGCTCGCTTCGCCCGGCGACATCGACCCCGAGATGCTCGCGCACTTCGCGAAGAAACTCGGCTGAGCGCAGCAAGGACGATCCTTACCGAGCAAGGACGCTTCCCCGAGGCGTCCCTACTTGAGGTAAGTCTCTGCTTCGACCAATTGGAATCCCGGCGTTTCCCGCACGAAATGCCGCAGCCAATAATTGTGCCCGGCGCCGAAGATCACCACGATCCGGTCGCCGGGTTTGGCGACCTGCTGGAGCTTCGCGAAGATCTTCGCGTTGCGTAGATACCATCCGCCGTTGAGATCCGCGCCCGGCTGCGTTTTCGCGTCGCCGAGCCGCAGGAGCGCGTAATAAAAAGCGCGGTGATCGGACAACACCTTCGCCGGCGCGTTTGTCTCCGCCAGGATGGTGCTGATCGGTGTCGTCTTCTGCTGCGCTTCCAGCGCCTTCATCATCGTTTGCACATAGGCGTGCATCTTTTCGAGCGTCGCGCTCTCGGCGTGCGCCTTCGCGTAGGCATCGACTTTGTCGAAAGGAAAATAGTCGATGGTGTCGCTCTGCTCGTCGATGCCATACACGGTTTGGTGTCCGAGATTTTTCGCCAGGCGAAAGCCGATCTGCACGCGCTCGTCGGCGTTCTTCGTCAGCGCCTCCGGCGTGAAGCTCTCGTATTTCGCATATCCGAAATCGGGCCGATCCGACAACGCTTCGACCGCGATCTTCGTTGGCTTGAACTTCGCCAGCCGCTCGGCCAGGTCTGTCAGTTCCTTCTGCTTCTCCGGCGTGCGCACGTCATCGACCTGCAGGTTGTGCAGGTCCTGCCCCGGATTGCTGAGATGAAACGTGCCGAGCACGAGCACCTGCACGGGCGTCGTCGCCGGCGGCGATGGCTGCGCGCGAGCGTTGGGATTCAGCGCAAGGGCGAAGAGCAGCGCGACAGTGCAAACGAGTGGGAGTGAGGAAAATTTCATCGCCTTACCTAGGCAAGGACGGCAGCCTGAAGCAAGCTCTCTGACTACAACTCCTCCCGCTGTGAGTTCACCGAACACCAAAGTCGCCCTCGTCACCGGCGCCGGCAGCGGCATCGGCCGGGCCGTCGCGCTTGCCTTGCTCGGGGACGGCTATCGCGTCGCGCTCGCCGGCCGCCGGCAGGATGCGCTCGAAGAAACGGTTGCCGCTGCCGCTGACCCAGACGCCAAATCCCGCGCGCTGCCAGTGTCCACGGACGTGTCGGATCCGGCATCCGTGCGCGCGTTGTTCGCCCGCACGCAGGAGGCCTTCGGCCGGCTCGACGTGCTCTTCAACAACGCCGGCTCCAACACGCCCGCCCTGCCGCCCGAAGACCTCGCCTTTGAGCAATGGCAAAACGTCGTGGCGGTGAATCTCACCGGCGCGTTTCTGTGCGCGCAGGCAGCCATTCGCCTGATGAAAATGCAGCAGCCGCCCGGCGGCCGCATCATCAACAACGGCTCGATCTCCGCGCACGCGCCGCGCCCCGGCTCGGTCGCCTACACCGCGACGAAGCACGCCATCACCGGCCTGACCAAATCGCTCTCGCTGGATTGCCGCAAATACGACATCGCCTGCGGCCAGATCGACATCGGCAACGCCGTCACGCCGATGACCGAGCGCATGACCCGCGGCGTGCCGCAGGCCGACGGCACGACCGCCGTCGAGCCGCGCATGGACGTGGAGCACGTCGCCCGCACGGTGCTGCACATGGCCAGCCTGCCGCTGGACGCGAACGTGCAGTTCGTCACCATCATGGCCACGAAGATGCCCTTCGTCGGCCGCGGCTGAAGGGCGGCCCTTCCTTGTGTCGCCAGCGGCCGGTCGCGCGCGCTGCTCCCGCTACTTCTTGCGCTTCTGATCGCCGCGGTCGCCTTGACCTGGCGGCACGGCTGTCTTGGCGGGCTTCTTCACGTCCTTCGCCAACGACCTGCCCACGTCGTCGCTCTCCTTGAACTGTCCGCCGTCGTCCCGTCGCACGAAGCGTTTGTCCGCGCCGGTATCGACGAGTTCGCGTTTGCTGCCGCCGCCGCCGCTGCTCGATTTTTTGGTTGCCATAATTTTGCTTGTCTCCTTCGGGGTTGGTATCGCGGCTGCGCACGCCGGCGCGTGTGCCGCCGTTCATCCGCCGGGCGGCCCGCTCGTCCCTATTCACGCGCAACACCGCGCATCCGACGGCACCGTCGGCTTCATGAAATCTCTCATCCTCTCCCTGGCGGCGCTCTCGACCGTTTTCGTCCTGATGGAGCCAACATCGGGTCTGGCACAGGATGCTGGCGGCAGCGTGGATGCGAGCTTTAACGCCAACACGAGCGCGAACCCGCTCGTGCTCGGCGTTGTGCCGCAGCCCGACGGAAAAATCCTGCTCGGCGGCCAGTTCACCACGGTGAACGGCGCCGCGCGCAATGGCCTCGCGCGCGTCAACGCCGACGGCACGCTGGACGCCGGTTTCAACCCGGCCGCGGCGCCGGCCACGTTTGCCGCCACGCTCGCGCTGCAGCCCGACGGCAAGGTGCTCGCCGGCAGCGGCACGTTTCGCGTCGGCAACAACAACGCGGCGCGCACCGGCCTCGCGCGATTGAACGCCGACGGCAGTCTGGACAACGCCTTCGCGCCGAACATCAACGGCTTTGTCTATGCCGTAGCGCTGGGAAGCGACGGCAAAATCGTGGTCGGCGGCACGTTCAGCACGGTGAACGGCACGACCCGCAAAAACCTCGCCCGGCTCAACGCCGACGGCACGCTCGACGCCAGTTTCGATCCTGGCGTGGGTCCTGACGACGCGGCCTTTTCCGTGTTCACCGTTATCCCCGCGCCCGGCGGCAAATTCTACCTCGGCGGCGGGTTTACGAGCTTCGGCGGCACGCCGCGCGCGCACGTTGCCCGCGTCAACGCCGACGGCAGCCTCGACGCGAGCTTCGACCCCGGCAGCGGCGCGGACAGCATGGTCAACAGCCTCGCCGTGCAAACCGACGGCAGGCTGCTGGTCTCCGGCGATTTTTCCTCGTTCAACGGCGTCGCGCGCCAGGGCGTCGTGCGGCTGGACGCGAACGGCAGCGTCGATCTCAGTTTCAACGCCAGCGCCGGCAGCGGATTTTACAACGCCGTCGCCGTGCAGACCGACGGGAAAATCCTGCTCGGCGGCCTGTTCAACGCGGTCGGCGGCGCCGCGCGCAACGGCATCGCGCGCCTGAATGCCGACGGCAGCGCGGACACGAGCTTCGATCCCGGCTCGGGTGTGTCACCCGCGGGCAAGGCCGTCTATGCCGTGTCGCAGCAGGCCGACGGCCGGGTGCTCATCGGCGGGCAGTTCTCCGCGGTCAACGGCGCCGCGCACGTCGGCGTCGCGCGGCTCTTTGGCGGGAACGTGCATCCGGCGTTTTTCAACGGCGAAGTGCCGCTGTCGAACGGCGTTTATTACCTCGCCTTCCCGGCCAATGGCAACGTCTTCGGCTACTACACCTACGCGTTCTTTCCCTATCTGTATCACTTCGATCTGGGCTTTGAATATTTCTTCGATGCGAACGACTCAGCGCGCGGCGCGTATCTTTACGACTTCACCAGCAGTTCGTTCTTTTACACCAGCCCGAGCTTCCCATTTCCGTATCTCTACGATTTCAAGCTCAACGCGTTTCTCTACTACTTCCCGGACGCGAACAATCCGGGCCGTTACACGAGGGATCCGCGCTACTTCTTTAATTTCGCCACCGGGCAGATTATCACGAAGTGAACAAACGATGCGCGTGCCTGCCTTCACTGCGTCTCCGCGGCTTGCCGCCGCCGGCCCGGCGCGCGCGGAGCCAACGTTGGAGTGCCCACGGCTGACCGCGCCTCCTTCGGACGCGACCACCGCGTCGGCGTTTTTCTCCCGGCCCAGCACCGAACTGTATTGGCTCTGCCAGGCGGCCGGGTGGAGCGTTTACACCACCATCTGCTACCTTTCGTTCCGGGCGCAAGGTGGCGGCTCGCCCACCTATCTGGCGACGCACCTTGCCTTCGGCGCCGAAGGCTGGCTGCTGACGCACCTTTACCGCGATTTCCTCCGCTGGCGCCGCTGGCTGCGGCTGCCGCTCGACGCGCTGCTGCCGCGCGTGGTCGCCGCCACTTTGCTGCTCGCCGCCACGCTGAACGCGCTGATTTACGTGAACGTCCGCGTCGCTGCGCGCCTGGCGCCGCCCGCCGCGCGGCCGGTCGTGGTGCCGCGCTCCGCCGCGTTTCTGCTCGGGCAATTTGCCGACAACACGTTTGTCATCGCGCTGTGGTCCACGATCTACTTTGGGGTCGCACTGGCCGCCCGCAGCCGGCGCGCGGAGACCGAACGCTGGCGGCTCGCCGCGGCCCTGGCGGAAGCCGAGTTGCGCGGCCTGCGCGCGCAGGTGAATCCGCACTTTCTTTTCAACGCGCTCAACACCGTGCGCGCGCTCATCGCCGCCGACCCCACTCAGGCTCAGGAAGCCGTCACCCGGCTTGCCGCCATCTTGCGCCACGCGCTGCGGCGCGGCGACGCGAGCCCGACGGTGCCGCTGGCCGAGGAGCTGGAAATCGTGGACGATTATCTTGCGCTCGAACTCATCCGCTTCGGAGACCGGCTCAGTGTCGAGCGCGACATCGACCCGGCGGCGCTGTCCGCACCGGTGCCGCCTCTGGTCGTGCAAGGGTTGGTGGAAAATGCCATCAAACACGGCGTCTCGCGCGAGCGCGGACCGGCCGTCATCCGCATGCGGGTGGCGTGCGATGAAAGCCGCGGCCAAGTAGAAATCGTCGTGACCAACGGCGGCCGGCTGGGACGCGCACCGAGCGATGGCAGCAGCTCACCCGGAGTCGGGCTGGCCAACGCGCGCGAGCGGCTGGCGCGATTGTGCGGCGAAGCGGCGCGCTTGGAGTTGAGCGAAACGCCGCCGGGCTGCGTCACCGCCACGTTGCGGCTGCCGCTCGGCGCGAGCGCGGGCGATGGAGCGCTGGCAAACTTCACCGATGAAAACGCTGCTCGTCGATGACGAACCGCTCGCGCGCGTCGACCTGCGCGCGCACCCGGAAATCGAAATCGCCGGCGAAGCCGCCGACGCCGCAGAAGCCCGCGCCGTCATCGCGCGCGACCGGCCCGACCTCGTCTTCCTCGACGTGCAAATGCCCGGCGCCAGCGGCTTCGACCTGCTCGCCGCGCTCGCCGACGACGACGCAACGCGCCCGCCGCCGGCGATCATTTTCACCACCGCGTTCGATCAATTCGCGCTGAAAGCGTTCGAGTTCGGCGCGTTCGATTATCTGCTCAAACCGATCGCGCCCGCGCGCCTGGCCGCCAGCCTGCGCAAGCTGCACGCCCGCCTGCCGGCTGCGGCTGCCTCCGGCGACCACGAAACGCCGCCGGTGCCCGCTGGCCCGCCGTTGGGCGAGAGCGATCAAGTCTTCGTCAAAGACGCCGGCCGCTGCTGGCTGGTGCGGCTGGCGGAGGTGAGCCTGTTCGAGTCCGAGGGCAACTACACGCGGCTGCACTTCGGTGGCCGCCGGCCGCTGGCGCTGCGCTCGCTCAACGCGCTCGAAGCCCGGCTCGACCCGCGTGTGTTTTTCCGCGTCAATCGCCGGCAGATCGTTAACCTGCGCTGGATCGAGCGCCTCGAGCCGTGGTTCGCCGGCGGCCTGCGCGCGACGCTGCGCGAAAGCGGCGGCAGCGCCAAACTCGCCGTCGAGATTTCCCGCCGCCAGTCGCAGCGTTTCCGGGAATTGCTGAGCTTGTGAGCGAGCGCGCGGCGCTCCCTGCTCGTCGCCACGCGCTTGCCCGTTTCTGTCGCGCTACTTCTGCCGCGTGTAGCTGATCTCCATCGTCTTCGCTTCGGCGCCGCCGGCCTGCGTTTCATACCATTCCATGAGGTGATGATCCTTGTCGGTCATCTTGATGGTCTCGCGCACCTTCGTCTTCATCCCCGGCATCATCTCCATCTCCGAGTGGTAGGTGAGCATCTTCGTGGCCGGATCGTAGGTGCCTTCCGCGAGCACGATGCCGGTGCCCATGCTGTCGATCCAACTGGAGACGAACTTCTTTTTCACGTTGTCGTAGGCATCGACCGCCATGCCTTTGAAATCCATGGCCGTCATCTTGCCGTCCGGCCCCGGCATCTGCATTTTGCCCGCGACGTCCATGATGGAATAGCGCCCGTCCATCACCGACTTGCGCACCGCGGTGCCGTTCGACTCGTGCTCCGGCATGCCGGGCGCCATCCAGAATTTCACCTTGTAGTTCCAAGTGCCGGCCAGGTCGGCGAGCAGCTTGTGATTTTCGCCCGGTTTTCCGAGCGCCATCATCTGCGTCATCATCTCGGCTTCGTTCGGCTGCGCGCTGCTGCTTGCGGCCGTGGCGGTCGTTTTGGCGTCCTTCGGTGCGGCCGGTTTTTCCTGCGCGAAGGTGGGGGTTGCCAGCGAGGCTCCGGTGAGGGTGGCGACGAGGGTGAAACCAACGATTTTTAGCGTGTGCATGGCTCTGTTTTTTTCACGCTAATTCCCTGCGGTCAAGCGCAGAATCGACGCGCAGGCGTTCCATGGAAAATTTTGCGCGACAGTGTTCTAATGGACATCACTCGGCGAGTCGCTGGTTGCCCGCGCGATCTCTCGCGATGAGCCGCCCTGGCTGCGCGGCTCCATTGACAGGAGGCGGGCGTCCATTCATAACAGGGACCGATGGGCATCCTGCTGGCCTTTGCGCCGTTCCTTGTCTTCGCCCTCGGCGTCCGGTTCATCGGGCCGATGGAAGGATTGATCGGCGGCACGCTCACCTCCGCCGCTCTGCTCCTGCGCGACTGGCTCACTCCCGGCAGGACTCCCAAGGTGCTTGAATTTGGCACCGTGGTGCTTTTCGGCGGTTTGACGCTCTACACCCTGCTGAGTGGCTCTTTCTGGTCCATCGTCGGCGTCCGGCTTTGCGTGGATATCGGCCTGCTGCTGCTGGTGCTCATCACGATGGCGATCCGCCAGCCGTTCACGATCCAATACGCGCGCGAACGGGTTCCCCGCGAATCTTGGGACAGCCCGGAATTTCTGCGCACCAACTACGTCATCACCGCCGTCTGGGCGCTCGCCTTCGTCGTGCTGGTCATCGCCGACCTCGTCCTGCTTTACCTGCCGCAGCTCCCGCCACGCGTCGGCATCATCGCGACGATCCTGGCGCTGGTCGGCGCCGTCAAATTCACCGGCTGGTATCCCACGCGCGGGCAGCAGCAGACCGGCGCCGGCAAGCCGTGATCGCCGCTCGACGCGGCGCGATGTCTCCCTTCTCTGCAACGCGAGGTGACGAAGATGCCGCGGGAAAAAGCCCCTTCTTCTTCTCCGCGCGATGAGCGCGCCCTCTCGCGCCACATCCTGCCGAGTTCGGGCACGATGCTCGGCGTCTGCATGACGTTCATCGGGCTGGTCAAGATCGCCGAGGCTCGCACGGGGCCGAGTCATGTGGATGAGTATGCCGCGCTTGCTTCCCTGCTCTTTCTGGCCAGCGCCATCGCCTCCTACGTCTCCATCCGGCACCTTGACCGCCCACGGTTCAGCGCGCGCTGCGAAACGGTGGCCGACAAGATTTTCCTCGCCGGCTTGCTGAGCATTACCCTCATCGCGCTGCTGTTCGCTTACGAAGTGATCTGACCGATCCTATTCTGGTCAGCAAGCGCGAGGAACATGGATCGCTGGAACATGCCGACCGAGCCTGCCGCGACATCGCCGCCTTCTTCTCCTTCCCCCGCCGCCGTGCGTCCGCTGGCCCGCCGGACGCTCTTCGCTTTTTTGCTTGTCTTCATCGCCTCGCGCGCCCTGGTCATTGGCATCATGAGCGGGCGGCTGCCCGATCTGTTCCTGCACCTGGGCGGCACCCACGTGCATCATTTGAACTACGGCATCTTCCTGCTCTCCGCCGTGGGGGCAGTCACCCTCTTTCTGCCCGCGCTGAGCAACGCGGGCCGGCGCCGCGCCGCCTATCTCTACGGGGCCGGCATGGCGCTGACCTTTGACGAATTCGGCATGTGGCTGCACTTGGGCGGCAGCTACTGGCAGCGCGCCAGCTACGATGCCGTCGTCGCCGTAGCCAGCCTCTTCGCGCTCCTGGCCTTTGCGCCGCGCCGCGAGCGCTTCGGCGCTTCTCCCTACTGGGCAGTGGCGCTCGCCTCCCTGCTGTTGACGGGCGCGTTCGGTCTGCTGCTCTGGCAGTCCCTAGCCTTCGCCAATCGGCGCCTTGGCCGGAGGCTCCTCGAGTGGGAGGAACGCGGCCCACAGTGAGAATGGAGGCCGGGTCCGCTTCGGCAACATGGGAGATTCATGCTCCCTTGGTTTCTGCTACACCCCGGCCACGCTCAAAGCGGCGGCTACGGATGTCAGCCCTGATCCTCACCGGACCAGTTGCCGCTGGGCGTCAGTTGCCGTCGCAGTGAACCCCCGGCGTATCGCGGCCGCTCGACACATAGACGGGATTGTCGTCCGCATCGAAAAAGAGGTAGGCCGTAGGAGTCGCGTGGAGCACGGCGACCGTCGCGGCAAACCGCGCCGGCGTCATGCCGTAGCAATTCCAGACCGTGCCGTCAGCGAAGGTAAAGATGATGCCGGTCGCATCCGTGTGCAGGCCGGCTGAGAGAACGAAGGAAGCAATCTGCTTTGGAGTCATCGTCATAACTATAGGAGCAAGGCGAGTGTGAGAGCCTGCACCTCCTTTCAGCACGTTTGAGGCCGCCCCTGAAGTGACAGGAGCATCGCTGGGTGCGCCCCCGGCGCGCGCAAAAAGTCCGTTGCGGCCCGCGAGACACGAACCGGCACGTCCGCTGCTCCCCAGAGAGGTATGATCCGTATCATCGCTCTCACGGTCTTTTTCACGCTGCTTGCTTTGCCTGCCTATGCCAAAGGCCGGCGCGCTGCCTCGGCTGCAAAGGCAACTCTTCCCGCGATCCCTGAGCCTGCCCTGCCAGTAGCAGCAGCACTGTCTCCAAGCGTCGCTCCGGCCAAGGCGGAAGCCCAGCCAGCCTATGACCCGCCGGCCGGCTCGTTACAGCCACCGTTGACCGCGGTCGAAGTCTGCCGCGCTTTGCGCGCGGGACTGAGTGGGGCCGAGGTTGCCCAAGACTTGCGGGAGCGGGGTTTTACCGGTGCGTTCAGTAACGACGAAGCCGCCGACGCCCGCGCCGCCGGAGCCTCGGCTGAACTGGTCGCCGCGCTGGGAGCCGGCCGCTTCACCGTCTCGGCCGACTATGCCCAACGGTATGCCGCACAGGCCGCCCAGAGCCAGCAGGCCAAGGCAACCCATGCCTGGCGCGCGCAAGCCTATCGGCAACTCCAGGGAGACGAGCAGCGCTTTCAGGCCACCATAGTCGCCGACAACGTCCGAGCTATCATCGCCAGGGAGCGCGAGAATTACCAGCGTTCCGAGAACATGAAAGCGCAGGCCGATTGGGCAGCACAGCAGCGCGGGAGTTCCACCTTGAACAACGGCGACTGGTATCACGGCCGCTGGTATGCCAGCCGCTTCTGGTCGAGCGGAAGCTGACACTGCTATTCGAGCCAGCCGACTATTGAAATACGAACTCGCCCGCCACGAAATCGTAAAAAACGCGCGGCTGCATCGTGCCCGTAAAATAGTAGAGAAACGCGCGGCGCTCAAAACTGTAAAGATAGGGAAACAAGATCGGCGAGGTATAGAGAAATCCGAGCCCCCCAAAATCGTAAAAGAACGCTCCGTATTCAACGTTTGCCGCGTCGAAAGTATAGAGAAATCCCAATCCGTAGTGATACAGATAAGGATAGTTCAGCGGCTGATAGTAACCAAGGAATGGCAGATATTCGAAGCCATTGCCAACGCTGACGCGGCCATTGAAAAACTCAGGCAGCCAGGGCGCTGGGATGGTGGAACGATAACGGATCTGCCCGCGCAGAGCGCCCGGCTTGCCGTAGTAGAACACCTCGAAGTCGGCGGCGAAGCGGCTGAGTTCACCCTTTGGATCGTATTCGATTTCAAACACCCGAAAACTGCCTTTGGAGGTGCCTCCGCGATGGAATCCACCGAAGTCGAGTGTCGGCTCGACACCGTAGGTGTTCGGTGTGCTTAACGCCCCGGGATATTCTCCGACCGTCAGCGGCTGATAGTTGAGGTCGGCGTTGGCCAATCTAAGCGAGAAGTCTTCCCGCTGGTCGCCGCTGACGTAGGGAAAGTTGCTGCAGTAAAAGTCCACCACTCCTTTGTTTACACGCGACCCCAGCACGAGAAAGCGTGTGGCGACCGAAGCCGTGCGTTCCTGACCCTGACCAACCCAGTTGGTCGGATCGCTGGTGAAGTGCAGGAAGGTGACGGCGGCATCGTCGTCGATGATCTGGACTCGGCTCTGGGTTTGTGAGCCTAGATGGAGGCCGCTGAGCTGGAGATAGAATTCTTCCTCGCCTTCGATCAGGCTGTCGTGCAGCAGCGGCACTGTGATTTGTTTGGGCGCGGTTTCACCGTCCGCCCAGTTCAAGGTGCCACCAACCGGCAGGTAGTCCGCACCAGCCCTGGCTTCGCCGTCCAGTGTCGTGTAACTGACGCTCACCGGTCCCGCGCTGCCCGTCGTGCGCGTCACCTCAAAGGTCACCGTCGCGCCGGTTTCAAAAACCCGCCGTGTGCCGACGCCGAATTGCACGACGCCCGCGGGGTCGCTGATCGGCGCGGCGGAGTTGAAACGAAGCTGTCCGAGGATGGCTTTGCTGGAACCATCGGTGCGTTGGATGAAGTTAATGGCGCAACGGGCAACATGGCCATAGGCATCGTAGGCCAGCTCGAGCACTTGGAACTGGCCGTCGACCAGGCTGGGGCCGATGCTGTCCACCGAGAAGTCCAAAATCGGCGAGCCTCGCTTTTCGGACTGCGCGCCATCGCGCGCCTGCGGGTAGTCGCCTGGCGCCAGAGTGGCATTGCGCGGGCCTGTCACCGTCAAGCCGTAGGAGTGCCAGATCGGCGGATTGGGGCTTGCCGGGATAATGTTGATATAGACGCCCTGCCGATTGGCCCCTTGCGAGATCACGGTAAAGGTAAATCCATCCTCGGGCCGCACGGTGCGCTCCTGCCCGTTGGCCAGCGGTTCGCCTGGGTCGCTGGTGAAGTGCAGGAGCGTCTGGGCGGAGACCTGCGTCCCGAGCAGACTGAGGAAGACAAGGAAAACGAGAGGGAGCGCGGAAACAAAGCGCGTCATAAGTTACAGCGAAGAGGGTTTGAGCAGGAAAACGAACTTGCCCGCAGGGCCAGCCTGAAAGCGAGCCGCATGGCATAGTCTGCCGCGCAAAAGAGGGCAACGGTTTTTTGCGCAAAAGCTGGGATCAGCCTGCGAATGCCGCAGCGCAGCAGGGTTGTTGGGCCTCACCCTTGCACGAAAACAAACGGCCGGCCAACGCACGGCGCCCGCGCTCGGCGTCAGCCTCCGATGGCCTTTTGCACACGCGCCACCTCGGCCTGGATTTCCTCCGCCCACGCTTTGAGCGCCGGCGCGTCCGCCTCCGCGAGCCGCTGGCGCAGGGCGGCGTCCACCCGGTCCGGCCAGTCCGCGGCAAACTCCGCCAGCGACCGGCGAAACTCCGCGTCCGCCGCGTCGGCGTCGGCTTCGACTTCGCGGTATTCCTTCTCCGCGACGTATTCCTCGCCCATGCTTTCGCGATAGATACGCTCCAAGTCCGGACGGGCTTCCGAGATTTTCGCCAATTGGCTGAAGAGCACCGCCCCCTCCAGGAAAGCCTCGGCCAAGCCGACCTTGCGCCGCGCCTCGACGGCCTCCTGCAAGCTGGCGAGGTAGTGCAATTCCAGCCGCCGGGCCATGGTTTGCATCTGCGCGCGCAAGGTTGCCAACTGGGTGCGGGTCGAGGGATGAAAGATGCGCGGCTGCCAGCGGTCGAGGAAGGCGTTGTAGCCCGTCACCATCTCGCGCAACTCCGCGATGGCGGCCCGCTTCCCCTGCAACTCCAGCCATTCGGACTGCCGCCGCAGCGGCTCGAACTCGCGAAAAAATTCCGGTGGTGGCGGCTTGGGCATGGGGCGTTTTGGCAGCGGCAGGCAGTCTGGCGGGGCTGGCAGATGCCCAAATGCACCGACCAAACCCGTGCGCGCCTTGGAACCATTCTACTCGAGTTGAGGCGGAGGATGGTAGTGAATAGTGACTCATTTGCGTTCCAAAGCGAGCCCGGATGGCGGCTCGGTCAAACGCAAGGAACGCATGCCATCCGCCAGCTTGAGCAAGTTTCCCGAAAACCGTCCGATGGCCACACGCGGTTCAACTTCTCCGGTGACGCCGCCCCACTTGGACCGACCCCGGCTGCTCCTATAAAATCGTGGTCCTGCAAGCGGCCAGCGGCAGACCCAATTTCGTTCCTAGTCTGAAGGAGAAATTTCCCCATGCATGACGTTCCCAGCGAAAACGAAGAAGCTCGCCCAGACCACGACCCCATGAAAACCCCTCCCGTCCTCGTGAAATCCATTGTCCTGCCCGCCTGTGTCCTCGCACTCAGCCTGGGCTTCCTTCCTGCCTCGGCTTCATCTGCGCAGCGGGCGCCCCGGACGATTTACCCAACGCCAGTTTCCGTCCTCGTTTCCAAGACCCTCTTTGTCGATTCGCAATACGGTTCTGATCCGGATGGGCAGCGTGAAGACCTGACCAGGCCCTACCAAACCCTCAATGCGGCCCTCAACGACGCCCTGCCTGGGGACACCATTGTGATCAGGCCC
>CAXTRS010000080.1:3298-15248 GCA_964246635.1 uncultured Chthoniobacterales bacterium | reverse complement strand
CCCCCCCCCCCCCCCCCCCGCCCCCCCCCCCCCCCCCCCCCCCCCCCCCCCCACGCCACCCTCGAACCAGTTCCCTCGCGGCCATGAAATTCCAGTTTCTCCCCGACGCGGCTTCGACGACGGCCGGACAGGTCGATGCGCTCTTCTGGTTTCTCGTGCTCATCACAGGGTTTTTCCTCGTCGCCATTTTCGTGCCGATGGGCTGGTTTCTTTACAAATACCGGCGGGGCAATCCGGCCGACCGCACGCCGCTGCGCATCTCGACCTGGAAGATCGAAGTCTTCTGGACCTCGGTGCCGATGGTCCTTACCTTTGTCATTTTCGGGTGGGGTGCCGGACTCTTCGTCCACATGCGCACGCCGCCGGAGGACGCGCAGGAGATCAACGTCGTCGGCAAGCAATGGATGTGGCGCCTGCAGCATCCTGAAGGCAAGCGCGAGATCAACGCGCTCCACGTCCCGGTCGGCCGCACGGTGAAGCTCGTGATGACCAGCGAGGATGTGATCCACTGCTTCTCGATGCCCGCGTTTCGGATCAAACAGGACGTGCTCCCGGGCCGCTACACGCAGCAATGGTTCAAGGCGACCAAGGCCGGCACGTATCACCTTTTTTGCAGTGAGTTTTGCGGCAATCAGCACTCGTTCATGGTCGGCACGATCACCGTGATGAATCCCGCAGAGTATCAGAACTGGCTGAACTCGGGCACGCCGCAGGAGACCCAGATTGCATCCGGCGAGCGGTTGTTTCACCAGCTTGGCTGCTCGGGTTGTCACGCGGAAAACTCGAAGGTGCGCGCGCCGAGCCTCGTCGGCCTTTATGGCAAACCGGTGCCGATCACCGGCGGCAGTTTTGTCACCGCGGACGAGCGCTATTTGCACGACTCCATTGTGATGCCGGCGAAACAGATCGTGCAGGGCTACGAAAATTTGATGCCGAGCTTCGAAGGTCAGCTCAACGAGGAGCAGGTCTTCCAGCTCGTGCAATACTTGAAATACCTCGGCCGCGAACAGCCGCCGGAATATCGTCGTCAAGGCGCCGGCGCCGCGCAATTCACCGTGCCGCAGCAGCCGTAAGTGCGACCTGAAGAAGAAAGGATCAGCCGATGCAAACCGCGACCACTCTCGTGCAAGCGCCGCCCGCGACCGGCGCTGACCAGCGCGCGCAAGGCGCCCCAGGCGCCACGGCGGCCTTCGTCGATCTGCGCGAAAATTATCTTTCCGATCACTCGATCCGCTCGTGGCTGCTGACCATCGATCACAAGCGCATCGGGCTGCTCTACCTGTTCACGATTCTTTTCTTTTTCTTCATCGCCGCCGCCGCGGCCGGGTTGATGCGCGCGGAGCTGCTCACGCCGAAGGGCGACCTCGTCACGAGCGAGAATTACAACAAGCTCTTCACGATTCATGGCGTGCTGATGGTCTGGTTTTTCCTGATCCCGTCGATCCCCGCGGTTCTCGGAAATTTCGTCCTCCCGCTCATGCTCGGCGCGCGCGACGTCGCCTTTCCACGGCTCAATTTGCTGAGCTGGTATCTGTTCCTTCTCGGCGGCGCGTTCGCGTTTTACGCCGTCACCGCCGGCGGCGTCGATACGGGCTGGACGTTCTACACGCCGCTGAGCACCGGCTACGCGAATGGCCACATCTTCACCATGGCGACCGGCGTGTTCATCACCGGGTTTTCGTCAATCCTCACCGGGCTGAATTTCATCGTCACCACGCACAAAATGCGCGCGCCGGGCCTGACGTGGCTGCGGCTGCCACTGTTCGTCTGGTCGCTCTATGCGACGTCGTTGCTCATGGTGCTGGCCACGCCGGTGCTCGCGATTACGCTCGCGCTCATGGCGGCCGAGCGCTTCCTGGGCGTCGGCATTTTTAATCCCGCGCTCGGCGGCGACCCGCTCCTGTTCCAGCACTTGTTCTGGTTCTACTCTCACCCGGCGGTGTATATCATGATCTTGCCCGGCATGGGGGTGGTCAGTGAGACGATCACTTGTTTTTCGCGAAAGAAGATTTTCGGTTACCACTTCGTCGCGCTGTCCAGCATGATGATCGCCATTCTCGGCTTCGTGGTGTGGGGGCACCACATGTTTACCACGAGCCAGTCGGCCTATGCGGGCATGGTCTTTTCGTTCATCAGCTTCCTGGTCTCCGTGCCGTCCGCGATCAAGGTCTTCAACTGGACCGCCACGCTCTACAAAGGCGAGATCACGTTTTCGACGCCGATGCTCTACGCGCTCGGTTTCATCGGCTTGTTCACGCTTGGCGGGCTCACCGGCCTCTTCGTCGCCACGCTGGCGACGGATGTTCACCTCACCGATACCTACTTCGTCGTCGCGCACTTCCACTACGTCATGGTCGGCGGCATGGTGCTCGCGTTCATGGGCGGGCTGCATTTTTGGTGGCCGAAGATCACCGGCCGCCTGTATCCCGAAAAAGCCGGCCAGCTCGCCGCGCTCATAATCTTCATCGGGTTCAACCTGACGTTTTTCCCGCAGTTCCTACTCGGCTATCTGGGTATGCCGCGGAGGTATCACGCTTATCCGGAGGAGTTCCAAATTTTCAACGTCCTCTCGACCGCCGGCGCGTCGATTCTGGCGGTCGGCTACCTGTTGCCTTTTGTCTATTTGATCTGGTCGCTGAAGCACGGCGCGCGCGCCGGCGAAAACCCGTGGCGGGCCACCGGCCTCGAATGGCAGACGCCGTCGCCGCCGCCGACGCACAATTTCTCGACGACGCCGGTGGTCACCACGGCGCCTTACGAATACACGCTCGAAACCAACATCAGCCCGGACCCCGCCGAACGGGCCCTCGAACATGCCTGACGCGACCGCCGCCGCTGTCCATCCTGGTGCCGACCCGCTCGTGGGCGAATCCTTCGCTGCCGGCCAGGCGTCGCCGCCGCATTCGGCGGTGAGTCATCCGCATCAGCATCAGTTCGACAACCTCGCGCAGCAGACCGATTCCGCGAGGCTGGGCATGTGGCTGTTTCTCGCCACGGAGGTCCTTTTCTTCGGCGGGCTGTTCGCGGCCTACACCGCGTATCGCTACGTCTATCCGCACGCCTTCGCCGACGCGAGCAAGCACCTCAGCGTGCTGTTTGGCACGCTCGACACGGCGGTGCTGCTCACCAGCAGCCTCACGATGGCGCTAGCCGTTTTCACGAGCCAAACGATGGGCGATTCGCCCGAGGCTCGCCGACAGGCGGGTCGCACCGTCGCGTGGCTGTTGCTCGCCACCGCTGCGCTCGGCGCCGGGTTCCTTTTCCTGCACGCCTACGAATACTACGAGGACTGGGTCGATCATCACATTCCCGGCCGCGGGTTCCATTGGGACGGACCCGACGCCGGGCACGCACACTTGTTTTTCCTGATCTATTTCATGCTCACCGGCCTGCACAGTTTGCACGTGCTCATCGGCGTCGTGCTGCTCGCGGTCATGGCGTGGCTCGCGTGGCGCGGCAGTTTCTCGCGCGAGTATCACAATCCCATCGAAATCAGCGGCCTTTACTGGCACTTCGTGGACATGGTGTGGGTCTTTCTGTTCCCGCTCCTTTACCTGATTGCACCGCGCTGAAGAAAAATTGCTCCTGCCATGTCCGCTTCCGCCGCCCACGCACCTGAGACGCCGAAGTCCACACTGGTGAAAAACGCCGTCGCGCTTTTCATCCTGCTCGGCGTCACCGTCGGCGCGAACTTTATCGACCTCGGATTTCTCAACGTCACCGTCGCGCTCATCATCGCATTGGTGAAGGCGACGCTGATCGTCTGGATTTTCATGGAAGTGCGCCACCGCGGCGCGCTGCTCTGGCTCTTCGCGGCCGCCGGCTTTTTCTGGCTGATGCTGCTGCTCATCATGATGATGAGCGACTACGCTACCCGTCCCATGCTCAAGCCGAACTGGCTCGATCGCACCGGCCGCGAAAACCACGTCGAGTTTTCGTCGCAGGGCGGCGCGCGCAAGTGAGCCTGCTGTAGCGGCGGTCTGTCACCGCCCATTCTCGCAGCGTCGCGCGGTCGAAGGCGGTCAGAGACCGCCGCTACAGTTACGGACTCAAGCCGGCATTGGCTCGGCTGTTTCCGCGTCCACCGCCTCGGCCGTTTCGTCGCGCCGATCCGCTCGCGTGATCGTCTGGAAAATCGCGCGCCGCAGATCGTACAGCGTCACCGGCTTGTGCAGGATGAGATCGATGTCTCCAGCGTGGGTCGCCCCGTTGGCCTCGAGCAGGTCGCCGAAGCCGGTCAGCAAGATCACCGGCACCTCGGGTGCATGCTCTTTCACTGCGGCGGCCAGGGCCTCACCGTTCATGCCGGGCATGGCTTGATCGGTCAGGAGCAGGTCGAACGGTTCCGCGAGAAATTTCTTCAGCGCTTCGCTGCCGCTGCTCGCGGTCTGCACGACGTGGCCGTCGTGTTGGAGCTGCTCGCGCAGCAAATCGCAAACGATCCGCTGATCGTCCACGATGAGGATGCGCAAGGTGCGCGAGACTTCGCTTGCTTCGTCACCGGTCTCTTCCGCCGCCGGCACCTCCGCCGGCAGCACGATGCGAAACGTGGTGCCCCGACCCGGAGTCGAGTCGATGTCCAGCGCGCCGCCATGTCGCTGCACGATGCCGTAAACGCCGGACAAGCCCAGCCCCGTGCCCTTGTCGCCCTTCGTGGTAAAGAACGGCTCCAGGCAGCGCCGCCGCACGGTTTCATCCATGCCGACGCCATCGTCGCTCACGTCCAGACAGACGCGCTCTCCGCCGCCGTGGCCGCCCGTTTCGAGATACGTGCGGATGCCGATACGGCCGCCATCCGGCAGCGCGTCCACGGCGTTAAAGATCAAATTCGTGAGCATCTCGCGCAGCTCCGCCGGATCGCCGAGCACCGGCCGCACCGCGCCGAGTTCCGGACGCACGACGACGCGCTTGCCCTGCGCCTGCGTCTCGTCGCGCCAGCGCGGCGCGGTGAGGGTCACGGCTTGCTGGACGAGTTGGTTGAGGTTCACCGCGAGCCGGGTTTCCTCGTCGCCTTCTCCCGCTGGCCGGTGAAACGCGCGCAGCCGGCTGACCGTGCGCGCCGCGTCTCGCGCGGCCATCATGATGGTGCGCACGTATTTGGTTTCGATGTCGCCGCGCGCCGGCGCCTTGGCCGAAGACGGGTCGGTCTTGGTGTCGTCCGATACGCCGAGCAGCAGTTCGCTGTAGCCGTGAATGAGCGTCAGCGCGTTGTTGAAATCGTGCGCGATGCCCGCCGCCATCGTGCCGAGAGCGCTGAGCCGCTCGTGCCGGATCGCGCCCTGCTGGGCCTGTTTCAACTGGGTGAGGGTGTCTTCGAGTTGCGCCGTGCGTTCGCGCACGAGCTGGTCGAGCTGTTCGTTTTGCGCGTGGAGCTGGAGTTGGAGGAACCGATTCTCGAGCAGATTGCGGATGCGCAGCAACACCTCCGGCTGATCGAGCGGTTTCGTGAGAAAATCCGCCGCGCCGAGGGACAGCGCGCGGTGCTTTGTCTTCGGATTTACATCGGCGGTGAGCACGAGCACCGGCACGCTCACGCGCTTGGGCACCACGAGCGCGCCGATGTGAACAGCCGCTGGCGCCGCCGGCTGCGCATCCGCCGCCGGCTTGTCCGCCGCCGCGTCGGTCTCGGTCGCGCGAAATTCTTCCAACAAGGTGAAGCCATCCGGCGCGGGCATGTGCAGGTCGAGGAGCACAAGGTCCGGCGCGAAATCCCGAAACAGGGCGAGCGCAGCACTGGAGTCGGTGGTCGAGCGGACGTTGGTGGCGCCGATCATCTCGAGACTGCGTTCGAGCAGGCAGACGTTGGCGAACTCGTCGTCGATAATGAGAATGCGAGCTTTGGCGAGAGTATTGCGAAGCATAAAAGTGGTGCCTCCCGTGGGTCGCGTCGGGAGCGGCGGGCGCGGGGCGCGGGTGGGATTGCTTCTGGAGCAAGTGCCAGACCAGCGGGGGGCTAAATCTGTCCCTCAATGGGGCCGCGCGCAAGGAGCTGGTCTTCGATGACGTAGAGCACGTCGCGCACGCTCAGCGGCTTGGCCAGGCAACTCGCCGCGCCGGCGGCCACCAGCGCCTCGGCCCGCGCGGAATCGGCGTCGGCCGTCACCATCACCACGGGCGTCGCCGCCAGCCGCGGGTCGTTCTTCAAGGCGCGCAACACTTCGTCGCCCTCAAGTCCGGGCAGGTGGAGATCGAGAAAGATCAGGTCCGGGAATTCTGCGCGCGCGAGCGCGAGCCCGGCGCGGCCATCGTTCGCGGAGATCAGCCGCACGCCCGGACAGAAAAGGACCACGCGTTCGAGCAGCCGGCGATTGGAGGCGTTGTCCTCCACGTGCAGCACCGTCAGGCGCACCGGCGTGGGTTCGCTCGCGGACGATGCCGTCACCGCCTGGCTGTCGGCGGCTCCGCCGGAAGCGCTCGCCTGTCCCTCGCGCGAGGAATCCTGACGGCTCTCGGGGGCGTCGAATTCCACCCAGAAAAACGAACCTGCGCCGAGGGTGCTTTCCACATCGATCGCGCCGCCCATCGCTTCCGTGAGCCGTTTCGTGAGTGCCAGCCCGAGGCCGCTGCCCTCGGTCGTGGTGTGTTGCGCGCCGAGCCGCTCGAAGGGAGTGAACAGGCGCGCGCGATCCGCGGTGGAAATCCCCGGGCCGGTATCGCGCACTCCGATGCGCACGCGTGCGGGATTCCCCGGAAGCGGCTGCGAAGTGAGGGTGACGCGGCCGGTGGGGTAGCTGTATTTCACCGCGTTCGAGAGCAGGTTGAGCACGACCTGCCGCAGTCGCCGTTCGTCTGCCCAAACGCGGGTCGGGCCCGCCTCGGCAGTCGCCGGCTCCAGGGCGAGCGTGATGCTCCGCGTAGCCGCCATCGGTTGCAGCATCGCCATGCAGTCGCGCAACACGACTTCGGTTTCCACCGACGCGAAGTCGAAGTCCATCCGCCCGCTTTCGATGCGGGCGACATCGAGCACTTCGTCGATGAGCCCCAGCAGATGACGGCCCGCTTTGAGAATGTGGCCGGTGCCCTCGCGCTGGCGAGCATCCAGCGCGCTCATTTCCAGCAACTGGCTGAAGCCGAGAATCGCATTGAGTGGAGTCCTCAACTCGTGGCTCATGCGCGAAAGAAATTCGCTCTTGGCGTGGTCCGCTTTCTCGGCGTCGCGCCGCGCCTGGCCGAGCGCCTCCTCGGTGCGGCGTCGCTCCGTTGCCGCGGCCAGCACATTGGCGATGGACTGGAGGAAAAAAAGATCGTCGCGCGAAAATTCGCGGCGCTGAATCGAAAAGGCGTTGAGCACGCCATATGGCGCCGCGCCGCTTTCTCCCGAGATGAGGACGGACATGCCGCTGGTGGCGCCGCGGTCGCGCATCCAGGGCGCGACGCCGAAGCGCGTTTCGAGCGCGAGGTCGGGCACGATGATGGGTTCGCCGGCGGCGAGGGTAAAGCCGGCGCTCAGTGCTGGCCCGTCGTTGGGTGTATCCTGCCCGACGATCTCTGCCGGGCAGCCCACGCCGGCGCGGCGGACGAAACAACCCCGCTCGGGGACATGCTCCAGCACGAGGGTGATTTCGATTTCCAACGTTTCCGCCACTCGCGCGACCGCCTCGTTGAAAAGTGCTTCGAGCGCCAGACCCGCCAGCGCCCGCCGGCCGAGATCGGCGACGACCCGGCCCTGGAGCGCGCGGGTGCGCAGCTGGCGCTCTTTGCTCTTCATCTCGCCGATGTTGCGCGCGATGCCGATGACGCCGATGACGTTGCCGGCGTCGTCGTAGTGCGGGCTTTTCGTCACCAGATTTTCGAAGCGGATTCCCTGCGCCGTTTCGCCCACGGTTTCCATCGTGGCGACCTCGCGCCGGGCGATGACGGCAGCGTCCTCGGACTGAAGCAGCCGCGCAGTGTCGGGCTGGAAGAGCGCGAAGTCGTCGCTGCCCAGGATCGCTCCCATCGGCAGGCGCAAGGCTCGCGCGCCGGCGCTGTTCATCAAGGTGTAACGGCCTTGCAGGTCCTTCACAAAAATCGTGTCGGTGGTGCCTTCGATGATGGCGCGAAACAGCCCGCTGCTTGCGCGCGACCCCATCTCGGCACGGCGGCGCTCGGCCAGCTCCTCCTTCAACGCCGCATTGGCCACCAGCAACTCGGCGATCCGGGCTGCCAGCGCTTCGGGCGATGCGGACAAATCGTTCATGGGCCAAAATCAACCTAGCCGCTTCTGGACCAGCCGCCAGCAGCAGGATCAAGGCTCGCGATCCAGGCGTGCAAGGTCCGCCGGCGTGTCCACGTCGCGCGCGCCGGCTGGGAAATCGACGACGTGAACCTCCCCGCGCGCCGCGTGGCGGTCGATGATCGCACGGGCGCCGGCGCCATCGGGCAGCGCGAGGATTTCGTCGAAAACCTCCTTTCCGAAAACCGCTGGCGGCCCCAGCGTTCCGTCGTAAGCGCAGGCCACGACCGCCGCGCCTCGTGCGTGCCGCACGGCCGTGAGTTCTCGCAGCAAAGGGGCGTTCACGCCGGGTTGATCGCACAACAGCACGAGCACCGCCGCCGGACCATCCTCGCCACCGTCGCGCCCTGCCAGCAGCGCACGCAACCCGGTCTTCAAGGTCGCGCCCATCCCCGCTTCCCAATCCCGGCAGCGGCTAACCCGGAGGCCGGGCAGCTTCGGCATTCTGGCCTCGATTCGTTCCGCCTCGAATCCGAGCACCACGATCACCGGCGCGCAGCCCCCGGCCAGCGCCGCGCGCGCTGCGTGCCCGAGCAGCGTGTCGCCGCGAAAGAGCACGAGCTGTTTCGGCTGACCCAGCCGCGTCGAGGCCCCGGCCGCCAGCAGAATGCCGGGAACGACCGCGGGCGCGCTGGTGCTCGCCGAGTTCACCGCTCGCTCAAGATGCGGCCAGCCGATGCGCCGGAGCGTTTTCGCCGTCCGCAGCGAGCGCATGGATCGGCTGCCGGCTTTCGCGCAACGCCCCGCCGACGCGCCCGGCGAGCACAGCTTGCATTTCGGCCACGATGGCCAGGGCGATTTCTTCGGGAGTTTCCGCGCCGATGTCCAGACCAGCAGGCGCGTGCAGTGGCGCGTTCTGCGCCCACCTTCGCACCGGGTTGCCGGCTCCTTCCAAGTCGCGCAGCAGCCGCTCGCGCCGCGCGGCGGGTCCCAACAAACCGAGGTAGCGCGGGCGCAGCGGGAGCAAGGTTTCGAGCAACCCAAAATCAGCCAGATAATTGTGTGTCATCACGAGCGCGAGCGTGTCCGGCCCGACCCTGGCATCGCTCTGCGCGATGAAGGCATCGGCCAGCGTAGCCAACTCCTTCGCCCCCCCGAGCGTGCCGCGGCGTCCAGCCACCGTGACGTGCCAGCCCAGCGCCCGCGCGAGGCGAACCACCGGGATCACATCGTGACCGGTCCCAAAAATCACGAGCGCGGGCGGCGGCGGAACATATTCGATGAACAACTCGACGGCGCGCCCTTTCGCTGCGTCGTTCTCCGGTCGAAGCGTCTTCCAGGAAGAGCATTTTTCCACGAGCGCGGTGCGAACGAGACAGCGGATTTCGGATTTCAGATTTGCGTCCCGTTGCGCATCGAAAAGCGTGGCGTCGTCCTCGTTCTCGTCCTCGGCGCAGCAAAAGTGCGTGCCGACAGGCAAGTCCGCGTGATCGCTGCGAATCACGGTGCCGACGACCGCTGCTCGCCGTTGGGTCAGGCATCTTTGGAGAAACGCGAGTGTGTTTACGGACCCTGGCGTGTCCTCATCCGGCAGTCGTTCCAACAGCACTTCGACCGCGCCGCCGCAGCCGGTGCCGCTACCCCAAAGAATGTCGCCATCTCGCCGCGTGTCGTAGGAAATGAGCAGCGGTCGATGGTCATATTCCGCGAGCCGCGTCCAGGCCGTTTCGAGCAAATCGGCTTCGAGGCAACCGCCGGAAACCGTGCCCGCGCGCCAGCCGCTTTCGTCGAGCAAGAGGCGCGCGCCGGGCCGGCGATAAGTCGAACCTTCCGTGTGCACCACGGTCGCCAGCAGCGCCGGCTGCCGCGCACCGCGCAATTCCGCGGCGCGAGCGAGAAGCGTCTGGAGTTCGCTCATCACGCCAGGCCGAGAACTTTGTCCAGTGTGATCGGCAGCTCGCGCACCCGTTTGCCGGTGGCGTGGAACACCGCGTTTGACAACGCTGCGCAGACGCCGGTGATGCCGATTTCGCCGATGCCTTTGACGCTGAGCGGATTGATGTGCGGATCGTGCTCGTCGATAAACTCGACCTTGATCTTCGGCACGTCTGCGTTCACCGGCACGTGATATTCCGCGAAGTTCGGATTGACGATCCGCGCGTCGCGCTGGTCGTAGAACGTTTCTTCCTGTAACGCCATGCCGATGCCGTAAATGATGCCGCCGATGAGCTGGCTGCGTGCGGTCTTGGTGTTGAGAATCTGCCCGGCCGCGAATGCGCCAGTCCAGCGAGCGACCTTGATCCGACCCAGGTCGGGATCGACATGGACCTCGCAAAACTGCGCGCCGAAGGAGTGCATGGAATACTTCTCGCCGTTCGCCGGTTTGAAGTCGGCTTTCGCTTCGACAAACGGCTGGCCGGTGCGCTGGACGATGTCGGCGAACGTGTCGGCGAGCAGCTCGCGGCCTTCCGCCAGTCGGACGCGATCGCCCTCGACGCGCACGTTCGCGAGTGCCTGCCCGTGCAGGGGTGAACGCAGGTCGGCGATCGACATTTCCAAGAGCTGCTGCTTGAGCTTCGAGCAGGCGTTGAACACCGCCGAGCCGGTGCTCGCCGCCGTTTGCGAGCCGCCGGAAACCGGAGTCTCGGGGAAGTCGGTGTCGCCCAGCTCGAAGCGCACTTTCCACACAGGCAAGCCGAGCGCGTCGGCCGCGATCTGGGTCATGATCGTGTAAGTGCCGGTGCCGAGGTCTTGCGTGCCGGCCTGCACGAGCGCGGTGCCGTCAGCAAGCAAGCGCGCCACGGCGCTCGCGGGGCTGCGGCGCACCGGATAGGTCGCCGTCGCCATGCCGTAGCCAACGAGGGAGCGGCCGTCGTCTGCGCGCATGGAGCGTGGCTGCAACTGGCGGCCTGACCAGCCGAAAACCTCGGCGCCAACGGCGTAGCACTCGCGGAGGTGCTTGCTCGACCACGGCTTGTTCTCGTCCGGATCGGTATCGGTGTGATTGCGCAGTCGCAGCTCGATGGGGTCGAGCTTGAGTTTCCAGGCCAGCTCGTCCATCGCGCACTCGAGCGCGAACGTGCCGCTGGCGTGGCCGGGCGCGCGCATGTAGCTCGGCGTGCCGATGTTCAAGCGCACGAGCTTGTGCGAGGTCGCGATGTTCGGCGCGGCATACATCATCCGCGTCGTCGTCGCCGCAGGCTCGACGAAGTCGTCGAACATGGAGTTGGTGTGCAAGCAATCGTGTCGCAGCGCGGTGAGCTTGCCATCCGCGTTCGCGCCGAACGCCAGGCGCTGGTGCAGTTCCGGCCGGTGCCCGGTGTTGTTGAACGTGCCGTGGCGGCTGAGCGCGATTTTCACCGGGCGGCCGAGCTTTTGCGCGCACAGCGCCGCGAGCGCGGTGTGGCTCCACATCGGCCCCTTCGCGCCGAAACCGCCGCCGAGAAAATAGCAAACCACACGCACACGATCCGGCGGCAGCGCAAAGATTTTCGCCAGGCGGTTGCGCGTGCTGTGAATGCCCTGCGTGGCGTCATAAACCGTGAGCCGGTCCGGCGCGTCCCACCATGCTGTCGTCGCGTGCGGCTCCATCATCTGGTGGTTCTCCGCCGGCTCGTAGTAGTTCGCTTCCACGCGCGCCGCCGCGCTCGCCAGACCCACCGTGATGTTGCCCACATTCGAATCCACCGGCCGGTCGCGCGAGATCGGGCCCTTGGGCGTGTAGGCGCGCTTTTCGTGCTCGAGGAGTTTGATGAGCGGCGGTTCCTCGGCGTAGCGGACTTTCACGAGTTCCGC
>CAXTRS010000080.1:0-3288 GCA_964246635.1 uncultured Chthoniobacterales bacterium | reverse complement strand
GTGCACGGCACCCTCGAAGGTCTCGGCGAGCGCGACACCGATGGGTTGGTTGTAATGAAAAACGAGATTGTTCTGAAGCGCGCTGATTCGCCGGCCGCTGGCGATGGGATCGTTGATGCCGCCCGGTTTGTCGGGCAGTTTCGGTGCGTTGAACGGCGTCAGCACCGCGAGCACGCCGGGCAATTTTTCCGCCGCCGCGATGTCCATCGCCTGCACGCTGCCGTTGGCGATCGTGCTGCGGATGAGGACGCCGTGCACGGCATTCGGCACGGGGATTTCGGCGGAGTAACGTGCGCCGCCGGTGACTTTGAGCCAGCCGTCAATGCGGTCGAGCGGCTCGCCGAGCGAGGGTGGGATCATTGTCGTTACAGCAACTTATCCAGCGTGATCGGCAACTCGCGCACGCGTTTGCCGGTGGCGTGAAACACGGCGTTGGCCACGGCGGCGGCGGTGCCGGTGATGCCGATTTCGCCGATACCGCGCGCGCCCATCGGATTGAAGGCGTAATCCGGCTCGCCGACGAAATACGGCTCGACGCTGACGATGTCGGCGTTCACCGGGACGTGGTAATCAGCCAAGTTGCGGGTCGCGGGCAGCCCGGTTTTCGGGTCGTAAATGGTTTCTTCTTCCAGCGCCATGCCGATGCCCATGATGACACCGCCCATCACCTGGCTGCGTGCCGTCTTGGCGTTGATGACGCGGCCGCAGTCAATCACGCTGACCGCGCGCGTGACTTGCACCCGCGGCAGCAGAGGATCGATTTTTACCTCGATGAACTGCGCGCCGAACGACTGAAACTCGACTGGCGGCGCGTCTTTCGGCGGCGGGGTGATCTTGGCTTCGCCTTCCACAAAGTCCTTGCCCGCGGCCCGCAAAATATCGGCGAACGCCGCCGACTTCGAGGGGTCCGACTTCAGCGCCAGCCGTCCCGGACCGGCGAGGATCACGTCGGCGCGATCCTTGCCGTGAAGCGGAGATTTCGCGTCGGCGACCGCGAGCGCGGCGAGGTTGTCGTGCAAAGCGCGGGCGGCGGTGTAGATCGCGGAGCCGACCGTGGCGGTCGAGTTCGAGCCGCCGGCCACCGGGCCAAATGGGAAGTCCGAATCGCCCAGCTCGAACTTCGCTTTTTCAACCGGCACGCCGAGCGCCTCCGCGCTGATCTGCGTGAACGCCGTATAAGCGCCAGTGCCGAGGTCGTGCGTCGCGCACTGCACCAGCGCGGTGCCGTCAGCGTTCAGCCGTGCCTTCGCGGCGGCGACCATTTTGTAACCCGGATACGTGGCGGTTGCCACGCCCCAGCCAACCAGGAGGCGGCCGTCTTTCATCGAACCCGGCTGCGGGTTGCGCTTCGACCAGCCGAACTTTTCCGCGCCGAGCTTGTAGGCCTCTTTCAGCCGTTTGTTGCTATACGGCTTGTTCTTCAGCGGATGGTTGTCGGAGTGATTGATGACGCGCAGCTCCAACGGGTCCATTTTCAGCGCGTAAGCCAACTCGTCCATCGCGCACTCGACCGCATACGTGCCGGGGCATTCGCCGGGCGCGCGCATGAATGTCGGCGGGGCGATGTTGACCGAGTAAAGCGCTTCCTCGAGCGCGATCGCCGGGCTGTTGTAGAGCACGCCGGTCGAGCGCGCCGCGCAGGTCTCCACGAACTCACCGAGTGTCGATGTCAGCGTCTCGGCGGAGTGACGCATCGCGCGCAACTTGCCGTCCTTGCCGGCGGCGAGGGCAATCGTCTGCGTCGTCGGCGTGCGGTGCCCGGTGCAGGAAAACATGGCGTGGCGGGAGATCGCGAATTTCACCGGCGCGCCGGCGACTTTCGCCGCCATCGCGGCGAGGATCGTGTGCGGCCAGACCGCCCCTTTGCAGCCGAAGCCGCCACCCACGAACGGGTTGACCACGCGCACCTTTTCCCGCAGGAGGCCGAAGGCTTGCGCGACGATGTCCTGCGTCCCTTTAATGTATTGGGTGGCGTCGAAAAGCGTGAGCCGGTCGGGCGCGTCCCACACCGCGACGGTGGCCGAGGGCTCCATCGGGTTGTGCGTCTCCGTTGGCGTCTCATACGTGGCCTCGATTTTCACGATGCTGCCGTCGGAAAACACGGCAGCAGCATCGCCTTTTTTCTTCTGCAACTTTTCGCCCATGTCGCTGGACTTCGGCTGGTGCCGGGTGCCCTTCGCGTCGTCGCGGTTGAGCGCGGGCGTCTCCGCCGCGTAGGAGATTTTCACCAGGCTCGCGGCGTGTCGCGCCCGCTCGTAGGTGTCGGCGACGACCAGCGCGACGTATTGGCCGCCGTAGGAGATTTTGTCATCGCTCAGCGGGATGCGTTCTTCGTTGCGGATGCCTCCGCCGCTCATCATGTCGGCCTTGGGCTCCTTGAGTTTCGGCGCGTTCAGGTGCGTGAGCACGGCACGCACGCCGGGAGCCTTCTCGGCCGCGCTCGTCTGGACGGCGGTGATGCGGCCTTTGGAGATCGTGCTCAACACAGCGAACGCTTGCAGCGCACCCGCGGCGGTGAACTCCGCCGCATAGCGCGCGCCGCCGGTGACTTTCAGCCGGCCGTCCACGCGGTCGATCGGCTTGCCTAGAACTGTCTCGGTTGCAGTGGCGCTCATGATGGAGATCGCGTGGCCCCTGGCAGCTCGCTCACAACTGCGCTTTGCCCGCCTTGATGCCGGCGTAACGTTCGGCCACGACGTCCCACGCGAGCACGTTCCACCAGGCGGCGAGGTATTCGGGGCGGCGATTCTGATATTTCAAATAATAGGCGTGCTCCCAGACGTCGTTGCCGAAGAGCGCGGGCATTCCGTCCATCAGCACGCTGTCCTGGTTCGGGCGGGAGACGACCTTCAGCTTGTTGCCCTCCTTAGGGTCGGCGACGACGAACACCCAGCCGCTGCCGAACTGTTTCGCGCCGGCTTCGTTGAACGCCGTCTTGAGCTTGTCGAGGCCGCCGAAGTCTTTGTCGATGGCCGCGGCCAGTTCTCCGCTCGGGTTGCCGCCGCCGCCTTTGCCGGCCGGTTTCATGAGTTTCCAAAACATCTGGTGATTCGCGTGACCACCGCCATTGTTGCGCACGGCGGTGCGTATGGCTTCGGGCACCTCGTTGATCTTCCGCAGCAAGTCCTCAACGGTCATTTTTTGCAGCGCCGGCTGGTCTTTGACGGCGTTGTTCAAATTGTTCACGTAAGCCTGATGGTGCTTGTCGTGATGCAGCATCATGGTCTGCGCGTCGATGTGCGGTTCGAGCGCCTCGGCCGGGTAGGGGAGCGGCGGCAGGGTAAACGG
>CAXTRS010000079.1:0-15402 GCA_964246635.1 uncultured Chthoniobacterales bacterium | reverse complement strand
CTGCAACCCTCCCTCTAAACCGTCTCCACTGCAACAGTAAGGATAACACTACCCGAATTATCTCCTATTGTCACAGGCTAATCTGCGAGCAGCGCCTGAAAACCTGCTTGGATGAAATGTCGATCTCCTGTCAGCGCCGCCCCGATGCCTTGCTCGCGCATCACCAGAAAAGAGAAACAATCCGTCAACGTCCAAGTCTTGTCCGCATGTTGATGGTAGAAACGCAAGGCGTCCCGCAGCCGCTCGGTGGTTGCCGGCACAATGAGCACGTTGTCGGCTGCCGCCAGCTTATCCACGAAGGCCGCGATCCGCGTCCGGCAGCGGGAAGCAGACAGCGCGTCGGCGACCTCGACGAGGATGAGTTCGGTGGTTACCAGCTTTGCTTCCAGCTGGTAGGAAAACTCGACGACACGCGTGTGAAACTGGTCGCGGCGGTTCAGGCGGGCGATGAAGTAGAATGCATCCGCCAGCACCGATTTCATTTTTCATTTCACGGCTGCTCGCGCGGGTGGCCGTGGAGGTAGTGGTCGAGATTGGCGGCGAGGTCGGCGGGCAGATCGTCCGCAATGCCGTCGAAGTCGGCGAGTAACTCACCGACATTCGTTGTAGTGGAAAGTTCGACGCGCACCGTGGCACCGTCAGGCCACTGAATGTGCGCCGGCAAGACGATCTTTCCATCCTCGACCTTCGCGGTGATGCTCATGGGAAAGCATTCTCCCAGCGCGAAGAGAAAAGCAAGGCCTTAACCCGGCGGCAAGAACAGCCACGATACTTCCCGCTTTGGTTGAACTTTAAACAAACTCGATCTTCTCGCCTGCCTGCAAGGTCACGATCGCTTTCTTCCAATGCGGCTTGCGGCCGTAGTCGGCGCGGCGTTCGCGCTTCTTCTTGCCGGCGTAGTTGCAGGTGTTCACCGAGACGACCTTCTTTTTGAAGAGCGTTTCGACCGCCTGCTTGATCTGGATTTTGTTCGCGCGCGGCGCGACGCGGAACACGTATTGATTCTGCTTCTCGCCCAGCAGCGTGGCTTTTTCCGTCAGGACGACGGTTTGCACGAGATCGTAAGGTTCGTTCATGACGGATGAAATTTGCCCGCGTTAAAATCAATCAGGCTTCACTCGCCTGTTCCTTCTTGTTGCCAGCGCGCTCGGCAAACTTTTCCAACGCCTCGCGTGTAATAAGAATTTTGTCGTAACGCAGCAACTGCTCCGTGTTCACATCGCTCGCCGTAGTGAGCTGCGCATGCGCGACGTTGCGGGCGGCTTTGTAAGTCGTTTCGTCGAACTTCGGCGCGACGATGAGCACGTTTTTGAACTCGCCGCTGACCTGCTCACCGAGCAATTTCAGAAACGCCTTCGTCTTCAGCTCGGTAACGGCAAACGCATCGGCCACCAGCACATCGCCACTGAGGATGCGCCCGCTGAGCGCCTTGCGGAATGCCAGGCGGCGCGTCGATTTGGAAGTCTTCTTGGAATAATCGCGCGGGTGCGGCCCGAACACGACACCGCCGCCGACGCGGACCGGCGACGACATATAACCGGCGCGGGCGCGGCCAGTACCCTTCTGGCGATACGGCTTCTTGCCGGAGCCGCTGACCGTGGCCTTCGTCTTCGTGCTCGCGGAGCCGCTGCGGCGGGCAGCGCGCATCGCCACGACGACGTCGTGAACCGCCTGCGTGCCTTTGCCGTTGGTGATGAGTTCAAGCTTCGCCTCTTTGGCGGCGTCAGCGGTTAAAATTGTCGCGCTCATGGCTGGTGCGTTCGTTGGAAAAATCTGAAATCAGGCAAAGGCGCTGCTCACTTACTTTTTCTTCGCGGCGCTGGCGGATTTCTTTTCGGGTTCGACGGCTTTCTTGTCGGTGCCGGCAGCCTGGCGTGCGAGCGCTTTGGTCGCGGGACGCACAATGACGTAGCTGCCATTCGCGCCGGGGACCGCGCCTTTGACGAGGATGACGCCCTCGGCTTCCCGGATTTGCTCTACGGTCAGGTTCTGCATGGTGATCCGCTCGTCGCCCATGTGACCGGGCATGCCGTGATTTTTGTAAATGCGTCCCGGCGTCGAGCGGCAACCGATGGCGCCGTTGCGCCGGTGCGTCTTGGAACCGTGCGACGCGCCCTGGCCATGGAAGTTGTGCTTCTTCATCACGCCCTGGAAACCTTTGCCCTTCGACTGGCCGCAGACGTCCACGAACTGGCCGACTTCGAACTGGGTGACGTTCAGGTTTGTCTCCTCGCCGGCAGTCTGCGCGTCCGGCGTGCGGAACTCGCGCACGATGCGCTTCGGTTCCGAGCCGGCTTTCTTGAAGTGCCCCAACTGCGGCTTGGTGACGCGCTGTTCTTTTTGCCCGTCAAAGCCGACTTGCAGCGCGGCGTAACCGTCCTTTTCGACGGTCTTGCGCTGCAACACGGTGTTGCCGCCGGCGGCGATGACGGTGACAGGCGTGAGGTTGCCCTTCGCATCGTAGATGCGGGTCATGCCGAGCTTTTTGCCGATTAATCCGATGCTCATGTTCGCGGGAAGTTAAAGGTCAAATCTTGATCGTGATGTCCACACCGGCCGGCAGGTTGAGCTTCTTCAGCTCGTCCACCGTTTTCGCCGTCGGCTCGATGATGTCGAGGAGGCGTTTGTGGGTGCGGATTTCGAACTGTTCCATCGACTTCTTATCGACGTGCGGCGAGCGGTTCACCGTGAAGCGTTCGATCTGCGTCGGCAGCGGAATCGGCCCGGCCACCTTGGCGCCGGTGCGCTTGGCGGTCTCGACGATTTCGACGCTGCTCTGATCGAGCATCCGGTGGTCGTAACCTTTGAGCCGGATGCGAATGCGTTGGCCGTTTGCCATAAATTTTTGGTCCTTCTATCTGGTAAGAGAAACAGCCAGTCGCGGGTTATTTGCCTTCCTTCTGGTCGAGCACGGCGGCGAGCACGTTCGCGGGCACCTGTTCGAAGTGGCTCGGCTCCATCGTGTAGCTCGCGCGGCCTTTCGACAGCGAACGGATCGCGGTCGCGTAGCCGAACATTTCGGCGAGCGGCACCTCGGCAGTCACGGCGGTGTTGACCACCTTTTTCTCCATGCCCTGGATGCGCGCGCGACGGCGATTGAGATCGCCCATGATGTCGCCCTGATAATCTTCCGGCGTCTCGGCTTCGACCTTCATGATCGGCTCGAGCAGGATCGCCTTGGCCTTCTTGAAACCGTCCTTCACCGCGAAGATCGCGGCGAGCTTGAACGCCATTTCGTTCGAGTCCACGTCGTGGTAGCTGCCGTCGATGATATCGACGTTCACGTCGATCACCGGATAGCCGCCGACGACGCCGTTGAGCACGGCTTCTTCGATGCCTTTCTTGCAGGCCGGGATGTATTCCTTCGGGATGGTGCCGCCGACGACTTTGTTCTCAATGGTCAGCCCCTTGCCACGCTCGTTCGGCTGCACGTTGACGATGACGTGGCCATACTGACCGCGACCACCGGACTGCTTGATGAGCTTGCCCTCGCCGGTGGCGGTGGACGTGATGGTCTCGCGATAGGCGATCTGCGGCTTGCCCGCGTTCGCATCGACTTTGAACTCGCGGAACATGCGGTCGCGGATGATCTCCAAGTGGAGCTCGCCCATGCCGGCGATGATCGTCTGGCCGGTGTCTTCGTTCGTGAAAACGCGGAACGTCGGGTCTTCTTCCGCGAGGCGCTGGAGCGCGTTCGACATCTTCTCCTGGTCGAGCTTCGTCTTCGGCTCGATGGCCATCGAAATGACCGGGTCCGGGAACGACGGCGGCTCGAGCAGGATCGGGAAATCCTCGTCGCAAAGCGTGTCGCCCGTGGTGATGTTTTTGATGCCGACGATGGCGGCGATGTCGCCCGAGTAACAGGTGTCGATGTCCTCGCGCTTGTCGGCCTGAATCTGAATCAGGCGCGAGATGCGCTCGCGCTTGTTGGTGCGCGGGTTATAGACCGTGTCGCCCTTGGTCAGTTTGCCGCGATAAACGCGGAAGAAAACGAGCTTGCCCACGAACGGATCGCTCCAGAGCTTGAACGCCAGCGAGCAGAACTTGCCGTTGTCGTCCGCCGGCGCTTCCATGAGGACTTCCGGATTATCGACGTCGTGGCCTTGAGCCGGGACGATGTCGCGCGGGCTGGGCAGATAATCGACCACGGCGTCGAGCAGATACTGCACGCCTTTGTTCTTGAACGCCGAACCGCCGGCAACCGGGACGAACTTGTTCGCGATGGTTTGCCGGCGGATGCCTGCTTTGAGATCTTCCTTCGTAATCGGTTTCTCTTCGAGGAAGAGCATGCCGACTTCTTCGTCGAGATCGGAGATCGCGGTGACGAGATTGTCGTAAGCTTCCTTCGCCGCGTCCTTCAACTCGGCGGGGATTTCCTCGACGTTGTAGGTCGAGCCCATCGTGTTGTCATCGACGTAGATGATCGCCTTCTGGTTGACGACGTCGATCTGGCCTTTGAGGTAATCTTCCTTGCCGATCGGAATCAGGATCGGCCACGCATTCGCCCCGAGCTTTTTGCGCATGTCTTCGACGCAATGCTCGAAGTTCGCGCCGACGCGGTCCATCTTGTTGATGAAGCCGATGCGCGGGACTTTGTATTTGTTGGCCTGACGCCAGACGGTTTCCGATTGCGGCTGCACTGCGGCGACGGCATCGAACACGGCGATCGCGCCGTCGAGCACGCGCAACGAGCGCTCCACCTCCGCGGTGAAATCGACGTGGCCCGGGGTGTCGATGATGTTCACGCGCATTTTGATGCCGTCGAACATCTTGTAAACGCCTTCTTCCGAACGCTGATTCCACGAACAGGTCGTCGCCGCCGAGGTAATCGTGATGCCACGCTCGCGCTCCTGCTCCATCCAGTCGGTCGTCGTGTTGCCCTCGTGCACCTCGCCGATCCGATGGATCATGCCGGTGTAAAAAAGGATGCGCTCGGTGAGTGTCGTCTTGCCGGCGTCGATGTGCGCGGCGATGCCGATGTTGCGCGTGCGCTCCAGCGGGAACGCGCGATTCGGCGAATTCGGGTTGGAAGAAGCGGCGGGTTTATTCGCCTCAAGCGTAGCGGCCATAAAAGAAGTCGAGGAGGTTTTTGGACAGAATTAACAGAATTTACAGAATTGGATTTGGCGAAATCGATCTCCGGTAATTCTGTTAATTTTGTTAATTCTGTCTAAAAATGGATTGGTTCGTTTTTAGTAACGGAAATGAGCGAACGCGCGGTTCGCCTGCGCCATGCGGTGGGTGTCGTCGCGCTTCTTGATCGCGCTGCCCTGCCCTGCGGCGGCGTCTTTGATTTCGTTCGCCAGCGCCTGCGTCATGCCGATGCCGCGACGGCCGCCGGCGTAGCCGACGATCCAGCGCATCGCGAGCGACACCTGCCGCTCCGGCGAGACTTCGATCGGCACTTGGTAAGTCGCGCCGCCAACGCGACGGCTTTTCACTTCGAGCCGCGGCTTCACGTTGTCGATCGCGCGGTTGAGCACGTCGAGCGGATCGACGCTTTCCGTGCCTTCGCGCGATTTTTCAATCGCCTGATAAACGATGCGCTCGGCAAGCGACTTCTTGCCCTCCTTCATGATCGTGCTGATCAACTGCGCCACCAGCGGGCTGGCGTATTGCGCATCGAGCTTCTCTTCCTTTTTGTGGACGCGGCGGCGGCGGGACATAAGCGGGGCGGAAAGTTTTTAATTAAAAGAACGCGGTCGGAAAAGCGGGCGCGCAATCTGCCCGGCCACCCGGCCGGACGCAAGCGCGACTTCGGGGAAAATTTACTTCTTCTTCGCGCCGCCTTTCGCATCGGCTGCGGCGGCGCCGGCCTTCGGGCGTTTGGCGCCATATTTCGAGCGGCTGCGGCGACGCTTCTCGACGCCCTGGCTGTCGAGCGTGCCGCGCACGATGTGGTAACGCACGCCGGGCAAGTCTTTCACGCGCCCGCCGCGCACCAGCACAATCGAGTGCTCCTGCAAATTGTGACCCTCACCGGGGATGTAGGCGATGACTTCCTGCCCGTTCGTCAGGCGCACCTTGGCGACTTTGCGCAGCGCCGAGTTCGGCTTCTTCGGCGTGCGGGTCATCACCTGCACGCAAACGCCGCGGCGCTGCGGACATTTGACGAGCGCCGGCGACTTCGATTTCACCGTCACCTTTTTGCGTCCTTTGCGGACGAGTTGATTGATCGTGGGCATAGCGTGTCGAAAAACGGGAAATGAGTCGGCAAAAAATCCGGCGCACAGGCCGCCGGATGGCAATCGCACAAAACAACCCCGCGCTGTTATCTTGTTTTGCGCTCCGTGCTGTTCAGGCCGGGAGCCGCGCGGGGAGTGGCAATGTAGGAATCTTTCGCCGGGGAGCAAGGCGAATTTTTCGCGTCGCGGCGAACTTTCTTTTCCCGCTCAACCTCGCTTGAAATTCTCCCGCCAGCGCCGACAGAGATCGCGCGCGGCCTCAGGCCAAGTCGGGAATTGAAATGCGAACCCGCTTTGGGTCAGCCGGCTCGGCACAACGCGGCGGCTTTTGAGGATGAGCTCGGTTTCCGTCCGTAGAAAAACGGCGCCGAGTTCGAGCATCCATTCCGTTGCCGGCAGGCCGAAGGGGACGCCCCAGGCTTCGCGTAACACACGCATAAATTCCGCGTTCGGCAGCGGCTGCGGCGACGCGAGGTTCACCGGGCCCCTGATCTCGTCGTGCTCGATCAACCAATGCACCGCGCGGACGAAATCGGCATCGTGAATCCACGAGACGAACTGCCGCCCGTTGCCATTGCGTCCGCCGAGCCCGCAGCGCACCAAGCCGAGCAACACGTCGAACGCGCCGCCACGATCCGGGCTCAGCGTGATCGCCGAACGCAGGAGCACCTTGCGAGTGTGCGGCGTGTCGATTTCCGTCGCCGCGCGTTCCCACGCTTTCGCCACGTCGATGCTGAATTTCCAAGCCTCCGGCACGCCCGGCTCCTCGCCGCCGAGAATGCCGCTGGCTTCGTCGTTCGGTGCATCGAAGCGGTGCGCGTAAATCGTCGCCGTGCTCGCCTGCAGCCAGACGCGCGGCGGCCGGATGCACCGCGCGATGGCCTCGCCCACCGCGCGCGTCGAATCCACGCGCGACTCCAAAATCTCGCGGCGGTTTTCCGGCGTGTAACGGCAGTTCACGCTGCGCCCGGCGAGATTGATCACCGCGTCCGCGCCGTCCAGTTCCGCGGTCCATTCGCCGCCTGGCGTCCGCGTGTCCCACGCCATCACCCGCCACGGGGCCCGTCTTTCCCTCGACGGCTCCCGGCTAAGCACGACGACTTCGTGCCCGTCCTGGTGAAATGCCCGCGTCAAAACCGTCCCTACCTGACCGCTGCCGCCGGGAAGGATGATTTTCATCGCAGAAGATGCTCCAGTGCTCGCGATACCTCCAGTCAGCGCGCACCGCTTCCATGTTCCAACTCCTCGGCACCGACCCCAAAACCCGCGCCCGCCGCGGCCGGCTTACCACCGCACACGGCGTCATCGAGACGCCCGCGTTCATGCCCGTCGGCACACAAGCCACGGTGAAAAGCGTCTCGCCCGCCGAGCTGCGCGAACTCCGCGCGCAGATCATCCTTGGCAACACGTATCATCTCTTCGTCCGCCCCGGCTTGGAGGTGCTGCGCGACTTCGGCGGCCTGCACAATTTCATGCGTTGGGACGGGCCGATCCTCACCGACAGCGGCGGCTTCCAAGTCTTCTCGCTCGCGAAGATTCGGCGCGTTACCGAGGAGGGCGTCCATTTTCAAAACCACGTCGATGGCTCGCCGACCTTCATCGGCCCCGAAACCGCCATGGAAATCCAAAGCGTGCTCGGCTCGGACATCGCGATGGCCTTCGACGAATGCCCGCCGTATCCCTGCGAGCACGACGCCGCCTCGGCCTCGCTCGACCTCACCCTCCGCTGGGCCGCGCGCTGCCGCGATTGGGCCGCCGCGCATCCGCTCAACGAGACCACCGGCCGCCCGCAGCTCCGCTTCGGCATCGTCCAGGGCACCACGTTCCCCGATCTCCGCGAAAAAGCGGCTCGCGCGCTGGTCACCCAGGATTGGGACGGCTACGCGGTCGGCGGCGTCTCCGTCGGCGAGCCCGAGGTTGAGATGATGCGTGCCGTCGAGCACTCCGAGCCATTCCTGCCCGCCGACAAACCCCGCTACGCCATGGGCCTCGGCACCCCGCCGCAGATGCTCGAAATGATCGCCCGCGGCATCGACCTCTTCGACTGCGTGCTGCCCACCCGCATCGCCCGCCACGGCACCGCCTTCACCGTCGGCGGCACACTGAATCTGCGCGGCTCCATCTACATCAAAGACCACGAACCCATTGAACCCGGCTGCCGCTGCCCCGCCTGCCGCGAACCGTTCAGCCGCGGCTATCTGCGTCACCTGCTCAAAGCCGAAGAAATCCTCGGCCTGCGCCTCGTCGGCCTGCACAACCTCCATTTCTACCTCGACCTCATGGCCCAAGCCCGCGCGCATCTCGAAGCCGGCACCTTCGCGCCATTCCGCGAAAAATTCGTCGCCGGTTATCGTGTGCGCATCGCTCCACCCGGCGAAGCTCCCAACGGCGGCGGCGGTTGAAAGCCGCCAACAAAACAGAGTTTTCTAGTTGGCTTTCGTCGATCAGCCACGGTCGAGCCACCGCGTCCCGATGATGTTTTTCCGCTCGCGCCGTGAAAGCCATTACCCTTATCCTATCACCGCGCTATTATGCTAAAGAAATTTCGAGCAAATAACTTCAAAAGTCTGCTGAATTTCGAGTTCAACCCGACGGGCCTGAACCTGATCGTCGGCCACAACAATGCAGGAAAAACCAATCTTTGCTCAGCATTGCGCTTTGTAGGACTGAGCAGCCTGGCATCGCTCGACGACGCCGCTCTCAATGCCTGCGGCGAAACCTGGGGACTGACCAACGTTTATGTTTCGAGCAGCCAGATGGACTTTGAGGTTCATTGCGAACTCGAATATGAAGGTCAGCCGCTTCACTTCGAGTATCGAATAGTTATCGAGGCGAAAGATCAAAGCGCCACGGTCAAAGCCCCCCTCCGCGTGCTCGAGGAGAGCTTAAAAGTCACGGGTGGGCCGTTCAATCAAACTCTACTCTTAGGAAACCAACATGGGCAAACTCGCTTGCTGCATGAAGAGGGCTTCGTCCGGGGGTATCAGAACTCTCCATACTATGTGGAGACGCTCGTCGAGAATAATGCCACCATGCTCTCTCAGCTCTATGACTTGAAGAACAATCAACGAGCCAATCTCTTCAAGCGCTATCTTCACTCGTGGTTGTATTACAATCTTTCGCCGGATTGCCTTCGCTCGCCGGATGCGCTTCGTGGTTACTTATTTCTCCGCAATGACGGCGCCAACCTGAGTCGCGCCATGTATGGCTTGCACAACGAAAAGCCGCGCCTGGAGAGAAAAATCATCGAGCTGCTCAAGCTCCTCGAGCCGAAGCTCGATCTGTTCAGCTACTCTTCACCTGACCCGGAGCATGTCTATATCTTCTTGGAAGATGACATTGGCCATCGCTTCAGCGCCCGCAGCATGTCGGACGGCACGTTGCGCTTTTTGGCAATGGCTTACCTTATCATCACAATTTCAAACACGTCTCCTTCGAGCAATCCTCCTTTCGTGATGATCGAAGAGCCTGAGAACGGCCTTTATGTGGGCTTCTTGAAATCCTTGTTTGAGCGCATCGATCCTTCCGGAAAAGCGGGCCAATTTGTTTTTACCTCACACAATCCCTACTTCATCGACCTCTTCGACGCTCACATCGAAGGCATCCATGTCGTCAAGCCCGGCAAGCCATCTTCTGTTCTGGTTCGACCAGACGTCAGCAGGATCAGCAAGCTCCTCAGTGACATGCCGCTCGGTGAGATGCACTTTAGAGAGTTACTCCAATGAAGATAGGCTATTCCGTAGAGGGCAGCACAGACCGAGCTTTGCTCGAAGGTTTGCGACGCAGATGGTGTCCTGCAGCACAATTGGTCGAAGGTCGGTTTCGCGGGCAAACCAGGGATAGCCGCCGGCGCGAGATTCCGAATATTTGCCATGAACTGAATGCCAAGCGCGTTGAAGCGATGGTCTTCCTCTGCGACTCCAACGGTCCAGACTGGCGAACGGTGCTCGCGGAGGAAACGGCACGATGTCTTCCAGAGCACGCGCATCTTGCCGTATTCGGTGTCTGCCTGAGGAACGTGGAGTGTTGGCTGGCGACCGACCCCGATTGGATCGCAAACAAGTTCGATCGCCACCGTGCAGATTTCACCGTCGAGGACCCGAAGGGAAACGTTGAGTCTGCCTTCGGCGTGACTCGACTGGACAAACAGGAGGAGGCTATCGCGGAATTTGTCCGCACCGCGCCGTTGCACCGATGGATGCAAAACCCATCATTTGAGGATTTTTTTGAAAAACTCTGGCAGATGAGCAAGGGGCTTGAATGCAAAATTGAAAATCTCAGGGACAAACCGTGACCGATGAGAAGCGCTTTATCGAAGCCTGTCTTCCCATCGAAGCAATTAGAACGCAGTTTTAACTTTCTCGGTCCGGCGCGGGGTTTAGGCTAAGAAGCCCACAATTTTTGTTGGTCAGATCAGCCAAGCAGGACAGGTCAGAGTAGAAATAGGTTTGTCGTGCCGGCTCCTGAGTGAGAGCAGCGATGTTGGCGCAAATTTTTTCGATGCTTTTATCCCGTATTTCATCGCTAAAATTTCGGCGATGCCCCTCCTCCCGACCTGCCGTCGCCGTCGCCGCCGACTTCTCGCGCCCGGATTCTTGTTGGCGTCCTATTTTCTGGTGCTCGGTTGTGCGCATTTGTCTGACCGTTTCGTGCTCTACCCGAGCATACGGCCGATGGACGCGCGCGGCGCCACGCGGCGCGTCTTAATATATTCCGTCAAACCGAACAGTGGCGAGCCGAGCAGCGAACTGGAAATCTGGGTAGCCACCTCGCGCCTGGCCCGGCAGCGCGGCGGCGCGGAAATTTTCGCGTTGCGCTTCTACGGCAACGGCGACCGCGCGGAGTCGGAAGTCGTCGCCGATGCCGAAGGGTGGGACGGCCGAGCCGTTGAGCTTTGGTGCATGAATTACCCCGGTTCCGGCGGCAGCCGCGGTCCGGCGCGACTGGACACCGTCGGGCCGGCGGCACTGGCGGCGTTCGACGCGCTCAAAGCCCACGCCGGCGCGCGGCCCGTCGTTATTTCCGGCTACAGCTTTGGCACCGCGGCGGCGCTCCATGTCGCCGCGCAGCGACCGGGTGCGATGGCCGCGCTCATCCTGCACAACCCGCCCGCGATTCGCCAGATGATCCTCGGCAGCCACGGTTGGTGGAACCTGTGGCTGCTGGCCGGCCCGATCGCCTGGGGCGTGCCGCCAGCCCTCGATAGTGTCGCCAACGCGCGCCGCGTCCGCGACACGTCGGCGATTTTTCTCCTCGCGGAAAAAGACGACTTCGTGCTGCCCAAATACCAGCGCATGGTTGCCACGGCCTACGCGGGTCCGAAGCGGCTCATCGCCTTGCCCGACGCCGGGCACGAATCGTCCATCGAAGGCCGCGCGCTGGAGGAGTTTCACGCGGCGTTGCAGGAAGTATTGCCGCGCCGCTGAGCTGGCGATCTCCGACCGAAAGCTACTCACCTGGCTCAGCCGGCGAATCTTCGGTTGCCTGCGGCATCAGCGCCCGAGGATTTAGCTGCGGCGGCTGGGTAAACTCGTGCCTGTGTGCTTCAAAGTAGGCTGCCAGCTTCGCCGCGCTTCGCCTGAATTCTTTCCACCGGCGTGTTCCCGTCCTGGACTTCGCCATTTTTTTCCACTCATACTCAATTCGCTTTTCGTCTGTCGGCTCAGGCGGCAATTGTTCGCCTCCGTTTCCGGTCTGCCACCAGTCCGATGATTCGATCACTCTATTGAGCTTTCCATTCTCGAGGCCGTAGTTGCGCCTGGTTGTGCCGCGACGGCTTAGCACGGTGTGGTTCAACGAAAGGTGGTTGCCCTTGGAGACCATCACCTGCAGCCACGAACGATGATCAGAAGCCGGCTCGACCACGCCGTTGAACTCGGAAACATAAACATCTGCTGACGTTTCCTGTTCGATCTCCGGTTCCCGTGTTGGGTCGGTGGCTGCCACCTCGCCCTGGAGCTGTTTCGCTTTGGTGAAACAGTCGTCGAGCAGTTCCCGTCGCCAGTTTCCGTCGCCGATCTCTACCGCTTTGACCAGTTGGTTCGCGAGCAAACAGAGTCCGACTGGCGGACCGATCTCCAGACCGTCGGTTTCACCGGCAAGCCGGTCTCCGTCGCAGCCGAATTGCCGTCGTGCGCCGTGCAGCGCATAGAAAACCATCGGCACGCCATCGACGAGTGCGGTGCGTTCGCGTTCCGTCACCGGCCGGGTCTGCTCGAGCACGGCTCGCCAGGCGCGCTGGAGTTCCGCGGCCAGCGTGGCGCGGATTTCGATGTGCCGGCGCGCGACCTGGAGCGAGGGCGGCGTCACGAAAGTCATCCGTCGCGGCAATGGCGCGTCCGGATCTTCCTCCTCCAGATTCCAAATCGGCTTGTCCATGCGCGCCAGTTCCAGGCGCCAGAGATCCGCGGCGCCATCGCGACGTTCGCGCCGCAGCCAGAGCGCCGACTCCGACCGGAAGCTCGGCTGACAAATCATCCACAACACCACGGCCTCTTTTTCCATCCCGGCGTCCGCGCCAAACAGCAGACACCGCACCCCCAGTTCATAAGAGTCCAAATCTCCGCCGGCTTTCATCACGGGACGCAAATGGTTCGGCTTGCTCCAGCCAGCCGCGGTCGCCCCCAGCGTAAGCACTGCGCTGGCAAACACCGCCAGCGAGAATCGGCGCAACATCATCCGGGAAATATTCGCCGAACGGTCCATTGCGAAAGCTCTTTCCTCACTGCTGGACGGCTCACTCCCGTATGGGCAGGCAGAACAGAAAAGAAAATTGCGCGGAACAAACCGCGCGCCCGTTCTTCATAACGGTGCGCGGCGGTCGCGCTCCGGGAGAAGTTTTTCCGGCGGCGCGGCCGCTGTCGCAAACACCGACTAACCATCCATCGCATCCGTTCAGTCTCATCCTATCCATCCTTACTCTGTTATGATTCGTTCCCTGTTGTTCCGTAGTTCCACCATTCGCCATGGCGCGGCGTTGCTCGCCGTCGCGGCTGCCAGTCTGTCTATGGTCGGCGCGGCCCGCGCCGGCGTGCAAGACCGGCTCTATGATTTCAACGACGCCTATTACACGCAAAACGGCGTGAACCCGGCCGCCATCGCCGGCCGCCCCCCCCCCCGGCCCCCCCCCGGGGTCGACCCCCCCGGCCGCTCCGCCCCCCCCCACCAGCGCGCCGAGCGGACCCCCCCCGCCCGGGCCCAACGCGGTGATCGACACGCCGGTCCTCTCCTCGCAGCGCAACGTGCGCGCCTTGCTCACGCTCCCGGCTTACGGCGGCAGCGGCGAGGTCGAGTTCTTCACCGTGCTCGGCGGCGGCAACCAGGATCTCTTTACCAAGGACGCCGCCGGCGACCGCGCCCGCGGGATCGCCGAGAAGTTTCACGAATATGTCTTCCCGAAGCGCGGCACCGATCCGGTCGGCCTCGGCGCGGTGCGCCAGGGCTTCATGCTCGACACCCGCAACGGCTATTTCTCCAACGATCCGCTCGGGCTCTGGCTCCATGTCTGGGTGGCCTACACGGACAAGGCGCTCAACACCAAGGACGGCCAGAAGAAGCTCGCCGACCTGGCCAAGAAGAACGGCCTCGACCTCGACGGCACGCCGATCATCGCCAGCGCCAGCGACGTGGACAACCTCGCCAAGGATGGCTACATCTCGCTGACCACCCGCGCGCTGACCGACACGCTGCGCTACTCGATCTGCCCGGTGGTGAAAGACCCGCGCAACGGCGGCATCGCTCCCGACCAGTTCCTGCGCTTCACCCTCAAGCCCGACGGCACGCCGCTGGAGCCGGATTTCGTGGCGCAATTCGAGAGCCTGCGCACGACCGGTCGGGAAGCGCGCTGAGGAAAAGGCTAAAGGCTAAAGGCTAAAGGCTAAAAAGGGAATACCTTCGCGCTGAGTCAAAACGGCCGCCGGGAATAAAAGGCGGCCGGTGTTTTGGGTTTGGGGGGGCGGCGCCGCGGGGCGGGGGGGGGGCGCTCGATTTTTTCCGCCGGCTTTTTTCCTCCGACTTCATGCCCCACGGGCATTGCTACCTGTGGGAGCCGCAGGTGGTCTGGACGCACGTGCTGGCGGATGCGTTCATCACGTTCTCCTACTACACGATCCCGCTGGCGCTGGTCTATCTCGTGCGCAAGCGGCGCGACGTGGCGTTCGAGTGGATCTTCGTCATGTTCGGCGTGTTTATCATGGCCTGCGGCACGACGCACCTGATGGAAATCATCACGGTCTGGAATCCGGTGTATCGGCTGGCCGGCTTCGTGAAGGCGGTCACCGCGGTGGCCTCGGTCTCGACAGCGGTGGTGCTCTGGGGGTTGATGCCGCGGCTCATCCGGCTGCCCAGCCCGGCGCAACTGCGCGAGAGCAACGCGCAGCTCGAAGGCGAAGTCGTCGCCCGGCGCGCGGCGGAAGCGGCGCTCGTCACCGCGCGCGACGAGCTCGAGGAGCGCGTGCGGGAACGCACGGCGGAACTCGCGCATGCCAACGAGGAATTGCGCGAAAGCCAGGGGCAGATGCAGGCGATCCTCGACCATTCGCCGGCGGTCATTTTCTTAAAAGATCGCGCGGGCCGCTTCCTGTTGGTCAACCGCGCCTTCGAGCAACTCTTCGGCACGACGAACGCGGAGGCGCGCGGCAAGACCGTGGGCGCCTTCGTGTCGTCCACCTCGGCCGCCGCCCGCGAGGCCAACGACGCCACAGTTTTCGCCACCGGCCAGCCGGTCGAGGCCGAAGAAACCGTCCCGCGCAGCGGCGAAACCTTGAGCTACTGGTCGATCAAGTTCCCCTTGCTCGGGCCGGATGGAAAAACCTACGCGCTCTGCGGCATCTCCAGCGACCAGACCGCCCGCAAGCGCGCCGAGCAGTCGGTCCAGCAGGCGCGCGAAGAAGCCGAGCGCGCCAACAACGCGAAGAGCGAATTCCTTTCCCGCGTCAGCCATGAATTGCGCACGCCGCTGAACGCGATCCTGGGCTTCGCGCAAATCCTGGAAATGGAGGAACCCCGGGGCGACCAACTCTCCAGCATCAAGCCGATCCTGCGCGGCGGCCGGCACCTGCTAGCGCTCATCAACGAAGTGCTCGACATCGCGCGCGTGGACGCCGGCGAGATGACGTTTTCGCCCGAGCCGGTGAATGCGTGCGAGCTGTTCCGCGAAGCGCTCGATCTCATGCGTCCGCTCGCCGCCTCCCGGCGCATCGAGCTGGACGGCCGCGGC
>CAXTRS010000078.1:15137-15417 GCA_964246635.1 uncultured Chthoniobacterales bacterium | reverse complement strand
GGGCGCGGGGATTGGCACGCTCGTGCACTATCCGTTCCCGGTGCATCGCCAGCCCGCCTATGCGTCGCGCGCGCTGGCGGCAGGACCATTGCCGGAGACCGAGGCCGCCGCGAATGCAGTGCTCTCGCTGCCGCTGTTCCCAGAATTAACGGAGTCCGATGCCAAACGCGTGACAGACGCGATCCGCCGCTGGTCGTGAATTCCTTTTTACAACGCTCGAGGCGCTAGTTTGGATGTCGGGGATTGGGGAGGGGGGGCACCGGGGGGCCCCCCCGGTGGG
>CAXTRS010000078.1:0-15127 GCA_964246635.1 uncultured Chthoniobacterales bacterium | reverse complement strand
ACACCTCTCCCTTCCTGCCAGCAAACGAAGCAGAAGGGATTTCGGCGGGACGCCGAAACCGACGGGCGGGACGCCCGTGCTCCCCAAACGCCCGGAGACCCCTGTGCTCCCAAAAGCTCCAAAATCCCGATCGACCCGCCACCCTGCGCGCCCTCCGCTTGACCGCCCAGTCCGCCCGATGTAAACCGGCAGCTTGGAAAAGCTCCCCCCTGCTTCCAGCGCTGCAGCCGCCCCCGGCACCGCGCGCAAGCTCCCCGCGATCACCGCGTTTTTCCCCGCCTACAACGACGGCGGCACGATAGCGTCGATGGTCGTCACCGCGCTGCTGACGCTCGAAGATTGCGCCGAAGACTTCGAGGTCGTCGTCGTCAACGACGGCAGCGCCGATTACACCGGCACCGTCCTCGACGAGCTCGCGCGCACCCACGCGCCCCGCGTGCGGGTCATCCATCACCCGCGCAACCGCGGCTACGGCGCGGCCCTGCGCACCGGCTTCGCTGCCGCGACGAAAGAGTGGATTTTCTACACCGACGGCGACGCGCAATACGATCCGCGCCAGCTCCGCCGGCTCGTCGATGCCGCGCTCGCGGCGCGCGCTGCCGGGCGTCGCGTGGACGTGGTGAACGGTTACAAAATTTCCCGCAACGATCCATGGTATCGCGTGGTCATCGGCCGCGTTTATCACCATCTCGTCAAGCTCATGTTTGGGTTCAAGCTCCGGGACGTGGACTGTGACTTCCGCCTGCTGCGCCGCGCCGTGTTCGACACCGTTTCGCTGCGCAGCGACAGCGGCACGATCTGCCTGGAGATGGTGAAAAAATTCCAGGACGCCGGCTTTGTGTTCCTCGAAGTCCCGGTCAATCATTATCACCGCGCCTTCGGCCGCTCGCAGTTTTTCAACTTCCCGCGGCTCTGGCGCACCGGCGTGCAACTGCTGAGTCTCTGGCTGGAACTCGTCTGGTCGCGGAGCGGCGCGCCTGCCACCGCGCGCACGCCGCCCTTGGCTTCGCCTGCGATCAAACGCGGCTGAGCCATCAGCCGCTCGAAGCCGCGCCCGGCATGATCTGGTATTTCACCGGCGGCGCGCTGGCGCTCCTGATGGGTTTCTGGGGCCTCGGGTTGTCCCTGCTGGTTCTGCCGCGCCGGTGGTGCGGATTTTGGCCGGCGGTCTGCCCCACGTGTGGGCTGGCGCTGCAATCGCTGCTCGTCTGGATCGGCGCGAATGCCGGGCTGCCGGGGGCGCAACGTTGGGCGATTCCGGCGCTCGCGGTGCCGCTCGCGTTTTGTGCGCTGGGAGCGTGGCGGATGGGAGGAATGCGGCGGTTCGCCACCCTGCTCCTCGACGGCGCCCGCCGCTTCTGGCCGCAATGGCTTTTCATGACGGTTTGTTTTGTGGCCGTCACGTATCCGCTGACTCGTCCGCCCGGTTATCTGAATGCCATCTCGATCGGCAGTTGCGATGCGGCCGACTATGCGGGCGGCGGCCGGGTGCTGCTCGAATTTTCGCGTGCCGACGGCCGCGGCTTTCTCGGCGAAAGCGAGGTGACGCGCCTCGGCTCGGCCGCGAACTTTTACGAATTTTGGCTGCGCCTGAATCACTTCACACCCTCCGCGTTGCTGGCGCTGAATTGCCCGGTGCTCCGCTGCCGGCCGCACGAACTAGTCAGCCTCCTGGGCGTCGTGCTGCTGGTGCTCAACACGCCGGCGATTTTCTGGCTCGCCCGCGCTGGGTTTCGGATGCGCGCCTCGGCGGCGGGCGTCACGACGGCCCTCTACGCCAGCAATCCGATCCTGCTCTACGCCGTCTATCAAACCGCGCTGGGCCAACTGCTCGCAGCCCCGACGATCGCGCTGCTGACCTGGGTCGGGATGCGTGCTTTCCACGCCGCGCAGAGTCGCCGCGCGCTGTGGTCCTGGAGTGGGCTGCTGCTTGTCCTTCACTGGGTCCTGCTCGGCGGCTACAACTTCGCCATGCTTTTCTGCTACGCGCCCGTGGCAGCGTGGGTCGGCGCGCGCATGGTGCTCACCCGGCGATGGCTGGCTGGCGTGCGCTGGATCGGTTTCATTCTCTTACAAGTGCTCGTCGCCGGGCTGCTCTTTCCCGCGCGCGCGCTGACAGTTTTCGAGCGGATTTTTCTGTTCAACGCCACGCGCTTTGGCTGGAAAATTCCGTCCTTCGGCCCGGCTGGCTGGCTGGGAGTTTTCGCGGATGAAAAGCTGACGCCGACTCCCAAATGGGTCGCGTTCGCCATCACGTTTGCCATGCTCGGGGCGTTCACGATTTCCGCGCTCCTTGTGTTGCGCCATCTGCATGCGCGCGCGCTGGCTCGGCCGCAAAACGCCTGGCTGCTGGGCTTGTCGTTTTTGATTCCCGCGTTTTCCGGCTACGCGATTTTGCTGACCGATCCGACGGGCAACGCGAGCTACGATGCCTACAAACTTTTCTGCGTGTTCTACCCCGGCACGCTCGCCGCTCTTTGCCTCTGGCTGGACCCCTGGCGCAAGACGGCGCGCGCGCTCACTGGATTCCAAATTTCCCGCGCGCTGCTCGCGCTCGTGTTGCTCGGGTTGCAGCTCCGGCTACTGCCGCAATTCAACGCCGCGGTGCGCCGCTCCAACCTGATCGTGGACGGCGCTCTGAGAGACATTTCGCGCGTCGAAGCGCGTCCCGAAATCGGGTCCGTCAACGTCCTGCTCGACAGCTACTGGCAGCGGCTCTGGGCGAACACATTGCTGCTGTGCCGCCCCCAATACTTCGCGCTGCCGACCTACGAAGGCCGCCAGCCGACGACGTTGCGCGGCGAGTGGGATTTGCGCAACGGCCGCCACGCCATCGCGCGCACCGCCGCGCCGGCGGATACCCTCGAACTCAACCCTGGATTTTACCTTGCGCGCCGCGCCGCGCCCGCGTGGCTCGACATCGCGTTTGGCAGCGGCTGGTTTCCGGCAGAGCAGCGGCGCGACGAGCATTGGCGCTGGGCGGGGGAGGGAGCCGAAGTCGCGCTGATCAATCCCCATCCGTATCCGCTTCGCGCGGTGCTGCGCCTGCGCGGCCGCACGCTCACCGAGCATCGCACCATCGAAGTCGAATTCGTCCCGCCCGCCAGCAATGGCGACGCCCCGCCGCAGACGCGGGTTTGGAGCGGCGAATTCGGCGATTATTATCGCAGCAGCGACAACATTCCGCTCCGCCTTGCGCCCGGCCGCAACCGGCTCCTCTTCCACTCGCCGCAACCGGCGCGCGAGCCGACACGCGACGATCCGCGCGCGCTGATGTTCGCGCTGACCCGTTTGGAGATCGATGAGCTGACTCCGCTCGATCCCGCCACGCCATGAACGACCCCGCGCAGTCGATTGCGCCCGCCTCCTATCGCGCGATGTTCGAGACGGAGGATGCGCACTGGTGGTTCGATGGCATGGAAGCCATCACCGCGCGCTTGCTCGACGCCTGCACACTGCCGCCGCGCGCCGCCTGCCGCGCGCTCGATGCCGGGTGCGGCACCGGACGCAATCTGCGATTTCTCGCACGCTACAGCAAGGATGCCGTCGGGCTGGATCATTCGCTGCACGCGCTGCGTCCCTGCCGCGAACGCCGGGTCGATGCCCGGCTCATCCTGGGGTCGGTGAACGCGCTGCCGTTCGCGGACGCGAGCTTCGACATGATCACCTGTTTCGACGTCCTCATGACTGCCGGGGTCCGGGATGTCATGGCGCTGGGTGAGTTCACGCGCGTGCTGCGCCCCGGCGGCTTGTTGTTCGTGCGGGTTCCCGCCTACGATTGGCTGCGTGGGCAACACGACGTCGCCTGGCGGGTCGCGCACCGTTATCGACGCAGCGAGTTGCGCGAGAAACTCGCGCGCGCCGGCCTCGAAGTGCGGCGTGCTTCCTACGCCAACGCCTGGCTCTTCCCGCTGGCGGTCGGCAAGCGATTGGCGGAGCGTCTGACGCCGCCGACGCCAGACCGCACGCGCGACGATCTGCGCCACGGCGCGGGCCACAGTCCCCTGACGCGGCTGCTGACCGCCGTGCTCGCCAGCGAAGCGCCGCTCGTCGCGCGCCTGCCGCGCGGTCTGCCGTGGGGACTGTCGGTCGTTGCGCTGGCGCGCAAGCCGATGGAAGTGCCAAAAGGAGAAAACGCACATGGCTGAGTTCTTCGCCCCACCACACCTTTCGCTACTCCTCCTCGCCGGCGCAGCACTCGGCTACACGCTGCTGATGCTGGCAAATCCGGTGCGCGCCAGCTTGCGCGACGGCCTGCGCTGCCTGCGACGTTACCCGCAACTGTGGACGTTGCCGGCGCTTTTCGGCGGCGTCAGCGCGGTGTTCGGATTTTGGGTGCGCGTGTTCACCGACCCCGGCGCTCTCCTCGCGCCGCCGGGGGGTCTGGCAAATCCCGACTGGCCCGCGGCGGTATCAGGCGCGTTGTTGCCCGCGCTCGAAGGGACGGCGGGAATCTTCAACATTGCCATTGCGATGTTCCCGCTTTCCGCGCTTGGGGCGCTCTTGTTTTTGGTCAACTGGGGCGGCTACCAGGCCGAGCTTGCGCGTGCGCTGCGGCGTCGGCTCGGCTGGCTGCTCGGAGTTCTCGCGCTGGTGGCAACGCTTGTGTGCGCGCTGGCCGCGTTCTTCAAACCGGCGATCTTCCTTTTCGGCCGCGAGCGGATCGTCGGGGCGCTGCCCGGCAGCGTGCCCGGCGCGCTCACACTCGCGCTGCCGTGGTTGCTCGCCGCGGTCGATGCGCTCGGCTTCGTGTTTGATTGTTTGCTCGGCATCGGCTTGCAGATTTATCTCATCCTGCTCGCGTATGCCTGGATTCGCGGGCTGGGCTTCGAGCATTCGGAATTGCGGCATTTCGCCGTGCGCCGGTTTGCCTTCGTGGCGAAATGGGCGGCGGTCGTGCTGGCGTTCAGCGCGCTTGGCATTCAGTTGCCGCTCTTCCTGCTCGCCGCGGATGTGCCGATTCCGGTGGATGTCGCGTTGCGCTGGGCGCAGATCGGCCGCTGGCTGCTGTGCGCGCTCCTGCTCGCCGCCGCGGCGGTGCAGATCACGCTGGTCTTCCACAACGAATCGCTGCGCCGCGCGCTTCGCGACCACACGCGCCTCCTGCGCCGCCATGGCACTCACTTATTCTGGTTGATCGCCGTCGCGGCGCTGCACTTCCTGCTGTTGACCACGCTCCACGCCGCGTTGGTCGGTGCGCTCGGCGGGCCGCAGACGTTGCCCGCAGCCGGCTTGTCGCTGGTTTTTCCCTTCGGCTGGGCCGCGCTCGGCGGCTGGCTGCTGGCGAGCTGGGTCTGCCTTTACCGACGTTTTGCCAGCGACCGGCCGGAAGTCGAGGAGATGGTGAAATTTTGAGTTCAGCGCGGGACGCAAAGCGACTCGCCAGCGCGCCACGTTTTTCTTAAGGAAGAAGTTCTCCGCCGCTCCCTCTCATCGGCCATGCGCACCGCGCTCGATTCCCATCCGTTTCATCCTGCGCGGGCTGCCGCGGCGACGGACTATTCCGGGCAATCGAATCTGGCGCTCTCGTTTCTTTGTCTCTCCGCGGAAAAGCGCGCGGACATGAACGTGTTTTACACGTTTTGTCGCGTCGTCGATGACATTGCCGATTCGCCGGACGTGTCGGCGGCAGACAAACCTGGGTTGCTGCTCGCGTGGAAGACCGCACTGGGCGAGCACTCGACACCTGCGCAGGACGGCGGCCTTCTCGCGCAGGTCCAGAGGCTAATCACGAAATACCGCTTACGCGTCGCTGACTTCCACGAGATCATCGCCGGCTGCGAGATGGACCTCGCGCCGCGGCTCTATGCAACGGCCGAAGACCTGCGCGCCTATTGCTACCGGGTCGCCAGCGCGGTCGGGTTGGTGAGCATCGAAATTTTCGGCTATCGCGCGGAGCACGCGGACGCTTGCCGTCGCTACGCGATCGAGCTGGGTCTTGCGTTGCAACTCACCAACATCATCCGCGACGTCGCCAAAGACCTCGACAATGGCGGTCGCATTTACCTGCCCGTGGCAGACCTCGCGCGGTGCGGCCTGACACCCGACGACCTGCGCAGCCGCCGGCAGGACACCCGCTTTCTCGCACTCATGCAGTTCGAGGCCGCGCGCGCGGAAGACCATTTCGCGGCCGCCGTGGGTGCGTTGCCCGCGAGCGAGCACGCGTCCATGCTCGCCGCGGAGATCATGCGCGTCGTGTATCACCGGCTGCTCGCGCAGATGCGGCGCGACGGATTCCGGGTCTTCGAAAAAAATTATCGCCTGAGCAAGCCGCGCAAACTTTGGCTCGCCACCTCCGTCGCGCTGGCCGGGCGCTGGGGGCGCGGGGGCGAGGAAACGTCCGCTGCCGCGGCACGGCGCGAAGTAATCACAAAATCGTGAATGCCAGACCCGCCTCTTCGTCTATTTCCCCGATGAAAACATTTCGACGTTCCGCTTTTGTTTCTCTTGGAACCGTGCTCTCCGCTTTGGCCGCAGGCGTGATGAGTCTGAGCTTGAGTTCGTGTGATACCGCTGCGGGCCAGGGCGCCGGCTACGGCGCGGCCGGGGGCGCGATCCTTGGTGCGGCCATCGGCGGAAGCGCACGCACGGCGGCCATCGGCGCGGGGGCCGGCGCTGTCACCGGCGCATTGATCGGCGCGAGCGTGGACTCGAGTCGCGGCGATCATTACAGCGGCAACTATCGCGACTACCCGGTGGGCTCTCGCACCGGTCGGCGCGGCTATGTGCTCAGCCCGTATTCGCCGTATCACCAGATCGATGTCCGCGGCATTCCAAGCGGCGAGCCGGTGCGCGACCCGAGCTGCGGGCGCATCTTCATCGTGCCCTGAGGTCGGCTGCGCCGGGAAGTTCCCAGCTTCAAGTTCCAAGCTCCAAACAAATTCTCAACTCAAAGTTCGACGTGTGAACGGGGCTACTTCGATTTTGAACTTGGAATCTTTGAGCTTGTTTGAAGCTTGGAACTGTCCTGATTAGTGCTCCAAAAAATCGAGTTCGCGCCCGCTCGTCTCGGCCAGTTGCGTCAACGCAAGCAGCGCGAGTGCGAGACAGAGCGCGCCGGTGGCTGCGGCGCTGCCGGTCAGGCCGAGCGACGGCTTGAGGCCGACGAATAATGTCGAAAGCAGCGGCAGCGCGCCGCGGATGAAATTGGGGACCGTGGTCGCGGCGGTGGCGCGCAGGTTCGTGCCGAATTGTTCCGCGGACATGAGCAGCAGCACGGCCCAATAGCCGCCGGCGAAACCCATCGCGGAACAGATCGCATAAAACGTGAACGCGCTGACGCCGCGCGCGGAAAAATAGGCGGCGACGCACGCGATCATCATCAGTTGAAACGCCAGGATGACCCGCTTGCGGGTGCCGAAAATCTGGCTCAATACGCCGCTGATAAAATCGCCGGCGGCGATGCCGATGTAAGCATACGTGATCGCGCGACCAGCGGTCACTTTTCCCTCGACGCCGAGTTGCGTCGCCAGCTCCGGTGAGAGCGTCAGCAGGATGCCGACCATATACCACAGCGGCAGACCGGTGAAGATGCAGCAAAGGTATCGCCAACACCGTGCCGGATTGGTGAAGAGCCGCAGAAAATTTCCGCGCCCGACCGCGCCGGCCGCGCTCTCGGCCGCGAGCGCGCGCCTGAAAAGTCCCGATTCCAAAGCGCCCGCGCGCATCACGAGAAGCGCCAGCCCGAGCACGCCGCCGATGAGGTAGGCGGCGCGCCAGTCATAGACCTCGGCGATCTTGTTGGCGAGCACCGCGCCGAGCACGCCGAAGCCGGCGACGATGGCGGCGCCGTAGCCGCGTTTCGTCGCGGGGAGCGTCTCGGCGACGAGCGTGATGCCGGCGCCGAGTTCCCCCGCCAAGCCAACGCCGGCGATGAACCGCAACGCGAAAAACGCATTGAATGAATTGGCGAAGCCGTTGAGCAGATTCGCGATCGAATAGAGCAGGATCGAGCCGAACAGGATCGACACCCGCCCGCGCCGGTCGCCAAGCACGCCCCACGCGATGCCGCCGACGAGCATGCCGAACATCTGCACGTTCAGCAGCAACGTGCCTTTGTCGAGCAAGGCCTGCGGGTCCGTGATGCCGATGGCTTTCAGGCACGGCACGCGCACGATGCTGAAGAGCACCAGATCGTAGATGTCCACGAAGTAACCGAGCGCGGCGACGATGACGCCGAGCGTCAGCGTGCGATCTCCGCTCACGGCCCTCGCATCACCCTGCTTGGCCGCTGTGCCGGGCGGCTGCATCATTCTTCGGGCAGTTCAGCCGGGAAATCCGGGCAGATGCCCGAACGTTCGACGAGGCCGGCAGGAGTGTAAAAAGCAACTATTCGCGCCGCGTTGACGATCCAGACCTCCTGCGCGCCGCGCTCGAAATAGAGCCGCCGCTTTTCGTCCATCGCAATGCCGGTGTTCGAGTCAGAACGAATCTCCACACAGATGTCAGGCGCAAGCTGATAGATGCGCTGCTTTCTAATTTGCTGAAATCGGCCTGCCAACGACCAAGCGACATCGGGGGCACGCACGCCATCGGAGGTCATGACTGAGCACTCGCCGTGCGTCTTGCCGGTCGGCAACAAGGTTTTCAGCAGGAAGGCGACCGTGATTTGCAAGTCGCCGTGCGGATTGTAGGCCGGACTCATGATGACTTGTCCCCAGCGGTTCAGCTCGATCTTGAACGGCAGGTGCTGCAACTCCTTGCACTCGATGACTTCGTCCCAGGTCATGCGCGGAGTTTAAGCTGCCGCGCGACGCTACCGCAAGCCCAGGCTGGCGGCCAACGCTGCCATTTTCGTCGCGACGTCAGAGTCCATTTTCACCAAAGTCGGCCAAGTCCGGCCATACCCTTCGCCGGACAGCTTGCGGGTGGCGTCGAAGCCCATGTGGCTGCCGATGTTGGCCACGCTCGGCGCGTGGTCGAGGCTGTCGCAGGGTGCTTTGACGAACGTGCTGTCGCGCTGCGGATCGGTGTTCGCACAGAGGCGGAAGAGCACCTCGCTGGTGTTATGCACGTCGCAGTCTTCGTCCACGACGACGATGTATTTGCTGAACATCATCTGGCCCATGCCCCAGAGGCCGTGCATGATTTTGTAAGCCTGATACGGGTATTGTTTGCGGATCGAGACGAAGACGAGGTTGTGAAAAACTCCCTCGGGCGGCAGTGTCAGATCGACGATCTCCGGGAAGTTCATGCGGAACACCGGCAGGAAAACGCGCACGCTGGCGTCGCCGATGTAGTAGTCCTCCATCGGCGGAACGCCGACGATGGTGGCGGGATAAATCGCGTCCTTGCGATGCGTGATCGCGGTGAGGTGGAAGACGGGGTAATCATCGACCGGCGTGTAGAAGCCGGTGTGATCGCCGAACGGCCCTTCCGGCCGCGTTTCGCCGGGCTGCACGTAGCCTTCGAGCACGAAATCGACGTCGGCGGGGACTTCGAGATCGATCGTTTCGCAACGCACCAGCTCGACCGATTTCTTGCGCGCGAAACCGGCGAAAAGAATTTCGTCCAGCCCATCCGGCAACGGTGCGGTGGCCGCGAAGGTGTAAGCGGGATCGCCGCCGAGACAGACGGCGACCGGCATCCGCTCGTTGCGCTCGTAATACCGTTTGCCGTGGCGCGCGCCGACCTTGTGGACCTGCCAGTGCATGCCGGTCGAGCGCTCGTCGTAAATCTGCATGCGATACATGCCGACGTTGCGCTCTCCCGTCTCGGGGTCGCGGGTGTAAACGTTCGGCAGCGTGATGAAACGCCCGCCGTCCTGCGGCCAGGAGTGGAGCACCGGGAGATCGCGCAGCGTGACTCCATCGCGTCCGTCGAAACGCTGCACGACTTCCTTGCACGGCCCGTCTTTGACCCGTTTGGGCCGGGCGTGCAGCAGATCGACGCCCTGTTTCAGCAAGTCCCAACCTTGGCGCAGATTGGTCGGCGGCTTGGCCTTGAGGATGAGTTGCATCTGATGAGCGAGGTCGTCCACGCGCTCCAGCCCCAGCGCCAGCGCCATCCGCCGATGACTGCCCATCGTGTTGATAGCCAGCGGAAAGCGCGACGCTTTCCCATCCACCGTCGGTTGCTCGAAGAGCAGCGCCATGCCGCCGCCCGGCGATTTCATTTCGCGATCGGCGAGCGCGGTGATTTCCAACTCGGTCGCCACCGGCGCGGCGATGCGACGCAGCTCGCCAGCGGATTCGAGGGTGCGCAAAAACTCGGCGTAGGAACGGAATGCCATGCCAGAGAATCGCAGCGACAGCCGTCCCCGCAATCTCCATCACGCGCGCGATGGAGATTCGGTGTCAGCGCCAGCCCTACACTGGGCCGATCAACCACGCTGGCTCCGCGAGAAAAAATCAGCGCGTGTCCCGCGCGAGCGTTTCGAAGTTATGAACCCGCCCGTTGATGAACACGGCCTTCTTATAAGGATACTCAGTGACCTGAAATTCCGAACGGTAAAGAAACGCCGCGTCGTAATACGCGCCGGCGCCAAAATATCGCCCGCGCCGGAAGCGCCTGCCTCCACCGTAATAAGTGGCCCCCGGGTAGAGACCCAGATAGGGTCCGTAATAAAACGGTCCCGGTGCGGGCGTGGTGCGTTGGGTGACATACACCCACGACTCGAACGGCGACCCTTGCGCACGCCCTTGAAACACGCGATCCGGCTCGCCCCAGGCGATGAACACGGCGTCTTTGTCCATGCCTTCGCGGATGCGGCCGTCGAGCACGAGCTGTTTGTCGCGCGCCGACAGTCGGCTGAACGCCGCCGACCGCGAGCTGGCGCGATCTTGCGTGCTCGCGCAGGAGGTGAGAAACGCGCAAGCGGCGACCAGAAGCATCGGTAGCGCGCGGGAAAAATGCGGACGATGGAACAACAACATTTTCATGGCTTTAGGAAACTCAGAAACCAGAAATAGAAACGCACCAGCCGCTGTGAATGGACGCGATGAAAATGATGAATGACGAAGGACGAAGGAATGCTCAAATGTCCAAATAACCGAATGAAAGAGAGCATAGCGCCGTTTCGGTCATTCGGGCTTCGGATTTCATTCGTCCTTCGTCCTTCGTCATTCCCGCGCAGCGATCATCTTGCCAGTCGCGGGCCGGTCGCCTACGTTCCGGCCGTGCAGGACCTGTATGGCCATCTCATCAGTTATTTGCGCGTTTCGATCACGGATCGCTGCAATGAGCGCTGCGTGTATTGCATGCCGCAGGAACTCCAGGAATGGCTGCCGCACCGCGACATTTTGAGCTACGAGGAGATCGCGCGCATCGTGCGCGTTGGCGCGAGTCTGGGCGTCACGAAGCTGCGCATCACCGGGGGCGAACCGCTTACCCGCCGCGGAGTCCTGGAGCTTTTCAAACTGATCGCAGAAATCCCGGGCATACGCGACCTCGGCATTTCGACGAACGGCTCCTTGCTGCCGCGGGCGGTGTCCGATCACGGTGGCCGGACAATGGCGGCATGCCTGCGCGGCTACGGCGTGCGCACGGTCAACATCTCGCTCGATACCCTCGACCCTGCGGCTTACGCCGCGATCACCGGGCGCGATTACCTGACCCAAACCCTGGCGGGGATCGACGCCGCGCGCGCTGCGGGCTTCGGCGCTGGCGAGATCAAAATCAACTGCGTGCTTATGCGCGGGCGCAACGAAGACCAGCTTGTCCCGCTCATCGACTTCGCGCACGAGCGCGGTCTGTTGTTGCGGTTCATCGAGCTGATGCCGGTGAGCACCACGGACGTGCTCACCGAAGACAACTTTCTGCCCATCGCGCAAGCTCGCCGGGAGATCGAAAAAGAACTCGGCCCGCTGGCGCGTTTGCCGAATTTCAAAACGAATGGTCCGGCGTTGTATTATCAGGTTGCCGGCCGCGAGCAGACCATCGGCTTCATCGGCGCGATGACCGATCTGCACTTCTGCGAGAGCTGCAACAAGCTGCGGCTTACCTGCGAGGGCAAGCTGCGGCCGTGCCTGGGCAGCTACCTCGAGTTCGACATCCGCGAACCGTTGCGCGCCGGCGCGACCGACGCCGAGCTGCGCGAGTTTTTCCTCAACGTCGTCGCCCGCAAGCCCAAGCAGCACGACTTTCGCGACAACTATCAGCCGAACCGCAAGATGGTGGCCATCGGCGGGTAAGCGCAACGTCCTTTCTCATCATGGAAGCGCCGGGATTTTCGGGCTTAACCCACCTCGCCGCCGACGGTTCCGCGCGCATGGTCGATGTTTCCGCGAAGCCGGAAAGTCTGCGCGTCGCGCGGGCGAGCGGGCGGATTTTTCTTCGACCGGAGACGGTCGCGCTCATCGAGAGCAACGGCATCGCGAAGGGCAACGTGCTCGCCACCGCACGCATCGCGGGCATCGGGGCGGCGAAGAGCACGAGCGCGTTGATCCCGCTTTGCCACACGCTGCTGCTGGGCGCCGTCGCCGTCGATTTCGAGCTGCGCGCGGACGGCGTCCGCATCAACAGCGAGGTGCGCACGGTCGGCCGCACCGGCGCGGAAATGGAAGCGCTCACCGCCGTCAGCGTCGCGGCGCTGACGATCTACGACATGTGCAAAGCGGTCGATAAAACCATGCGAATCGGCGAGATCGCGCTGGAGCACAAGAGCAAGGAAAAGTTGTCCGCGGATTAACGCGGATTAACGCAGATTTTTTGGAGCTTGGAAAATCGCGTCAATCGCCGTCTTTAAAAGTAAAATCCGTGTTAATCCGCGGATGAATTCATGACCACCCAAGCCTCCATCATCGTCGGCATCATCACGATCTCCGACCGCGCGAGCGCCGGCGAATACCAGGACCTCGGAGGCCCCGCGTTGCGCGCCGAGGCCGGGCGGCGCGGCTGGCCCGTGCAGGCCGAAGCCATCGTGCCGGACGACATCGAGCGCATTCGCGAAGCCATCCGTGCGTTCGGCGCGCAGGGGTGCGGCCTTATCCTCACCACCGGCGGCACGGGCATCGCCCCGCGCGACGTGACGCCCGAGGCCATTCGCGGCATCGCACGCGTCGAGTTGCCCGGCTTTGGAGAAGTCATGCGTGCCGAGTCAATGAAGCTCACGCCGAACGCGATCCTTTCCCGCAGCCTCGCGGCCGTCGTGGACCGCTCGCTGGTCGTCGCGCTGCCCGGCAAGCCGCAAGGCGCGGTGGAATGTCTCGGCTTCGTGGCGGGCGCGCTCGAACACGCAGTGAAGCTGGCGCAGCGGCTGCCGACGAGTTGCTGAAAATTTTTCCCCTGTTGCTTTCTCCGCGTTCGTTGCCACCTTTCCGCCATGAGTGATTTCCTCCGCCAACTCGCCGCCAGCCCATTTGTTTGGGGACTCGCTGTCGGCCTGTTTTTCGTCCTGTTGACCTGGTATTTGAATCTCGCCAAACGCAGCGAGCTGAGCCGGGAGGTCAACAAATTGCGCGAGCATCTCCACACGCAGATGGAAATCACCGCGAAGGGCAGCCATTCGCTCAAGCAGGAAACCGAGCTCCTTCGCCAACAAAATGAAAACCTGCGCGTGACCATCAAAGAGTGGCAGCAAAAGCCCGGCCGCAACGAAATGCGGATGCTGCTGATTTACGACAAGGCCGTGCGCATTCTCAATCAAACCGCGCCCGGCTTCTCGCCGGTGTGGGAAAAAGCCGTGCGCGAAGCGGAGGATGAAATCGTGGCGAGCGAGAGCGGCGTGACCGCACTGATTCGCCGCGCCTTCCGGCCGTTTTCCTCGACGGATCGTCTCACCGCGCCCACCGGCGGCACGCGCGCCATTGGCGAGCTCGAGAACGGCGCGAAAGAGCCGGGCAAAGCCGAGGGCGACGACCTGCACGGCGGGCATCGGCCGGCGTAAAAACGCGCTGGCTCCGCTCCGGGGACTCAGGGGAGAAATAATTCGCGCTCCGTCGCCGTCGGCATGCGACAGGCGTCGAGTTTCCCCCAGATGCGATAGCGCACGCGGGCGACGAAGCGATAGACGAGATCGCTCACCGGCTGCGGCATCAGTGCCGCGAGGCGCCGCAGCCAAGTCCACGACGAGCCGAGTCGGCTGAGCGCAAACAACGCGGCGCGGCTGCGGACGTGGAATTCCCGGCGCGCGCCGTTGGTGGTTTCAATTTCGTGCATGACGATCACCGAATCGACCGCGCGCAAATCGGGCCGGTCGCGCGTGACGTCGCGAAACGTTTCGCCCTGGAGCGGCGCATAACGCAGGACACGCGCATGGTCGCGCGCGATGAGAAAATCGACCGTGCGATTGCACAGTCCGCAAACGCCGTCGAAGAAGACGACGGTCCGTTCGGCGGCAGGCGCGGGGTGTTTAGCGAGCTTTGCGGTCACGTCCTTCAGAGCCAGCGGGCGCGGCAGTGGTGACCGCCTCCGCGGAGACTCGCGGCTGGATGATGAGGTTAATCAGCTTCATCCCATACGGCGAGATCGTGCCGAGATTGCCTGCACCGTAGAGCAGTCGGTGCGTGAGTTGCCAATACGGCACCGGCGACGGCTTGACGAACGAAAGCGTCGGCCGCGCGACCGTCGTCGTGGCCGGCAAAATTTTCAGCGGCAGTCCCGTTCGGTTGAACGAAATCTCCCACGCCGCCGGGCGCGTCTGCGACGAAAACGGCGCACCGTTGCCCATCCAGGGATAGAGCCGCAGCAGCTCTGGCGGCTCCGGGCCGGGCGGGACGAGCACGCGGAAAAACGTTTCTTCCTGCGCGAAAAATTCGGGCAGCGCCAGCTCGGGTTTTTTGCGGAGCGCGAGCAGCAGGCGGGCGATGTCGAGACCGGCGAGATTCTGGCCGTTGTAAAGGCCGTGCTTGTTTGGGTCGTTCGGCCCGCTGGTCGCATTAGCGCCATACCAGGCGTCGAAGTTCGGCGAGAGCATCAGGTTCAACTCGAAGTGCAGATGGCTGCGCGTGCGGTCGATGCCTTCGCCGGTGTGGCCCATGCGCGCGATCGGCTGCGCTCGCGCGACCGTCGCGCCTTCGCTCACCCAAAGCTCACTCAGGTGCGCATAGAGCGAATAATACGGGCAGCCGTCGAAACGGTGCTCGATGACGACGTAGCGCCCGTAGTTGCTGGCGCGCGCTTCGTTCGACGCGTGGACCACGCGGCCCGCGGCGGTGGCGAGCACTTCGTCCAGCGGCTCGTCTCGCGC
>CAXTRS010000077.1:9194-15464 GCA_964246635.1 uncultured Chthoniobacterales bacterium | reverse complement strand
GATTTTCAAGAGTTCATGATCATGCCGCGCGAGTTCCCGAGCTTTCGCGAAGCGCTGCGTTGCGGCACCGAAATTTTCCACGCGCTCAAGGGCGTGCTCAAAGGCCGCGGCCTCAGCACCGCCATCGGCGACGAGGGCGGCTTCGCGCCGAAACTCGACTCCGCCGAAGACGCGCTCGAATGCCTCGCCGCGGCGACGAAAGCCGCCGGCTACAATCTCGGAAAAGACGTCTTCATCGCGCTCGATGTCGCCAGCAGCGAGTTCTACGACGAAGCGTCAAAAAGTTACGTCTTCAAAAAATCCGACGGTGCGAAGCGCACCGCCGACGAGCTGGTCGCGTATTACCAAAAACTCATCGGCCGCTTCCCGATCATCAGCATTGAGGATGGCTGCGCGGAGAACGATTGGGAGGGCTGGAAAAAACTGACCGATGCACTCGGCGCGAACGTGCAGCTCGTCGGCGACGATCTGTTTGTCACAAACGTCGAGTTTCTGCGCAAAGGCATCGCGGCCGGCGTCGGCAATTCCATTCTCGTAAAGGTCAACCAAATCGGCACGCTCACCGAGACGCTCGACGCCATCGAGCTGGCGAAAGAAAATCGCTACACCGCCGTCATCTCGCACCGCTCCGGCGAGACCGAGGACACGACGATCGCAGACATTGCGGTTGCCACCAACGCGGGTCAGATCAAGACCGGCTCGTTATGCCGCACGGATCGCGTGGCGAAATACAACCAGCTCTTGCGCATCGAAGAGATTCTCGGTGACAACGCACGCTTCGGCGGTAAGATGCGCGCAGGGTGAGCGACCACTACGACGACGATGGTTTCCAGCCTGCCGGCGGCGGGATCTGGCACACGCTCCAGCGCGTCATTTTCATCGGCATCACGCTGGCCGTCATCACCACGATCATCTGCGCGTATCTGCCCGTGATGGAGAAGCAGCGCATCGCGCTCGAAGAGGAAAAGAAGCTCAAGCTCCTCGTCGAGCAGCGCCGCTTGGTAACGAACCGCAAGGAGCGCCAGCTCAACTGGCTGAAAAACGATCCCGGCTACTTCGAGATCATCGCGCGCGACCGGCTCGACGTGATGAAAGAGGGCGAGACCATCTATCGGCTCCAACCCGTTAAAGAGCCACCGCCGGCGACATCGCCGGCAGCGAAGCCAGGGCCGACGCCGAAGAGGCTGAACTGAGAAAGTTCGGGATTCGATGTTCTGCGGGTAGGGTGGGCGTCCCGCCTGCCATCGCGGGCGTCTCGCCCGAGATACCGCAACGGACCTCCGAACAGTGTTCCCAGCGAGACGCTGGGAACGGCCGGCGGGACGCCCGCCCTACCCCGGAACATCGACTGCATTTTTTGGACGCCCGCTTTGAGCTTCGAGCTGGCCGTCACCACCAGACGGGCTGGCCCGCATCGTGCTTAAACGAATGGGGCGGAACGTCGTCGCTCTTCGCCCAAGCCGGCTGCCCGCCCCAGCCGCGCCATGTCTCAGCCGAAGAAGATCCTTTCCATCGACGACAGCTTGACCATTCGCAAGCTGATCGAAAACGCGCTTAAGCCTGCCGGCTACGAAGTGTTGCTCGCCGCCAACGGCGAAGAAGGCCTGCGCCTCGCGCTCGATGCCAGGCCCGATCTCATCCTGCTCGACTACGTGCTGCCCGATGTGCGCGGCGTCGAGCTTTGCCAGAAACTCAGCGCCGGAGAAACCACGCGCCACATCCCGGTGTTGCTCATCAGCGGCCACGGCAGCGCGATCCAGGAATTGTATCGCGACTGCGCGAACGTCGTCGATTATCTGACAAAGCCGTTCGCCGCCAACGTGCTCCAGGCCGTTGTCGCCAACGTGCTCGACCGCTCGACCCGCCCGGCCGCCGCCACAACGGCCGCGCCGGCGAAACCGGAAATGGCCGCCGCGCCAGCCGCGCAGTCATCTTCCACCGACGACAACGCCGCGCCGGCAAATGTCATCACTCCGGGCACCGCCAGCGAACTGCGCCAGCGCGTTTTTGAAAAGCTGATCGCCCGTTTGCACGGTCCGCTGCCCTCCATTCCAGCATGGGAAGCAGAGCGCGGCGAACAGGAGCCTTTTTCGTATTATTTGTCGCGCTTGTTGCCGGTCGATCTGCTCGGCGAGCTGGCGGACGATTTGATCGCTGCCGGTCAGCGCCTGCTCGCTCCGCCCAACACTGGGTCGGCGGCGAATGGCGGCATCGCGGGCCCCGCGCCAACGCTCTGCGGCTCGACGCGGTTCGTTTCCGAGCGCCACGTCCTCAATCACCTTCTGCACGAAGGCGTCACCGGCGAATTGCGCCTGACCCTGCCCGAGGAAATCGTCAGCGTTTTTTACGACGCCGGCGCGATCGTGGCGATTTCGAGCAACCATCCGCGCTTCTATTGCGCCGGCAGTTCGTTCCCGTTTCTGCAAGTGCCGCACGCCGTAGTTTCCGCGGCGATGCAGGCGCAGCGCGAGGAGCGCATCCCGTTTTTCGTCACCGCGCACGCGCACGGCGTCCAGCCGCCGGGGACCGACCTGCGCGGGTTGCTGCGCGAGTGCGGTCACCGTTGTCTGGGTCGGGTGTATGCAGTCGCGGACGTCACGTTCGCGTTCATCCCGCTGGCGGAACTCCCGGCGTTCGCGCACACGCATCGCGTGGATTATTCGCTGCCGCAGTTGCTGCTCGAATCCTACCGGCGCGTCAGCGACTGGCAGCACATTCAGGAAGAAGTGCCGCGGCTCGAATTGTTCGTCGGGCGCACCGCCGCGAGCGCGGAATATCTCGGCACGCTCTCGCTCAATGCGCTCGAGAGCGCGCTGCTCGCGGCCATCGACTTCCGTCGCAACGTCGCGCAGCTCCAAGACCTCGTCGGTCAACCCATTTTCGAGGTGTGTCGCGCGCTCTACTGCCTGGCGCGGCTCGATCTTTGCTACCTCAGCGCCATGCCGTTGGTCGAAGACGAAGCGGCTCTCGCCGAAGACTACCCGGACCGCGTGGAGTCCGTCGTCCCTGTGCCCGGCCCGACCACCGACGCGGCGGCGCATCGTGAAGAAGAAACCGCCGCGGTCGTCGCGGCATAAACGCACCTCGACCCTGCCCGCTCTCACCCATTTTTGTTCAACCCACCTAGCACAAGGCTCACACCCATCCCGTCTCTCACCCGATGAAAATCCTGATCGTTGACGATCTGTCCACCGAGCGCCTGCTCATGCGTTCGATCCTCGAACCGCGCGGCTTCCAAATCCTCGAAGCCACCGACGGCGAGCAGGCGCTGGCGCTCTGCGAGCAGGAGCGGCCGAACCTCGTGATGCTCGACATCGTGCTGCCGAAAATGGACGGCTTCCAGATTTGCCGCCGCATCAAGCGCGACCCGGAACTGTCCAATACCCCGGTCATCCTCGTCTCCTCGAAGACGCAGGAGAGCGACCGCTTTTGGGGCATGAAGCAAGGCGCCAGTGACTATCTCAACAAGCCGCTCCAAATCGACCAGGTGATCGGCGCGGTCGATAAGCACCTTGCCCGCGCCTGAGTTTGCCAATCCGGCCGCCATGTTCGCCACTCCGCCATCGCCCGAACCGCCGCCAGCAGCCACGCCAGCCGCGGCGGCCTCTCTCGCCGACCCCGCGACGGGCCAGCCGCACGCACTCTTCCGCCACGGCGGCGGACGCTTCGCGCTGCCGATCGCGGCAGTGCAGGAAGTCATCGGCGAGTTGGAAATCACGCCGCTGCCGCGCGCCGGCGCCGGCTGGCTCGGCATCGGCAACTTGCGCGGCGAGATCGTGCCGGCCGCCACGCTTGGGCCGTGGTTTCCGCCGATAGGTCCGCTTCCCTCGGCTTCTCTCGCGCGTTCCGGCACGATTTTTCTGATCCTCAACACACCGCAGGGCAAGCTCGCGCTGGCGGCCGATGGCTTCGAGCACGTCGCCGCCATCCCGCCCGGCGCCGCCGCGCCGGCGCCAGCGGACGACGCGCATCCCGATCTCGTCCCCGCCCGCTGGCAGCCGCCCGGCGAAGGGCAGGCGGCCGTGCGCTGTCTCGATGCCGCCCGGCTCGCGGAATGCCTGCGCGTCCAGGCGACCAGCACCCCTTCTTCCGAATCCACCGACCCTCATCAACCCGCTTATGTTTAACCGCCCGCTCTCCATCGCTCTCGCCGCGCCCGCCGCGCTGCTCACCCTTTTCTGTCTCGACAACCTGCGCGCCGCGCCGCCGGTTGCCAGCGCGCCCGCCGCCCGTCCCGCCTTGCCCGAGACCTTCCTTGCCCAGGAACGTCTCGTCGGCGTCGAAGAGATCAAGATCGGCATGTGTAACGCGCAGACCGGCCGCATCGCCGGCTTGGGCAGCGGCGCGAAGCTCGGCATCGAAGCGCTCTTCGCGCAGGTCAACGCCGCCGGCGGCGTGCATGGGCGCAAGCTCAAGCTGGTCGCTTACGACGACCGCTACGAGCCGCTCGACAGCGTGGTCGGCACCTACAAGCTCATCAACGACGACAAAGTTTTCGCGCTCTGCACCTCGGTCGGCACGCCGACCACGGCGGCCGTGCTGCCGCTGCTCACCGAGGCGAACATGCCGCTCGTTGGCGCGGTCTCGGGCGCGGAAAGTCTGCGCGCCCCGGCCAACCCGCTCGTGTTCAACGTGCGCGCCGGTTACCTGAAAGAAACGCAGGCGCTCGTCGAGCACCTCGTCGCGGACTGCGGCGCGAAGCGGGTCGCGGTGTTCATCCAACGCGACGGCTACGGCGATGCGGTGGCGAACGGCGTCCAGCGTGCGCTGCGCCAACAGGGTCTCGACATCGTGGCGCGCGGCTCCTACGTGCGCAATTCCACCGAGATCGACGCGGCGCTCGAAGCGCTCATTGCCGCGAAGCCCGACGCCGTGGTCATGGGTGGCTCGTATCCGGCGTGCGCGGCGTTCGTGCGCGCGGCGAAGGGGCGCAAGTTTTCGCCTTTCGTTTGCAGCGTCTCGTTCGTCGGCACCGAGTCGTTCATCGAAGCTGCGGGGGCCGCGGCGGATGGCGTTTTCATCTCCCAAGTGCTGCCCGATCCGCAGGACGCCGCCAACCCCAGCGTGGCTGAATATCAGAAGGCCATGCGCGCGCTCGGCCAAAACCAGTTCACCTACGCGAGCCTCGAAGGATTCATCAACGCGATGGTTCTGCTCGAAGGCCTGCGCGCCACCGGTGCCAACCCGACCGTGGGCGAATTCCTCAAAGCCATGGAGAAACTCCAGCTCGATCTTGCCGGCCAGCCGTGTGCCTTCGGCCCCGGTAATCGGCAGGGATTCCACGACATTTTTCTGACGAAGGTCGTCGGTGGCCAGGCCCGGACGATCACCAAGTTCGCCGACAACCCCGGCGCCGTCGCCGCCACCAGCCAGAAATAATCCTTTCCTTCTCTCACTCGCCGTTCCCTCCGACACCTCAGCCACGCCCACCCGTATGAAATCTTCCACTTCTGATGCAACTGCCGCGAACCCAAACGGCGCACTCTCCAAGCCTCTCCCAAAGATGGGCTGGTGGCGCCGACAGAAGCTGGGCGTCAAGCTGCTGCTCGTCAATTTGTTCATCGGCGCCGCCGTGCTCGCGCTGGCTTCGTTCCTGGCCTACACGCTGAGCTTGCGCACGCTGCGCGAGGAGCGCACGACCCAACTGCGCTCGTTGCGAAACGTGCTCAGCCAGCAGGTCAACGACTACTTTCAGCGCACCCGCTTCCAGGTCGCCTTGCAGGCCGACTCGCAGACCGCCGAGGCCGCGACGGCCGACTTCACCGCAGCGCGCAAGAGCCTGCTCGACGAGCTGAAACGCAACGGCCTGAACGTGGACGACGCGCTCCTCGCCAACATGCGCGAGGCCAACCGCGCCTATTACGAAAAGACGCTCGGCAAGCCCCTCTCCGTGGTGCGCGGCAAGCCGCCCGAAGACCTGCGGCGCTGGATGCCCGAGGACGCCGCGGGCACGATTTTGCAATTCATCTACATCGTGCAAAATCCCGCGCCCGCCGGGTCGAAGTCGCAGAAAAATTTGAGCGACGACATCCTGCTCAACGAGAAGCTCGACCTCCAGTTCCGCGACGCGTTTGCGCGCACCTCCTACGCCTGGGCGACCAACAAGTATCACCCCTATTTCCGCAATCTCGCTACGCGCTTCGGCTACGACGACATCTACCTCGCCGACCCTGCCGGCAACATTGTTTACAGCTTGAGCAAAGACCTCGATTTCGCCGGCAACGTGCGCACCGGTCCCGAACACGAGTCCGGGTTGGGCCACGCGTTTCT
>CAXTRS010000077.1:0-9184 GCA_964246635.1 uncultured Chthoniobacterales bacterium | reverse complement strand
GGATGCGGCGACCAGCAAGGACGCCGCGGTCGAAAACCGAGTTGTCACCACCGACTTCGGCACTTACGACATCGCTTACGACAACGCCGTCCTCTTCATGGGCGCGCCGGTGGTCAACGAAGCCGGCCGCCGCAGCGGCGCGATCCTTTTCCGGCTCGGCAACGAGACGATCAATTCGCTCTTCAGCTTCAACGGCCATCCTGAAGAGGCGGGCTTGGGCAAGACCGGCCTGGCTTACCTCGCCGGGCCGGATTTCCTGTCGCGCACTGAATTTCGCTATCTCGACGAACTGCCGGCCAAAGCGAAGAAGCCGAAGTTCGACCGCAGCGGACAGCAGAAGGGCGAGACGATGATCCTGAACTGGCGCGTCGATAATCCGGCCGTCAAATCCATCTTCGCCTCGGTCGCCACGCCAGAAACCCCACGTCCGGGCAAGGGCGAAATGGCTTACGTCAACAAGCGCGGCTTCGAGGTGCTGGGCGCTTACGGCCCGCTCTCGATCCCCGGCATGGACGCCGGCCTGGTCGTGAACATCGGCGCGGCCGAGGCGTTCGCGTCGGCCTATCGCCTGCGCGAGTTCCTACTCCTGGCTGGCGGCGGCATCCTCTTGCTGCTCGTGCTCGTGTCGCTCTTTTTCGCGCGCAAGTTGTCTCGACCCATCAATGACCTGGCGGAAGCCGCAGCCGTCATCGCCACCGGCAACAACGACGTGCGCGCGGCCGTCACCACGGGCGACGAAGTCGGCGTGGCGGCGACGGAGTTCAACAAAATGGTCGAAGCGCGCATCGTCGCACAGGCCCAGGCGGAACAGGAAAACGCGCGCCTGCAGACCGACATCCGCGAGATGCTGATGGTCGTCTCCGACGCCGCCGACGGCGACATGACCGTGCGCGCAAAAGTCACCGAAGGCGCACTCGGCAACGTCGCCGACGCGTTCAATCTGATGATCGAAAACATCGGCGAGTTGCTCCACGCCGTGCAGAACGCCGCGACGCGGGTGAACACCGCCGCGCTCGAAATGCAAGGCAGCGCCGAGAAGCTCGCCACCGGCGCCGGTGAACAGGCCGGGCACATCGGCTACACAACTTCGGCCATGCGGCAGATGTCGGAAAACCTCGGCATCGTTTCTCTCAACGCCGACACCGCCAACGAAGCTGCGGACAAAGCCAAGCAGGCCGCCGACGCCGGCGACGCCGCGGTGAAAGAGGTCATTGAGGGCATGGATCGCATCCGCCTGGCAGTGCAATCGGGCGCGAAAAAGATCAAGCGCCTCGGCGAGCGTTCGATGGAAATTTCGACGATTCTTGGAACGATTCAGGCCATCTCCGCGCAAACCGACATGCTCGCGCTCAACGCCTCCATCGAGGCCGCGCGCGCCGGCGAGGAAGGCCGCGGTTTCACGATTGTCGCCGAAGAGGTGCGCAAACTTTCTGAGCGCACCGCGAACGCGACGCGCGAGATCGAAAAGCTCATCGCCTCGATCCAGACCGACACCGGCGAGGCCGTCGTGAGCATGGAAAGCCAGACCGCGGAAGTCGAGCGCGAGAGCGCGGTGGTCGCTGGCGCCGGCAAGGAACTGGAGAACATCCGGCACGCGATTACGGAGAGCGCGATCATGATCGGCGCGATGAACGCCGCCAGCAAAGAGCAGGTCACCGGCGCAACGCACGTCGTCGAGGCGATGAACTTCGTGCAAGCCATCGCCGAGCAGGCGCAGAACGGCTCCGCGCAAACGAAATCGGCTTCGAGCGAGCTCGCCACGCTCGCCGGCCGGCTCACGCGCTCGGTCGGGAAATTCAAGGTCGCCGCGACGAGCGAACCCGCGATCGATCTCGGCGAGCACACCGCGGTAGGCGTCAACCTGCACGCGCTCATGCAGCAGCAGGCTTCCGCGGCCAAAGAACCCGCCAACCATGCCGACCGTGGAACTGGCAACGGCCGCAACAACGGAAACGGTCACGCCAATCGCGTCGCCGAATTGGCCACTGCGGGTTCCCCACCGCCCGTGACCGAAAGTCTTTCGACCCGAGGATGACCCCAAGACAGACAGCGGGCGCGGAGAATTGCCAACTGCGTCGCCGCCGCTCTTCTGACATTCCGCATTCCGCATTCCGCATTCGTCATTCCCCAGCATGCTTCCCATCACCTCCACGCCGGAGTTTCATGCGGTCTTTGCCGCCGATCTCGACGCCGTGCAAGGCCGCGCGGCCGAAGCGCTCGACACGCTTTGCGCCTCGCCCGGCGATGAGTCGGCGCAGGGTGTCCTGCACAACGCGCTGCACGGACTGAAGGGCCTCGCCGGCATTGCGGGCTCGCAAGCCATCGAGGCCACCGTGACGTTGCTCAGCCAGCTCACCGGCGCTGCCGCGGCACTCGCCCGCCGCGGCGAAGTCGCGCGGGCGGGTGCGGTGTTCAATTTTTGCCGCGCTTCGGGCTACGATCTGCGGGCGCTCTGCGCTGACACCACGGAGGGGCGAGCGCAGGACGCCCAGGCGGCAGCCGCCCGTCTGCGCGAGGCTGCCCAGCGCGATTGGCCTGACCTGCTCGACGACCGCAGCAGCGATGGGGAAGCGAACTCGCCGGCGGCGGGAACGCGCCCCGGCACATCACCGGCTGCGACGGCTTCGCCAAGCAGCGCGTCCGGCGACGCCGACGATGTGCTGGCGTTCCTACAAGATCTCGGTGTGGAAACCCCCGCGCCCCCCGCTTCGGGAACGGCCGCGCGTGACGAAGATCGATTCACCGAATTTCCAGGGAACCTGCCGCCGGCCGCGCTCGCTCCAAAATCGGAGCCGCGCGCGACCGACCCGGTGCTGGCTTCGCCGCGCGGCGCCGCTGCCGCTGTGGATGCGGAGATGCTGCAATATTTCATCCCGGAAACCGAGGAGTATTGCGAAGGGATCGAAGCGGCACTGGCGGCTTGGGAACAGTCGCCCGATGCCGCAGAGCCGAGGCTGACCCTGTTGCGGCTCTACCACACGATCAAGGGTGCGGCCAACAGCATCGGTCTCACCGCACTGGGCGAACTCGCCCACTCGCTGGAAGATGTCTTCGAGACCGAGCGAACCGGCGCCGATGCCGCGGAGAAACCGCCGGTGCTCCCAGCCGCGGTGCAACGACGCATCGGCGCGCACAGCGTCGAGGCCATCCGCGCATTTTTGCGCGCGGCCACCGAAGGCAGGAGCGCACCCATCCCGCCGCGCGCTGCGGAGTTGCTGGATGAAATTCAGCGCGCCGGCGTCGAGTCGCAGCAGCTTGCATCCGAGTCGAAATCTGAACTGGAGCCGGCCGATTCGAAAGAAGCCGCGTCGGTCTCGAGTGACTCCGTTTCCGCCCCCGCGGCCACGCGGGAACCCGTCGTCGACGAAGTGACCTTTGAAAGTCCCGGCGCGCGCATCGACTCCGGGACACTCGACCGCTTGATGGACCTCGTCGGCGAGCTTTCCGTCAGCCGCAACCGGTTGCTCGCGAAAGTGGAAAGTTTCACCGCGATGAGCCGCGAACTCGAGAGCTGCAAAGGCCGCTTGCTCAAGCTCGTGAGCGACTTCCAGGACCGCCACGAATACTCGGTCAACCGCACCTTCCGCAGTGGCGGCCCCGGCGGTAAAGAGGGAGTGCGCCTGAGCGGATTCGGCGATCTCGAATTCGACCAATACGACGAACTCAACATCCTCGCCCGCCAGCTCGTGGAAATCGGCACGGACACTGGCGAGCTCATCGACCAGTCGCGGCGCTTCTTCGCGTCGTTCACGGACGACACCGACAAGTTTCGCAAGACCAGCGGCCACTTGCAGGAAGCCATCACGCACGTGCGCATGGTGCCGCTCGCCACGCTCCTGCGCCGGCTGCGGCGCGTGGCGCTCGAGGCCGCAGGCAAGGAAGGCAAGGAGATCGAGCTCGAAACGCTCGGCGGCGACACCCGTTTGGACAAGGTTATCGCCGAGGGGGTCTTCTCTCCCCTGCTCCACTTGGTGCGCAACGCGGTGAGCCACGGCATCGAGTCGCCGGAACGGCGCGAGGCCGCGGGCAAGCCACGCACGGGTCGGCTCGTGCTGCGCGCGTCGCAACGCAGCAACCAGGCGATCATCGAGCTCGAAGACGACGGTGGCGGACTCGACTTCGACGCCATTCGCATGCGCGCGTTGCGCACCGGCCTGCTCACCGCCGACGCGGCGGATTTCTGGGATGAAGCACGGCTGACGAACCTGATTTTTCACCCCGGTTTTTCGACTCGTGAAACCGCCGGCGACGTGGCTGGCCGTGGCATCGGGCTGGACGCCGTGTTGCAACAGATCGCGCGGCTCGGCGGGCTGATCGAGATCACCTCGCGCGCCGGCCGCGGCTGCACGTTTACACTGAAGCTGCCGCTCACACTCGCGATTGGTCAGGCGATGTTCATTGCCTGCGGCGGGCAGCGTTTCGCGTTGCCGCTGAACTTTGTCGATCGGCTGGTCTCGTGGCGTCCGGGCGACTTGTCGCGCGACGACGACGGCCAGGAATTTCTGCGCGTGCCGGACTCGGCGGAGCCGCTGCCGTTTCTGCGTCTTGATACCTTGCTGGGGCTGCCGCGGCAAACCCGGCGCCTCGCCGCCAAAGGTGTGCGCGGCGGCGCTGCTGCTGCTGGGGAAACCGACAACGCGCTCGCTGTGGTCGCCAAGATCGCCGACAAGCGGGTCGTCCTGAGCATCGACGCCATGTTGCGCCGCGCGGAGACGGTCACGAAACCGCTCGGGCCGCTGCTGGAGCAACATCCGTTTTTCTCCAGCGCGACGATCGACGCCGATGGCAGCGTCGTGCTGATTCTCGACGTGCCGCGCCTGGGTCAGGGATTCTTTTCCCGGCAGGGCGTGTATGCGCTGGTGCAGACCACGCCGGCCGCGCAGCCCGCCGAGCCGCAACCCGCGCCCGCGCTGGCTCCAGAAGCCGAGGCGGTGCTGATCGTCGATGACTCCTTGAGCGTGCGAAAAGTCGCGGAGAAATACGCCACCGAACTGGGTTATGCTGTCGAGACCGCCTCGGACGGCATCGTGGCGCTGGAAAAACTGGGCGCGCGCAAATTCGCGCTCGTGCTCACCGACCTCGAAATGCCGCGCATGCACGGCTTCGAGCTGCTGGCGGAAATTCGCCGCAACGCCGCGACACGCGCCTTGCCCGTCATCGTCGTCACCAGCCGCCAGGCGGAAAAACACAGCCGCCAAGCGGCGGCGCTCGGGGCGAACGATTATCTCATCAAGCCGTTCTCCAAAGCGCAGCTCGGCGAGCGGATGGCGGCGTGTCTGGCGGCAGTGGCGAAGGCGTAGCCAGGCGCAATTGTAGCGGCGGTCTATGACCGCCCTCGTTGGGACAACGCGACGTAGGCGGTCATAGACCGCCGCTACAGTCGCCTACGGCTTGGGCAACGGATCGGCGTCGGGCTTCGCGGCGTTGTTGCCCGGAAACAACGGCGACGCGTTCGGTCCCTGCGCACCGGCGCCGGGCAAGCCGCTCTGCGCCGGGTCTTCCATCGGCGGCGGCAGGTAGCGGTAATGCACGCTGATCGTGCGGAAGCTCTGTTTCTTTTCCGCGTCTTCCGCGGCGAAGTAAAACAGCTCGACGAGCGTTTCGTTGCGCTTCCATTCGTAGCCGGTCAGCGTCTGCTGAATTTGCGCGCCGTCGGGCGACGTGACCGGCTCGCTCTCGCGTTTGACGAGGTCGCCGGGACCGTTGAGATCGCGCTCGACCTGCCGGCGCAGCGTGCCCATCGCGTCGTTGAATTTTTCGGTGTCCCACTCGGCCTGGCCGAACTGCATTTCGACCGCGACGAGCGCGTCGTCGAGAAATGTGAGCAACACTTTTTCCGGCTTCGGCGGGGTGCGCAAGAGACCCTCGACTGTCCAGACTTCCCGACTGCCAGCGACGCGCCGCTCTTTCACGGCCGCGCCGGTGCCCCCGAGCAGCCGCGCGAGCCGGTCACGAGAGTCCGCCCAGTTGAGGTTGAAGGGCAGGCGCACCGATTGATTCACGATGCCGATGCCGTTAGCCTGATTCATCAACGCGAGCGTGCTCGGATTGTTCACGCCGGGGTTGGCCGTCGTCGCGCCACTGGGATTGCGCGCGGCCGGAGAGGTAGGCGGCCCCCGCCGCAGGCCGCGCACCGACCAGCCGCGATGCGCCAGCGCACCCCGCGAACTCGCGAAGACGACGGCGAGGCCAATCGCCACGCAAACGAAAACCCGCTTCGCCGAGACGGACTGCGGCTGCATGGAAGAGGAAATCAAACGCCTGTCGTCGTCGCCGCCGCGGTGGCTGGCGGGGTCGCCGGGGTCGCGCCTGGCTTTGGTTTGCGCACCGTGGATTGCAGGTAAAGCTCGCGCATCTGCTTGAAATCGACCTCGCTCGGCGACTGGCTCATCAGGTCCTGGCCGCGGTTGTTTTTCGGGAATGCCATGACCTCGCGAATGTTCGTCTCGCCGGCGACGAGCATGACGAGACGATCCACGCCGAGGGCGATGCCGCCATGCGGCGGGGCGCCGAAGGAGAACGCTTTGAGGATGTGACCGAACTGCTTCGCTTGCTGCTCCGCGTTGATGCCGAGCACGTCGAAGAGCTTTGCCTGCAACGCCGGCTCGTGAATGCGGATGGAGCCGCCGCCGAGCTCGAAGCCGTTGAGCACCACGTCGTATGCCGCCGCGCGCGCCCTGCCAAATTCGCCTTTCTCCAGCAATGCCACATCTTCGGGCAGGGGCCGGGTGAACGGATGATGCACGGCGTTCCATTTGTTCTCCTCCGCGCTCCAGGCGAGCAGCGGGAAGTCGGTGACCCACAGGAAGTCCAGCCGCTCGGAGTCGGTGACCAGTTTCATGATCTCCGCCACGCGCAGCCGGATGCGCCCGAGCACTTCGCAAACCGTCTCCCATTTGTCCGCGCCGAAGAGGATGAGGTCGCCTTCTTCAATGCCGAGCTTTTCCGTGAGCGCCGCTTTTTCGGCAGCGGAAAAAAACTTCACGATCGGCGATTTCCACTCGCCGTTTTCGACCTTGATGAACGCCAGCCCCTTCGCGCCGTAGCTCTGCGCCATCTTCGTCAGCTCCTCGATCTGGCCCGTGGTGACACCGGCAAAACCTTTCGCGTTGATCGCCTTCACCACGCCGCCCGCGCTCAGCGCGCCGGCGAAAACCTTGAACTGACTTTGCGCGAACACTTCGCTGAGATCGACCAGTTCGACCCCGAAGCGAGTGTCCGGTTTGTCCGACCCATAACGGTTCATCGCTTCATCATACGTCATGCGCGGAAACGGCAGCGGCACGTCCACGCCGCGTGTCGCTTTGAAGACCGCGGCGAGCATGCCTTCCACCAGCTTGAGGATGTCGTCGCGCTCGACGAACGACGCTTCGATGTCGATCTGCGTAAACTCCGGCTGCCGGTCCGCGCGCAGGTCTTCGTCGCGGAAGCACTTCGCGATTTGGAAATACTTGTCCATGCCACCGACCATGAGGAGCTGCTTGTATTGCTGCGGTGCCTGCGGCAGCGCATACCACGCGCCCGGCTGCAGCCGGCTCGGCACCAGGAAGTCGCGCGCCCCTTCGGGTGTGCTTTTGCTCAGGATCGGCGTTTCGATTTCCAGGAAGCCTTTGTCGTCAAGATAATCGCGCACCGTTTTGACGACCCGGTGCCGGGCCTGGATGTTGCGCGCCATGCGCGGCCGGCGCAGGTCGAGGTAGCGGTGCGCGAGCCGCAGGTCTTCGTTCGCCACTTCGGCGTCGAGCGGAAACGGCGGCGTTTCGGCTTTATTCAACACCGTCAACGAGTCCGCCACGAGCTCGATGTCGCCGGTGGCGAGCTTCGCGTTTTCCGTCCCCTCCAGCCGCTTGGCGACGCGCCCGCGCACAGAGACCACGTCCTCGCGCCGCAGCGCGTGCGAAGCCGCCGCGACCGCCGCGTTTTCCTCCGGCCGAAAAACGACCTGCGTGACGCCCTCGTGGTCGCGCAGATCGATGAAAATGACGCCGTGATGATCGCGGTTCGATGCGACCCAGCCGGCGAGCGTGACAGTCTGGCCGGCATCAGTCGCGCGGAGCTGGCCGCAATGGTGTGTGCGGTAGAGTGACATAGAAAAGGGGAACTGCCTGACTTGCGGGGACGGTCAAGTTATTGAGCGCGGCCCCGATGTCACTTGGAAAATTCCGCGCGGTGCGGTAGCCTGCCTGGCAATGGACAAGGACCCGCAACCGCCCCTGATCGAGCAGATCACGCCGCGCCTGCGGCTTTGTGGCAACGTCTATGAGTTGGACGGCGAGCCGTTGCGCAAAGTCGTCGGCTGCGCCACCAAGACGGATCGGCTGACGCTGCTCGACCAGCTCAACGCCAACCTGCGCGACCTGCTCGGCGACCGTTGGCCAGAACCCGATGCCAGGCGCGTTCGCAAAGCTGTTGGCAAAGCTCGCTGAGGCCAACGTGCGCTTCGTCGTGGTGGGCGGAGTCGCGGTTTGCCTGCACGGCTACGTGCGCGCGACGCGCGATCTGGACATTCTGGTCGAAGCGACGGAGGAAAACGCGCAGCGTCTTTTGGAAACGTTGTCGAGTTGGGGCGAGGGCTACGCGCGGGAATTGGACGTGGCGGATTTTGTCCCTGCTGATGTCGGTTCGATCCGGATCCGCGAAGGTGAATTCACTCTGGACCTTTTTACCCTGATGCCCGCCCGGACATTAAAGGAAGCGGTCGATTACTCCAGCGCGAGGCAGCACGGACGAATTTACCCGCTGACGGGAGGGGGCAGCATCGTTTATCTCTCGATCGAACATTTGGTCGCACTGAAGACCGGCACCGGCCGCGCCAAGGATGCGCTGGACATCGCGACGCTGCTGGAAATCCAGCGCGGCGGCCGGGAGGCGGACCCAGTCTCGCTGGAGGCGCTGGAGCCGGCACCGCGCCCGGCCGGGGTGCCCGACGAGCGCGAAGACGAAACGGGCGACGAATGGCCGTTGTCGCCACCGCCCGCGGGTTGAATCGCAGCGCCACAGCAACCGGCACTGTCCGGGGCAACGAACGCCGCTGCCTTATCCTGCTCTACGTGTGCACACCAAAGTCTCGCGGCAATCGTTCCTGGGTGGGGTGGGCGTCCCCCCCCCCCGTGCCCGCGGCGCGCCGGGAACCCCCCCACAGCCCCCCCGGGCCCGCCACCGGCGCGCCGCCCCCGCCCCCGGG
>CAXTRS010000076.1:4957-15621 GCA_964246635.1 uncultured Chthoniobacterales bacterium | reverse complement strand
TTATAAGGCAGGGACGCACCTCCGGGGTGTCCGTGACTTTCCGCCGAGCGGACATCCTCCGCCCATCAAAATCTACGGATGCCCCCGGAGGTGCGTCCCTGCCTTGAAACGAGCGTCTCGCGCAAGACCGCCAACAGGTGCGCGGTGTCGCGCGACTTGGTGACATACGCGCTCGCGCCGGCGGCGTGCGCGCGGGCGAGGTGCGCGGTCTCTTCGTGCATCGAAAGCACCACGACGGGCGTTGTCTCCGACCCGGAAGCGTGCAAGCGCGGGAACAAGTCCAGTCCGTCGGCGTCGCCGAGTGAGACGTCGAGCAGGATGAGGTCGGGTTGCAGCCGCGCCGCGAGCTCGGCCGCGCTCGCGAGGTCGGCTGCTTCACCGCAGACTTTAAGGTCGGGCTGGCGATCAATGAGTCGGCGCAGAGCGGTGCGAAAACCGGATGGTCATCGACCAACAACAAACGGCGCGTGGCGGGCATCGAGACCGTTGAACAAGGCGCCGGTAAAATCGCGTTAGAGTCGCGACCCAATGTGCGCCTTCGGTCCGCAGTTCCAAGCTGACATCATCTTTGCAGGACTTTGAGATCCTCTTTAAGGTCGGTCACTGCCTGTGGCAGATCGCGCTCCTGTGCCCGTATAAGAGCGCTCTGTAACAGTGTTACCGCTTTAGGAAAATCGCCTGTCTTACTATAAACGCGCGCAAGACCGCGATCTGCAAATACTTGGCCGCCAAAATTCGAGATCAAACTAGCTATCCGACGTCCCTCTGCATAGGCGCCCTCAGCCTCGTCCCACTGGCATTGAGCTTCGAGCGCCTTGCCTAAATTGCAATATGCATTGGACATCTCGTAAACGTTGCCAAGATTTTTACTTAATTCGATTGCGCGACGCGCGTGGATTTCACCTTCTTCGGGGTCGCCCCAAATAGTCGTGAGATAAGCCAGGCCGGTTTCAATCGCACCGAGTTCCTTTGCCAGGCCTTTTTCAGTAGCAATTCCTCCGGCCACCGCAAAAGCTTCACGCGCTCCTTTTTGATCGCCCATCTTCCCCCCGAGGTGAAAACCAACATGCCAGCAAGCAGCGCAAAGCACCTTCCAATCATGTGTATCTTCCGCACGCTTCACCGCGCGATTGAACTCGCGAAGAACGACCTCGTCCGACGCACCACGCTGCTGATGATTCCAGGCCAGGGAGAGTTCTGCGCCTGCCCACCCTGTCGTGACGCCGTATTGTTCACAAGTTACGATACACTCGCGTAAAAAGGACTCTGCCTGGCATAAGTTGCCGCGCGCGTTGTGAATCCTCCCAATTCGATATAGAACGTCGGCAGTGCCTTCGTGATTTGCTTGTTTTCGATAAGAAGTCAGTGCCTTGTCGAAGTAAGCAAGCGCGTCATCATAGCGTGCGGTAAGGTCGGCGATTCTACCGAGCCCGACCCACGCCTGAGCCCGCAGGGCCTCCTCCGCTGATCCAGCAACAGCAATTTCTAGATTTTCTTTGGCTTGGTCCACATATCCCAAGTCAATCAAATGCGACGCGACACTAACAACTGCCCGCCTGGCACCAGAGGGATCGTTTGATTCACGCCGATGAAACGCTTCCTCAAGAGCGAACTGAACACCTTCCATACTGTTTTGCCTGAATGCACCACGCGCCTGGGCAAAAAGTTCCGCCAAATGCTTATGTAACTCCAGCTTGCGTTCGGGGCTAAGAGAAGCGAAAATCTCGTTTCGCACTATCCCGCTAACCATTACATGCTGGGTTGGCTCACCAAACTGGACGAGAAAGCTATTGATTAAAGGTCCAACCGCTCGATCAAATCGAATTCCCAAATGGCGCAACTGAGAACTTGTTAGTGACAGGCGGCAGATTACCAACAACTCAAGTGCGTCCCTACTCTCGGAGGGTAGCCCTAGAAAAGCGTAAGCCAATGCGTCGATAAGCCGGAACTCTGCGCTGCCTGGTTTAAGTAAATCCTCAGGATCACGATAAAGCTTGCCAATCTGATGACTAATAATCCTTAACATCTTAGGATTGTTCTCGTAACCTAGTGCGAGCCGCTCAAGAAGCTCGTCCTTGAGATTCAGCCCTGTCATGCGAAGCAACTTGATTGCATCGGATGTTTCCAAACCATTGAGCGTTGTTTCGAACCAACTACCCAACGGCACCGAACTCAAAATGGGATCAAACAGCGGTCGCTTACGAGACGTTAGTATTAATTTACTGTTATGATTGCCGCTAAACATCGTCAATAATACCTCAGCGAGCTGAGGGTTACGCACCTGAAATTCTGCGTTCAACCATTTCTCAAATTCGTCTAAAACTATAAAATACGTTCTTTTGCACAGCGCCTTTATCAACTTCTCGAGCTTTAACCGAAGGTGCGCAGGATTGGGATCCTTCCAAAGGTAGCGCAGCGATAAATCTCTGTGCTTTATAAAAAACAAATTCAACGCTGATAGTAGAACATCAGGGGTCGCCTTATCTGCGCTGCAGGTGTGCCAGAAAATATTTCCGGCTTTTATACTTGCCGATTCAACCAGCTTTGAAACGAGTGTGGTTTTGCCAATCCCATAAAAGCCTTGGATGACGGCAACCCGCATCGACGGATCGGCGATGAAATGATGCAGCTTCTCCAAGTGTTCGCTGCGGCCGAAAAACTGTCCTACTACGGGAATGGATTCAGGATGCGCTGGCGGTCCGCCACCTTGCTGCTGCTCGTTCGCCGCCTTGACGGATAAAATCCGCTTTCTCGTTCGAGTTCGTTGCGCAGAAACCTTTTTTCGGCCCGAAAGAAATTCCTGTATACGTTCGACCACCCCATCCCAAAGCCTATCCTGTTTGGCGAGCGACATGTCGGCCAGCGTATTGGAGGGAGAATTTATAGCCTGTAGCTTAGACAATTCAGGAAGCCGAGCAAAGCCACATGCAGAAGCAATTACTGGAATGATCAAGGTGCCACGTTTTTCTGCAGCCATCAAAAGTGGTGGAAGTTCATTCTCGTGAATGAAGTCCGATGCCAGAAAATTGGCACTAACCAGCAGAATCGCAACCGATGAGGATTCTAGCGCCTGTGCAATTTCCTTTCGCCAGTCTTGCCCCGCCTTAATGCGAGTATCATCCCATCGGTCAACAAGGCCTTGGAGTTCGAGTTGCTTTAAATGCGTCTGTGCTCGGCTTAACCATTTACGCTCTTTATCAGCATGGCTGTAGCTGATAAAAATCGTGTTTCGTTTGCTTGTTGCAGGCGGCATAACTTGCTTATGCAGCGAGCGCCGTTTCCCTCCGGCGCTGCAGGCACGTGTGATAAGTAGCCAGATGTGCTTCGGCGACTCGGGTCCAACTGGTTGTCATCGCATACGCTTGTATTCTTTCTTTTATCGCTTCCCGGAAGCTTTTATCAGTGAGTATTCGCGCTATCAGCCGACTCAACTCACGTGGCCGGCGGGGATTGACTAACACTTCGTCAGCAATGTTGGTGAGCTCATGGAACTTCGGAATGCGAGATGCGACCACCACCTTGCCGAATCCCATTGCAGTATGGAGCGCGCCACTGACAGATCGAGTGTCTTCATCGTAAGCAAAACAACAAATATCTGCCGCGGCCAATACCTTCGATAATCTATCATCGTCCGAAAAATCTTCGGATAAGATCACATCGCGGTCAAGTCGGTGATCCTTAAGCATTTGTTTACACTTCGTAGCATAGGCGATTGCATCCGGAGTTCGCGCACGAATGTGTCCGCCAAGCCAGAGCTTCGCAGTTGGAAACTGTGCGTTCACGCGTTTGAACGCACGAATCAGCATTTGTAAATTTTTCGATCGCGCGAAGTATCCGAACGATACTAAGAGTGGTGCGGTTAGATCTACGCCCAGTGCAACTTTCGCCGCGACTGGGTCCGCAATCTGGAGCTGCGGTGTGCCATGGGGAATTACGGCGATACTGTCGCGGTCACAGCCCTGGCGCAGTAAGACTTGTCGAATGGCACCTTCGTGATGGACGATAGTCAGTTGGCTTTGTTGGACGAGATCGCACTGATAATGCTCCACATTGAGCCGTCGAAATGCCCTGGTTATCTCAGTGTGTGCGCACCCCGCGTTCAGACTTAGTCTTGTGTGAACGCTATGCAGCGTCAACACACCTGCAATGTCGGCACTACGCAACCTGCGGAGGAGATCGAGCATACGACCATCTGCCCCGAAGATGCCGTATTCGTGTTGGATATGCAGGACGTCAACATCTCGTGTCGAAAGTGTCTGCATCACCTCCTCAGGGAAATTTCCGTCCCGAGAATACGTCGGTATCACCTCGTAGTTAACACCTGCCGGTTTCGTCACCGGTTTTTGACCCAACACTGTCACCCGGACCTTCGGGTTGCTCGCACTTAACGCTTCCGCCAGGAAATGAGTGTAACTGGCGATTCCACATCGCTGAGGAAAATAGCTCGACAAGAGACAGATGTGCATTGACGATTTTCGGCTTTCCGCAATGCAGATTCATCGACAGGTGTCTCGGTGTCGAGCAAAATTTCCTGACCGTTCGATGCGTGAAGCATCAAACTTCGTGTATCGATTTCCTTAGATTTGGCATCGGTGTCGAATTGAATTTGGTTGTGGCTAGAACGTCTGCCAGACTTTTTTGTCCGATCGCCATTGCGCCAGAGCATGTCACGCTCCTTGAACTGCACCAAAGAGTTGACGGATATATTGCATGACAGGCTCCAGAACTCTTGGAGCAGTTAGCAAAAGCAAAGAGAATTTATACGGAAGTAATGGAGGGCTCCGACGAAAAAATGTATCAGCACGACTTGGTTCTTTGTGTCAGCTAGCCTTATCGCCACTCTGTCGTGGATGCGAGATTTGACGCTCCGCCACGCGTCGTTTGCGAACGTTGCGGCAATCGCGATCGCAACGGTAAGATTCAGGCGGATGCCAATGATCTAACGGGGGTTAGACTGTAATGTGCTCTCTATTTCTAAATGCCTCCTTCGCAAAGGTCCTGCAAATTGTTACAAAAGGTGTCAGCCGAAGTGCGCCTCCACAAAATGCTCGATGTGGTCGTTGACCAAGGGGATCATTTCGTCCGTCAGCACTTGGCCGTCGAGGCTCAATTGTTGTGTGCCGGTGGCGCCTTCTGCCGAGCGGGTGAGGGTGATGTGATAGACCGTTTGCCGATGGCGATAGTGAATCTTGTAGGTGGTCCAGTGGTTGGGGAAACGGGGAACGAGACGCAGTTGGCCGCCTTCCAGTTTTACACCCAGCAGCGTTTCGACGAGGAGCCGATACATCCAGCCGGCTGAACCGGTATACCAGGTCCAGCCCCCCCTGCCGGTGCGGGGGGCGAGCACGTAAACATCAGCGGCGAGGACGTAGGGCTCGACTTTATAGGTGCTGATACGCTCGGCGCTGCCACCGTGGTGGACGGGATTGAGGAGGGCGAAGAGTTCCCAGGCGCGCTCAGTTTCTCCCATGAGGGCGAAGGCCATGGTCGTCCAGATGGCGCCATGGGTATATTGGCCGCCGTTTTCGCGCACGCCGGGAATGTAACCTTTGATGTAGCCGGGGTTCAGCACCGACCGATCGAAAGGGGGATCGAAGAGCTGGATTAATTTGGCTTCGCGGCGGACCAAACGCTGATCGACCGCATCCATTGCCTGTTTGGAGCGCGATGGAGCGCCAGCGCAGCTAATCACCGACCAGCTTTGCGGGAGGGAATCGATCTGGCACTCTGGGTTCTCCTGGGACCCGAGCGGCTCCCCGTTATCGAAATAGGCGCGCCGATACCATTGGCCATCCCAAGCCTTGGCTTCGATGTTTTGTTGCAACGTCTGCGCCTGCTCGAGGCAGCGTTCGGCGAACGTGGCGTCTTGTCGCTCACGCGCGATTTCGGCGAATTGCTTCAGCACATCGTATAGAAAAAAGGCCAGCCAGACGCTTTCGCCTTGCCCTTGTTTGCCCACCATGTTCATGCCGTCGTTCCAATCGCCGGAGCCGATCAACGGCAACCCATGTTCGCCAAAACGCAAACCGTGTTCGATCGCGCGGACACAATGCTCGTAGAGGGTCCCTGCTTCCTGGGAACGGTTCGGCAGGTCGTAGTAGGCTTCTTCCTCGGGCATGACCGGGCGGGCCTCGAGGAACGTGACGTTTTCATCGAGCACGCCGGTATCGCCGGTGGTGGAGATGTAACGGCAAGTGACGTAGGGCAGCCAAAGAAAATCGTCGGAGAAATGCGTGCGCACACCACGCCCGGCAGGCGGATGCCACCAGTGTTGAACGTCGCCTTCGCGAAATTGATGGCCGGCTGCGCGCAGCAAATGTTCGCGCGTCAAACCGGGCTCGGCATGCACCAGCGCCATCACATCCTGCAGTTGGTCGCGGAATCCGTAGGCGCCGCCGGATTGATAAAAGCCCGTTCGCCCCCAAACCCGGCAACCGAGGGTTTGATATAAAAGCCAGCCATTCGCCATGACGTTCACGGAAGGGTCGGGCGTATCGACATTGATCGCGCCCAGAGTGCGATTCCAGAATTCGTGGACTGCGTCGAGCGTCTGTTGACCGGCGTCCGCTCGCCGAAAACGCTGGATCAATTGCTGCACTTCAGCCGAGCTGCGACCGACGCCGAGGCGGAAGGTGGTCTCGCGCTCCTGGCCATCCGCAAGATCGAAAGCAACCTGGATCGCCCCGCACGGATCCAAGCCTGCGCCAACTTTGCCGGAGAGACGCGTGCGCTTGAGGGCTGCTGGTCGCGACAAATCGCCATTCCGGCCGACGAATTCCTTGCGATTGCCGGTGAGCGTGCGCGTCGGCTCGTTCACATCGAGGAAGACGATGCGATCCGGAAATTCGATGTTGTAGAAATTGCGCGTGAGCAACGCCCCGGTCTTGGGATCGACTTCGGTCTGGACGTTCAGCAGCGTTTTATGCCGGAGATCGCCCAAGACCCATTCACAATAACCGGTGACCGAAAGGCGGCGCGGACCGCCGGAGGCGTTGCGCAACTTCACCCGCGTGAGCTTGACCGAGGCATCCATCGCGACATAAACCCACGACTCGGAGACAACGCCGTTCTCGAAGTGCTCGAAGACGGTGTAACCGAAGCCGTGCCGGATGACATAAGGCGTGGCTCCGCGCGCCGGCGCCGGCATGGGCGACCAGACTTGGCCGCTCTCTTCGTCGCGAATGTAAAAGGCTTCTCCGCTGACATCCTGGACGGGATCGTTGTGCCACGGGGTAAGGCGAAACTCGTGGGCGTTTTCCGCCCAGGTGTAAGCGCCGCCGCTCTCCGAAACGACGGTTCCGAACGAAGGGTTCGCGAGCACATTGACCCACGGCGCCGGAGTCACCTGGCCGGGGGCGAGGGTAATGACATACTCGTGACCATCCCGGGTGAAACCGCCGAACCCATTCTGATAGATCAGTTCGCGCGGCAGGAGCGGCGGCGATGCATCGACGACCGCCGGACGACTCGCGACAAATGCCGGAACCAGCGGCTCGAGCACGCTCCGCTGTTCCAATTGGTCCGCGAGCGATCCATGTTCATCGTCGAGAACGATGCGCGCCGCGGATTGCAGGAGGACGCGGTCGTCGTTGGGAATCTGCTCGAGACGCCGGACAAAAATGCCACCGGGTTTATCGAGCATTGAGGCGGCCGCGCCCGACGCGATCATGTTGTTGATCTGGTCGTGGAGGGACTGGCGATAAACCGAAACGTCCTCATTCAAGATGACCAGCTCTACCGCCAGCCCTTTCGCCCGCCAATAGGAATGCGCCTGAATAAGCTGGCGCACGATGTCGATCTTTTCCGCGTCCGTGATCCGGAGGACGACCAGCGGCGTATCGCCGGAAATGCCGTATGTCCAGAGGCCGCTCTGCCCGCGACGATTTCCGAGCAGCACGCCGGAAGTAGCCCGGCGCGCGGGATCGGCGTAGATGATCGCGCCCGCCAGCCGGGCGTAGAGTTGAGCCTGCGCTTCCGTGACGTCGAGTTGTCGCAGGGTCACCTGGCCATGCGTCCAGGCTAGGTCGAGCGCGCGATCGGCCATGCGCGGGTGCTGATATTTTTCCACGAGCGCGAGCGCAGCTTCCCGGTTTTCGGTGACGCCGGTGACGAAATTCAGCACGGCGGTTTCATCGGGTTGCAGAGTGACCGTGCGCCGGAGCGAGATGATCGGGTCGAGCACCGGGCCAGCGGTATCCGAGAGCGGCGCGACCTTTTGCATCGCCGCAGGATTGGCCAGTGAGCGGCCACGCCCAACGAACTTGTAGCGATCAGTTTCGCACGAGATGTCCCCTTGTGTCCCGCCTTCGCCTACCATCAGATGGAGCAGCCACGGAGGCTTTTCCTCCGCCGAACGTGCGCGGCGCGTGCAAAGAATGGAAGACGAAGGGCGGGAGAATTCCGTTTGCACGAAGAGATTGCTGAACGCCGGATGCGCCTCATCCGCGGCCTGCGTGGCCAAGACTACCTCCGCGTAACTCGTTAACTCAACGACGCGCGGAGTAGAGGAGTGATTGGTGAGCGTAGTCCGCCGCAGCTCCACGTCGTCTTCGGGCGAAACGCAAAGCTCCGTATGAATCTCGAGCCCGCCATGCCGCTGGCGAAACTCGGCGCGCGCTTGGGTGAAGATCGCCTCGTAGCCTTTGGTCAGGCGGCCGGTGGGGTGATAAGCGGTGGACCACAATTCTCCGGTGGTTGCATCGTGCAGGTAGATGAACATTCCCCAGCAATCGCGCGTGGCATCCTCCCGCCACCGAGTCACCGCCAGATCGCGCCACCGGCTATACCCGCCACCCGCGCTGCTGATCGCGACGTGGTAACGACCGTTCGACAAGAGATGCACATCGGGCGTCGGCGCGGTGGGATTTATCAGCACCCGCATGACTCCCTCGCCATCGCCGCGCTCCAACCGGGATTCCTCTAAAGCTAAATCTTCCGGGAGCACGTTTGCCTCCGCTTTGGGAACGCGTTCCTGCAGTAAGAGATCAGCCGCCTTGAGCAGCGGACGCGCGAGAAAACGCCGCTGCATTGGGAGGTCGCGCAACAAATAAACCAGGGACAGCAGACTCATCCCCTGGTGATGAGCCATGAACGATCCGATGGTCACGCTGGTCTCATCCGGCGGCAGCCGTGAAGGAGTGTAATCGATCGCTTCGTAAAAACCGTATATCCCTTCACGCCTCTCGGCGGAAAGCCGCTGCAAATTTTCACAGGCTTCGCGTGGCGCGACCATCAACGCCATCGCGCTCGCATAAGGCGCGATCACGAGGTCCTCGGCCAGGCCTCGTTTCAAACCCAGGCCCGGAACACCAAATGCGCGATACTGATAATTCTGCTGCGCATCGGTGCGGCTGTAACCGGATTCCGAGATGCCCCAGGGAACGCCCCGTTCGTTGCCGTATTCGATCTGTTGCTGGACGGCCGCTTTGGTCGCTTGATCGAGTAACGTGTTGTTGTAGTTGGGCATCACCAGCAGCGGCATCAGATACTCGAACATCGACCCGCTCCATGAAACCAAGATCGGCTCCCCGCGCGGTGCGACGAGCAAACGACCGAGCGAGAACCAGTGCTCCTGCGGGACCTGCCCCTGCGCGATCGTGACGTAGCTGCAAAGTCGCGCCTCCGAAGCGAGGAGATCGTAGAAACTTCCATCCCGCCGACCTTCGGTGACATTGAAGCCGATCGAGAACAGATCGCGCGACGGATCGAACAGGAAGGTGAAATCCATCTCCGCGATTTCTTCGGCCTGACTGGCGAGAGTTTCCAATTTGCGGACGCGCTCGCGTGCCCGGGCACTCGCTTCCCGCAGACAGTCCACCCAGGGCGAACTGATCTGCTCGTCGAGTTGCGCGAGCCTTTGCTCAAGAGTCGCGACCTCTCGCAGGGAGATGACGCCATCGAGTTGGGTGAGTTTTTCGGAAAGTCCTGCCGAGGCGCCGAGCGTGGTGAGATCCGCCCGCGCCAACCAAGGTGCAAGAAAAAGCAGTTCCTCCAGATGGTCCACGCAACTTTGCTGCAGGCTCCCTGCCAGGGCTTTCACACCTTCTGCACTATTCGTCAGGCTGGCAGAGATTTGTTCCGCGTGCCTGGTCGCGCTCGCCAGCGCATCACACGCCTGGCGCAAGGTCGAAGGCGTTTGTTCCAGTTCGGTCTCCAGCTTCGAGAGTGCGCCGTTTGTTCCGCTCAGACTTTGCAGCACGCCCGCGGTGTCACGCAGCCCGGCAAAAATTTCCGGTTCAAAAATCCTCGCATCGGTCAGTTCCCTGAGCCCGGCACCGAGGGTGAGCAAGTGGCCGCTGAGATTGCCGCTGTCAACGCTGGAAACATACAGCGGCAGGAGCGGCTTGAGCGTGCGGGTCTCATACCAATTATAGAAATGGCCGCGATGCCGCTCGAGCTGCCGCATCGTGGCAAGGCTGGCATCCGTGCGCGCAATCAATCGGCCTACCGAGAGGTAACCAAAATCGCGCGCGGCAAGATTAGCCAGCAGCGCCAACCCCATGTTCGTCGGCGAGGTCCGCGCAGCCACCCCGACGAAAGGTTCTTCCTGAAAATTGTCGGGCGGCAGCCAGTTCTCCTGTGCGTTGACGAAGGTTTCAAAAAAATGCCAGGTCTTGCGCGCGATCCGCCGGAGAAAGAGGCGTTGCTCCGTCGTTAACACGGGC
>CAXTRS010000076.1:0-4947 GCA_964246635.1 uncultured Chthoniobacterales bacterium | reverse complement strand
GATGTGGAGCGCGCCGCGATCGGCCGACTGATCCACGAGGCAATCCACGGAGCTAGAAGCCACAGCAGCAGGAACGGCAGGATCTGGGGAAGTTGCGCTGGCCGCGTCACACCTGACCACAAGCCGCTCGCCACGGCCACCGCCGGCGCGCTCCACATCTTGCCATAAAAGTTGGAGAGATCCGCCTGTGCCCGACGCGCGACCTCGCTGGAGGTGCGCCATTCCAGCAGCCGCTTCCGCGTAACGAGCAGGCGCACCAAGGTGCGACTAATGGACTCCAAGCTGAGCCAGGCCTCGTAGGGAAGAAAGGCCAGGCCGAGCGAGATTTGGCCGAGTTGGCGCGCCGCCGAGGTGCCCACGCTACGCAAATGCATCCACTTGGGGAGTTGCTTCGGCTTGCGCAAGAGTTCGCTCAAGACCGAGAGGAATCCCTGAACCATGACGACCGTGAGCACCAAGGTCGCGCCAAGGTAGCCAAGGTGCGGGACGACGAACCATGTTGTCAGCAAGAAGAGCAGCAGCGCGATGGGGACCAGACTACGCCTCAGGTTATCGAAAATTTTCCACCACGATACCGGCGAGAGCGGATTAGGGAGGCGTTGTTTGTCCGCCCCCGGAACCCACGGCAGCAGCCAGGGCAGGATTTGCCAATCACCCCGGATCCAACGGCGCCGGCGGCCGACATCGACCTCGTAACGAGAAGGATAGTCTTCGTAGAATTTAACGTCGCTCACCAGCGCGCAGCGCGCGTAGGCAGACTCGAGCAAGTCGTGGCTCAATACCGCGTTTTCCGGGAAGCGTCCGGCGAGCGCGCGTGCAAAGGCATCGACTTCATAGATGCCTTTGCCGACAAACGAGCCTTCCTGAAACAAATCCTGATACACGTCCGAGACCGCGCGAGTGTAAGGATCGATCCCCGTGTCCCCGGCATGGAGCCTGACGAACCAAGAGCGCCCGGCACTCGGCAGGCTGATTTCGACCCGCGGTTGCAGGAGACCATATCCCTCGGTGACAATCCTCTTTGCCGGGTCGAACCGCGGCCTGTTCAAAGGATGGGCCATCGTCCCGACGAGTTGCCGGGCTGATTCGCGCGGCAGTTGAGTATCGGTGTCCAGAGTGATGACGTATTTGACCGCAGGCAGGATCGCGATCTGGCCGATGACCTCCGAAAAACACTCCGCACAACCGCCGCGGAGAAACGAGTTAAACTCCATCAGCTTTCCGCGCTTCCGCTCATACCCCATCCAGACACCCTCGGCGGGGTTCCACCGCCGTGGTCGATGGAAGAGGAAGAAAAGATCGCGTTCCTTGGGGGAATATTTTCGATTCAGCCGCTCGATTCCCGCCCGGGCCGCGGCGAGCAACGGCTGATCCTCCGGGAGGGTCTCAGCGGAGGCATCGCGCCAGTCCGTCAACAAGGCGAAATGGAGGAGCGGATCCCGATTCGCCAAGTGATGGATCTCCGCGGCCTCCAGGAGGGAGTCGATCCCTTCCAAACTGCCCAGCAGAGCCGGGATGACTACCATGGTGCGGCAATCGGGCGCGATGCCGGCGGAAAAATCCAGACGGGGAAGGAGACGTGGAGCTACGAGCAGCGCAGAAAGCCAGTTCAGCAGCGCCACCGCCAATTGGCTGACACCGAGAAGAAAAGTCAGCGTGCACAAGGCCAGCTTCCACCCGTGCACATCGAGCGTTTGCGCCTGTCGCACGAAACCCAAAGTCGCGAGCAGAGTGAGCAAGGCAATGCCGCCCACATAGAAGGCGAAGGGGAATCGGCGGATGCTGCGCTCGACGATGGTCTTCCACGGGGGGCGCGCCGCGATCGCGCGGACCAGCGCGGGCCGGCCCTTGTCGATCAAGTAGAACCCGACGTGCGCCGCGCGACCTTCCGGGTGCTCGGAACCGACTTTTGCTCGCGCGAGCTCGACGGCCTTCTGGGCGACCTCGGTCTCCGAATACCGGCTCTGCCGGGCGAGGGATTCGACGGCGTGGCGATAGTTGTCGCGCGTCGCAAAATCCATGTCGCCGTAGATGGCGGCGGGGTCGCTGCGCAGGGTTTGCTCGACTCGGCTCAGGGTCTCGAGAAACTCCTTCCAATCGATCGCGCCCAACGCGCGGAGACTGGCGATGCTGTGGCTGACGGAGATCTGGTCGGAAGCCTGATTCTGGCTTTCGCGATGCACGAGCTGCTCGATCGCAAGTCCCTGTTCGAGCAGCCGCTGCTCGAGCCAGCCGCGGGCGAGGTGCAGGATCGGGTTTAGATGCGAGAGGCGCTGGCAGAATTCCGCGACAAACGAGCTGGACAGAGGAAGATCGGCCCGCGCCATGTCTGCGACCACGATGACCAGGTGCGACGGATTTTGCTCCGCCATGGCCTGCAAACGATCCACCCAAACGTTGGCAAGGTTGCGATCGCGGCGCGCCTTGGCGAGGCCGGTGGTGATGCGCTGCAAGTTCTCGATCAGCCCCAGCCGGAGCATGATGGGGATGGCCCAAAGCTCGCCGAGTTTCAGAATCGAGACCCTTTGGTAAGCCGCGACGAACGCGGTCAGCAGGGCGGCGTCGATCTCCGCGTCCACATGCGAGATCAATTCGAGCACGATGTCGTAAACCCGCAGCAAACCGGCCGACGGCCCGTTCGCCAGGCGCGGCAGTTCCCGGCTGTATTCTCGCGGCAGATGGCGTCGGGCCATCTGGATCTGCTCCTCGACCAAATAGAAATTATCGAGCAGCCATTCAGCCGCGGGCGTAACCCGGCGGCTTTTGTCCACTTCCAACGTGGCGCTATTAAAGGCTTTGAGGACCTGCTCGTTGTGATCCAGCCGCGCGAGCAGGCGATTGGCGCCGCGCGCGGTGACAATTCGGTGCCTGGCCGCGATCGCCTCGGCATGCCGCGCGAGTTGTTCCGCGCCAAATAACTCCGCCCGCAGAGGCGGCTCGCTCACCTGCGCTCGGTGCAGTCGATGATTGGTCAGTGACGTGCCAAAGCGCAGTGACTTGGTCAGCATTTATTTATGATTCGGCGCACACCCGTTGCGCGCGTCCGCCCCCCGTGCGTTCTGCGAGTGCCAGTGACCCCGGGCCCACAGCCAGAGGAAGAGTTTGCCGGAGCGGTGTTTGCCTCCAGTCTAGGTTTAGGTTGTCGGGCTGTCCACTGGCCGCAAAGCGTGCCGGGCTTGGAGAACGCGAGCCGGCTTCACGCCAGGGCTTCTGTGCCCGAGCCGGGCACGTGAGCGCTCGCAGGCGCAGGGCTTCCATCCCGCCAGTTTACACGGGCGAAAGGGCATGACAGGCTCCCAGCAACATGCTTACGACACCGATTGCAGTCGGGCGCACCCGGCTGTGCTTTCTGCCGGATAGCTCGCGTGTGTTGCTCCGGCCGTTCCTCCTCAATGTGGACGGACGCATCGCGCGTATCATCACCCGCGTGCTCTCGCTGCCCGATAGTGAAGTGCGCCGGCTGCTCGGCGAAGTGCTCGACGAATTTGACGGACGGCATCTCCAAACCCAGCAAGTCTTCGAGAAGAACTACGAGCGCGTGGCCAAACACGTGCCGAAGGACTCCGGCTCCAGGGCGCTCCTGCCGCTCGACCGCGGCCGACAACTGCTCATCGGCGCCTATTTCACACAGGAATATGCGCTCGAAAGCGCCGCGCTGTTCAACCCTTCCATCGTCGCGCACCCGGACCAATCCGGCCTGCCGCCCGGGGCGCTGCGTTTCGTGATGAGCCTGCGCGCCACCGGCGAAGGCCACATCTCGAGCATCGAATTCCGCGGCGGCGTCATCCAGGCGAACAACGAGATCGCCGTCGATCCGATCAATCGCTTCGTCACCACACCCGAAGTCATCGCCGACCCGAGTTATGACAAGGCGATCTTCCGCCGCAAGCTCGCCGAGATGGGCTTCGAGGCGTCGGTGCGAGAGATCCTCGAGCCGTTGCCGGAATCCTTCACCGCACACGAGCTCAACGCCTCCCTGGCGGCCTACCGCAAGAAGCTCTACCCCAGGATCGGCGTCAACCAGCAGCGCATCATCGACACCGTGCTCTGGCTGGCGCAGAGCAATTACGAGCTGCAATTCCCCGCCAGCCTGCCGTTGAGCGAGCGCATCATCTACCCGGTCTCCTCCAACGAGAGCAACGGCATCGAGGACGCCCGCTTCGTGCGCTTCGTCGAGGACGACGGCAGCGTGATGTATTACGCCACCTACACCGCCTACAATAGCCGCGTGATCCTGCCGATGCTCCTGCGCACGCCCGATTTCCTGCACTTCAAGATCAACACGCTCAACGGCAACGCCGTGCAGAACAAAGGCATGGCGCTCTTCCCGCGGCGGGTCGGCGGCAACTACGCGATGATCTCGCGCCAGGACAACGAGAACCTGTTTCTCATGCTCTCGGACAACCCCTATTTCTGGGAAGACACCATCCCGCTCCAGCAGCCCGCCGAGCCGTGGGAATTCATCCAGCTCGGCAACTGCGGCTCGCCCATCGAGACGCCGGAGGGCTGGCTCTTGCTCACGCACGGCGTCGGGGCGATGCGCAAATACTGCATCGGCGCCGTGTTGCTCGACCTCGAAGACCCGCGCAAGATTATCGGCCGCCTGCGCCAGCCGATGCTCAAACCCAACGCCAACGAGCGCGAAGGCTACGTGCCCAACGTCGTCTATACCTGCGGCGCCCTGGTCCACGAGGGCAAGCTCATCATGCCCTACGCGATGAGCGACAGCGCGAGCAGCGTGGCCATCATCCAGATGGACGAACTGCTCGCCCACCTGCGCGCCGACGGCCCTTGAGGCGGCGGCACCCTCTCCGAGACGACAGACGGCGGCGCCAACGGCGCCTGCGCAGCCAGCGGAGTCCCGCCTTTCAGACGGCAGACTGGCAGGGTCCGGCCCTTCGACTGGCAGGGTCTGGGGATCGCACCCTGCCAGTTCAGCCTTTGGAC
>CAXTRS010000075.1:0-15661 GCA_964246635.1 uncultured Chthoniobacterales bacterium | reverse complement strand
AGCTCGTGGGTCGTGCCGCCCGCGGTCACCCGGTACTCCTGCATCGACTGCAGCAGCGCCGCCTGGGTCTTGGGCGGCGTGCGGTTGATCTCGTCGGCGAGCACCAGGTTGGCGAACACCGGCCCCTTGATGAACCGGAAGATCCGCCGCCCGGTGGTGTGATCCTCCTCGAGCACCTCGGTGCCGGTGATGTCGCTCGGCAGCAAGTCGGGCGTGAATTGAATGCGCGAGAACTGGCTCTCCAGATTCTTCGCCAGCGTCTTGATCGTGCGCGTCTTCGCCAAGCCGGGCAGACCTTCCATGAGCAAATGCCCGTTCGCGAGCAACGCGATGAGCAGTTGATCAATGACCGCCTCCTGCCCGATGACAGCGGCACCGATGCGCCGTTTCAACTCCAGAATTTGATCGCGCGGCGTCATGTCCACGTTACCCAAGTCCCTACCTCGTCTTCCGTCGCCTCCAGTCTCGCCCTTGAGACCCCAAGCGGGATCACAAGGACGAGAGGACGGAGGCGACACGGGCTATTTCCCTTTGTTGCCGGCGTTGAGCTTCTCGATGATCTGATCAACGGAGAAACTCGCCGGTCGCTGACGAGGCGGAAAATCCTTGTAGGTTGCGAGGTATGCGCCGACCTTCTCGACGGCGGGCAGCACTTGGTATGTATGGTCCAAAGCCCACTGTTCCCAAGCGGGCGCGCCATCCCAGGAGTTCTCGTATGGGTCGGACTTCAGGTCGATCATGATGGGGGCGCGCAGTGTCGTGAGGGGCATGCGCCAGACTTGCATGCCGGTCGTCTGTTGGATGGTGAAGTGGTATTTGAAACGGTCGTCGCGGTAAGCAAGCAGGTCGCCGTCGTCGCTGAAGTAAACATACTCGTGACGAGCGCTCGTCTTCGACTGTCCCGTCAGGTATGGCACCTGGTTGTAGCCGTCGAGATGGACCTTGAAGCTCTTATCACCTGCTTTCACGCCCTTCGTCGCGCTCTCGCGCAGGTTCGGGTCGCCGCCGGCCGCGGCGACGAGCGTGGGCAGCCAGTCTTCGGCGCTGAACAGGTCCATGAAGTTGGAGCCGGGTTTGATGTGCCCGGGCCAGCGGATGAGAGCGGGCACGCGCACGGCTCCTTCCCAGCCGGTATCCTTCTCCGAGCGGAAGGGCGACGCGCCGCCGTCGGGCCACTGGTTCTTCATCGCGCCGTTGTCGGTCGTGTAGATGACAATCGTGTCCTTGGCGATGCCGAGGTCGTCGAGTTGCTTGAGCAGTTCGCCGACCATCGCATCGTGCTCGGTCATCCCGTCGGCCTGCAACCCCAGCCCCGTCTTGCCCGCTGACGCGGGTTTCAGGTGCGTGAAGACATGCATGCGGGTGGAGTTGAACCAGCAGAAGAACGGCTTGTTGGATTTGCGGCTGCGGTCGATGAAGTCTCGCGCCGCCGCCAGAAACTCCTCGTCCACCGTTTCCATCCGCTTTCTCGTTAGGGGACCCGTGTCCTCAATCTTTCCGTCCGATGTGGCGCGCAGGACGCCGCGAGGGCCGAACTTCTTTCGGAACTCCGGGTCCTTCGGGTAGTCGGGGCTCTCCGGCTCCTCCTCTGCGTTGAGGTGGTAGAGGTTGCCGAAGAACTCATCGAACCCGTGATTCGTGGGCAGGAACCGATCCTGATCGCCCAGGTGGTTCTTGCCGAACTGCGCGGTCATGTAGCCGAGCGGCTTGAGGAACTCGGCGATCGTCGGGTCTTCCTTCTGCAAGCCGACCGCTGCACCAGGCAGGCCGACCTTCGTCAGTCCCGTGCGAAACGGGCACTGGCCAGTGATGAACGCAGCGCGGCCAGCGGTGCAACTCTGCTGGCCATAGTAGGTGACAAACACGCCGCCTTCGTTGCCGATGCGGTCGATGTTCGGCGTAGTGAATCCCATCACCCCGCGGCTGTAGGCGCTGATGTTCGATTGCCCGATGTCGTCGCCGAAGATGACGAGGATGTTCGGCTTCTTACCCGCGCTGGTTTGCGCGGACACCGTTGCGGTCGTGGCCACAAAGAGCGCCACCATCGTGAACTGCACGGCGAGGTGCAGTGGGTTGGTTAGCCAGCGCGGGCGGGCAGCAAAGCCCGGCGACGCCAGCGGTTGTGGTTTGGTTTTCATAGGAGAATTTTCCCTTCCCGTCGCGGCCGGTTCCATGGAGCGATCGATCCTCTTGCCCATCGAACCATTTGGTCTGCTAGCCGATCCCAGAGGCCGCTAGAACTCAAAGCCCGCGCGCAATCCGAGCACCGTCGCGGTGTGCAGGCGAGCCAGCGCGGAATCCACGACTTGCACGTCGAGCGTCAGGTGAAACGCGGGTGTGATCGCGATGTTGTAAAAGGCTTCAAATCCCTGGGCCGAATCCTCGACCCCCAGCCGGTTGAGGAGCCGGAGCGGCTGGATGCTGTTGTAGTAATAGCCGATGCCGAAGCTGTCGTTGTCGCGCGTGGGAATGATCCCGCGCCCGCCGATCCCTCCGCTCACCGCCCACTCGACAGGATTCGTCTCTTTATCCGCAAAACCGAACCGGGCGAAAATGCCGATCCCTCTGTGCTTCGGCAGACCGCTTGACTCCACGAGGGGGCGGGCGCCCGCTGGCTGCGGCTCGACGTAGAGGTATTGCCAGCCGCTCCAGTAAGCTGCCCAAGTGCTGTGCTGCTTCGAGACGCTCAGACCTTCCCCCGGTTGCAAGATCAGGCGGGTATTCAACTGGGCGAAGTTCTGGCTGAACGAATACAGAAACCCGACGTTCATTCCGCCCGGCAGTTTGCCGAGGTGGTAGGTAAAGTCCGCCTCCGTAGTCCAGGTGCCTCCCTTCCCAAAATCATCGAAGCCCGTGGTAGTGGAGGAGTCGGCGGTATTCACCACCGTGCTGGTTATCGTCAAGCCGCCCTTTGGTCCCGGGGGGATGGGCAGCAGGAGCACGCCGGCGCCCAGCGTGCTGTAGGGCAGGCGCAGCGCCAGGGCGGCGTTGAAAATGAAGTTGCCATTCATGAACTGCCGCGTTCCGCGGCCGGAAGCGAACTCGTTCGGATCGCCGTCGAGCGTATCGAGCTTGCCGAAGACTACCGCCAGCTTTGGCGAGAGGAACTGGGTCCAGTTCAAATCCGTAATCGTGATGCCGACATCCTCGTCGAACCTGGGCGTAAGCGGGAACTCCGCCCGGGTATTGACGGGCAGGATCGCCCCCGAGACCGTGTTCACCGAAGCGCCGTAGCGCGATTCGGCCCGCACCCGGATCAGCGCCCCCGGCAGAATGCCCATGCGCATGAGATCGAGATCGAGCTTGTAGTCCACGTTGGCGCCGTATTCCGTCCGGCGGTCGCTCCCGCCGGAGGCAACGCCCTGGACGACATGCGTCCATTCGACCTCGAACTGGACTCCTTTGTTGGCCAGATCGGTGCGCGCGCCGCCCCAGTCGCCGGTGAGAAACCGGCGCGTCCAGAGATCGCCCTTGTAGTCAGGGATCGGCAGGAGTCCGGCCGGAGCCTTTGGTGCCGGCGCCGCGGTGCTTTGCGCGCTCCCGCTGGACTCCTTGTCCTGTGCGGTCACAGCCGGCGCGCAGGCGCACAGAGCAAGTATCCACAGAGGGAACAAAGCTGCTCGTCCAGTGACTTTCGCTTTCGTTCTCTTCATGTCTGCATTCCTTTCGTAGGGGTTGGTAGCTTGGCTATTCACCGCCCTTGCAGGGCGGATGCGTTCATCGTCTTATTGGGCAGACACCCGTTTGATGCCAAAGGCGCCGCCGATCAGCAGGTCGCCGTTTTCGAGGACCGTCGTGATGCCGCCGAAGGCATTCCAGAGCCGGCTGTCGTCGGGGAAGATCCAGTGCTCCTTCAACTCGCCTGTCATCCAGTCGAGGCCCACGTATTGATAGTCGCCGTGCTCTTTGTGCGCGCAGTAGAGCAAGCCGGTCTTCGCGGAGACCACCGGGACCATGATGTCGGAGTTATCGACCTCGCGGTTGATCCAGGCTTTCTCGAATCGGTGAGTCGTGGGGTTCCAGGTAAACTTCTCCACCCCCAGCGGCGCGGGGCGAGTCACGCCGGCGGTGAAGGCGTTCGGGAAGCCCGGCGTCTTGACCGGCTTGGGATAGGAGCCGTTGATGTAGGTGACACCATAGCCGAGCACGTTCGGCGAAGGTTCGATGGTGAGTTGCGAGATTTCGATGCGCGCCTGGTCGGCAATGCGGCGCGACTTGGTGCCGGGTTTTTGCTGGAAGTCGGCTGGGATCGCATCGCGCCAGAACGCGACGGCGTTGGTGCCCGATTCGGCGGCGTCCGCGATGACCACGAGCTTGTCGGGGTCGTTGCCGAAGCCCATCAACGTCGGCGTCGTGCCCGAACCGCGCGAGATCGCGCCGGCCGCGAGCGCCTTCTCGTCGGGCGTCCATTCGTAGCCGGACTCCCACGCGCCATCGGCCTCGGCGGTGGAAAGCTTCTCGCCGTTCCAGACGACCTTGAGCATCCGCCGCGAGGTCACGACGTAGATGCCGTTGTGCTCGTCGATGCAGATGCTGTTGTCCACGGCCTCGCCGGAAAACGTGATGTAGGATCTGACGTTCAGGTCGCGGTCCAGCACGACCAGCGCGCCGGGCGCGGCGGCGGCGATGTAGCCGTCGTAGGTCATGTTCAGCCCGATGATCCGGGTCACCGCCTTGGCGGCCTCGGCGGGCATCGCCGCGGCCACGTCCACGGACTTGACGACGCGCACCGGGCCGCGGACCACGTCGTCATCGGTGGATTTCAACACCTTCGTGCCTCCGAAGACGCAATAGTGAAAGCCGTCGCGGTCGAAGAGATTGTAAACGCCGTTGATGCCGGTCTGGAAGGTCACGCCCAGCCGTTCGATCCCGCCGATGGCGGCGAGCAGCCTGGCGTCATCCTTCGCGCGCCGCGCGGCATCGACCTCGGCCACCAGTGCCGTCACCGCCTTCGCGTCCGCCTTCTTCGCCTCCTGCTCCAGACCGGGATAGGGTGTGAAGGACAAATCCTCGAGCGCCGTTCCGGTGAGCAGGATTTTCCGAATCCCGAGCGTGCCGCTCGCGAAGCCGACGGTGTCCGTCCCCATCTTTTTGACGGCGGGATTGGAGACCATCACGTTCGACACCACCTTCACGTCCTTGTCGCGCGTGAGCTTCCTGCCTTTCGTCGGCCCGGCGTGCAGAACGGAATCGGTGGCCCCCGGATTGAAGTGCGAGGTAGGATAGACACTGTCCGCCAACCAGGGATTCTTCGCTGGCATGTCCGGTGTAGTCTGGGCGTGGCCGACGGCCGCGAGCGTCGGCGTGACAACGAGCGACAGGAGCTGGGCAAGGAACTTGGATTTCATGGTCTGGGTTCAGTGGAATGAGGAAGCGTTGGCTATGGTGTGCGGGAAGATCGTTATCCAGGGTGGTGATCTTGCGCCGGTGTCGGTGCAGCAGTGACGGTGATGAATAAGATTAGGCGCGCTAGTTTGGTGCTCATGCAGGCAGCATCGCCGTGGCACGATTTGCAATCTTGAATCATCTGACCATTTCAATATCCGGCAGTGGCCAACTGGCATCGAGATAAGGCTCCAGCGGGGCGTAGAGGCGAAAGTAGACGAACCACGCTTTGCCGGGAACGGTCGGAATCCAGTTCTTCTCGTGGCCCTTTGGCGCGGTCGGACCCATGTAGAGATCGACGGAGCCGTCGGCGTTTTTCGCGAGGTCGGGCATGCGCGAGGACTTGTCAGCGATTTGCTCCTTATTATCGATGAGGCAGCGGGTGCGGATGTCGTAAACCGTGAGCGACCAGAACTGTTTGGCGGGCGGATTCGGCGGGACGCGGAGTTTGTAGTGCTTCGCGCCATCGAACCACTGGCCTTTGGAATCCTGATAGGTGCCAAGATAAGCCTGGCCTACACCAGCCTGTCGCAGCGTCATGGCTTTGGTGGCGCAGACAGCTTCGTAGAAATAAGCGGAACGCCGGTCGAGCTGCGTGAAGTTTGGCTCCTCCTGCAACGGATCGAAGCTCAGCACGTAGTCCCATTTCGCATCGGGCCGGTAGCGTGCGCCTTCGAGACGTTTGTTGAAGGAATTGTTACTCGCCATCAACTCGCCGATTTCCGCGCCTTTCACGAGCAGCTTGGTCTGGCGCTCGTCAGGCTGGAAAGGTTTGCCCTTCTCGATGCCGAGCGGGGCGAGCATCGCCATCATCATCCGGTCGCGCGCTTCCACCGGCTCGACTTGGAGGATTTGATGCAGGCGTTTCCAATAGTCGAGCCCGCGCGGCGGGACCTGGCTCCACGTTTTGTCACCTGCGGGGATCAGGCGTCCGGGCTTCGGATTATCGCGCTGGCTGAAAGGATAGATTTTGATTTTGCCGAGCAGTTCCTGGTTCCTGGCGGGATCGGGATCAAGAGCGCGGGTGCCGAAGTTGATGTTATAGGTCGGCGAATGCACGACCACGTAGCCGGTAGTGTCCTCGACTTTCTGGCCCGGCCCGATGACGAGATACTTCGCGCCGGTTTCCCGCTCCGCGCTGGCCTCGCCCATATCGGCAAAAGGCCGCTGCCAGAAATCGCCCACGCCGCCCGCGCTCGGGCCGGGCGGATAGTCGATCACCAGCGGGCCGGTGCGGGCGAGATCAGGAAATCCGAGGACGTAGGTGGTCGTCGCGTTGGCCGTGAGAATGCCCTGCTTGTCCTTATAGGTCGTATACACGACCAAATCGCAATCGCCCGCGCCAAAGACAGCCTGCCCCTGCGCCTGCCACTCGGCGAAGGAGACAATGGGCAAGGCCCAGATGTAGGTCTGGCAGGCGCGCTGGAAATCGAGCTCGTCGAAGAGTGCCTGCGAATCCTTCGCGGTGGCGGGCAAACCTTTGTAGAGTTCGAGTTCACCAAAAGGTGTCTTGATGGGGCCGGTGATCGGCTTGTCTTCGGCCAAGGCTGAAGAGGCACAGAGCACACTTAGGAAGGTGCTCCCGAGAATACGGATTGAATTTAACATAAGAGTCAGAGGTTTCCCTTCATCGGCGTGAGCGGTGGCAGCTTCCACTTGCCTTTCATCGCCGCTTCACTCGGGCCATAGACGCGGGCGACGAAGCTGTATTTCGCTGCGGGCGCGGGCAGCCAGTTGCTCTCCTTGTCCGCGCCAGGCGACTGGTTGCCGACGTAGAGCGTTAGCCCTCCATCCTTGTCGTATTTCAAGCCCTTGGTGCGGTCGCCGATGGAGTAGCGATGGAGCGAGTTATCGTAGAGGAAGCGGTCCGGCATCGTGTAGAGCGTAACGGACCAGAAGAACTTTGCGGGCGGTAACTCGTCCCTCGTGAAATGAAGCTGCGAGAGCTGCGTGCCATCTGCGACCACACCGCCATACCACGCTTCAGCGAGATCGTTGCCGTAAAGGCCCATCGCCGCGGCAGCACCGCGCTCGAGATAGTGTTCGCCTTGCGCCTCACGCGAACCGAAGAGCCCGTTTGAGCTGTGCGTCTGGGCGATCTTTGCCTTTAACTCGACCTGCGCCTCCTTCACTCCAGCGTCGATGGCCGCGAGCGTGGCGGCGTCCACCTTACTTGCGTCCCAAGCCTTACCGGGTGCGATGCCGATTTCCTCGAAACGTTTCCGCAGCGCTACTTCCTTTGGGTGTGGCGGTTCGGCCAGCGTCAGGAAGAAATTAAGGTAGCCGATGAAATCGTGCGTCGCCGCCTTCGCTTTGTCATAAGGCGGAAAACTCAGCGCAGGCGCGGGAGGCGGCGCGGCGGATTTGGTGAAGGCGCTCAGAGGGGTCAGCCTAAAACCGGCCTGCACTTTTTTTACGGCATCGACATCCTCTGGCCCGTTGAGCTGCGTGCGCCCGAGGATGCCTACGATCTGCGTCTCGCTCTTGAAGACCTTCTTCAATCCCGGCGGCGTCTCGCCCTTCCACTGCGGTCCGACCATTAAAAAATCGCCCGCTTCATTCCCGGTCGAACGCGAACCGATGTAAGCGTTGTTGAAAGTAAAGAGGTCGATGAACTGGAGCACGTAATAGCGATCCTTCGGCACCTCCGGCACGCTGATGACGATGGGCTCGGCCCGCAGATCGAGCCAGGCCCACGAATAGGGCGTGTCATTGTTCGGCGTTACCACGTCGTGATTCGCCGGCGTGAAGGCTTGCGAGTAATGGCGGAACTGATTGAAGCCCCCGACATAAGTCGGCGAGTCCTTCACCACCGCCTGCGCATACCAGGTGTTATAGCTCTCCATCATCGGAAAGGCGTAAAGCCACGCTTCCCTTGCGATGGCCTTAGTCTCTCCCGGCGTGGCGGCACGGGCTGAAGCCACGAGCGTGATTAAGCTAAGCGCGAGGCCGAACCCGATGAATTTGGTTTTCATAGGTGGTTATCATATGGTTGTGAAGCGCTCTCGTATCTCACTTCGCAGGCGGGAAGATCGTGGCCCAATCGTCCTTCATGCTGACGACCGTCCAGCCCTTGGCGATGGCTTCGTCCCAAGCCTTGTCGAGCTTGCCGACATGCGAGGTGCGGTCGTAGGCCCACTCGCGCTCGGCGTCGGTGTGATGGACAAGGAGCGCGAAGCGCGGGCCGCTGCCGGCGGTGGTCCATTGGAGCATCTGCTGGTCGCCATCGGAGTTGCCGAAGGCCATCAGTGGCCGGCGGCCGATGCGGCTCTGGATGCCGGCGGGCTTGCCTTCGTGGTCGTCGATGAGTTCGATCTGCGGCAGCTTGACGAGCACCGGCTTGCCGTCGCGCAGCTCATACTTGAGCTTGCCGCTGCTGCCGACGACCTGTTCCGGCGGGATGCCATAGACGCGCTCCACCCACGGCCGCATGAACTCGATGCCGCCGCCGGAAACGATGAAGGTCTTAAAACCATTCGCGCGCAGGTAAACGAGCAGCTCGAGCATCGGCTGGTAAACCATTTCGGTGTAGAGCCGGCCGGACTTGGGATGCTTCGCGGTGGCGATCCATTCGATGACGGTTTTGGTGAACTCCTCGGTGGTCATGCCGGTGTGCGTGACGGCCATCATTTCCAGCACACCTTTCTCGCCCGCCGCGGTGACGCCTTTCAGGTCGCCCTTGAGCAACGAGGCGAACGGTTCTTTCTCTTTCCAGTCGGGATGCCGCGGCGCGAGCGCCTTCACGCGATCCACGACAAAGAGAAACTGAAAATACAACGGCTGCTCGGCCCAGAGCGTGCCGTCATTGTCGAAGACCGCGATGCGTTCCGCGGCCGGCACGAAGTCAGGCGAGCCTTCCTTGGTGACTTTCTCGACGAAGGCGACGATGGCTTTCTTCGGCGCGGTGTCGTTCCATGATGGCAGTGGGTCGCTTTGTCCCAAAGCGCGCGAGATTAGCGGCGTGCAGACCAGGCTAAGCGTGAGCAACGCGAGACTCCATTTCGTAGTTGTCATGGCTGGTTGTGCTGGGAGGCTCCGGACTGCGTCCCGATCCGCCGGATTTTACGAGCTTGGCTGGGGTCGTTGGGCCGAGTCAGGTTTCACGGGCAAGGCTACTTCACTGCTCCTGCTATCCTTCACGCAGCGAAAGCCGAGGTGGTCGGTGCCGGTGTTGACTTCGCCCTTGCCGCGGGTGCCGACCATGTAGCGGGAGCAATACTGTTCGTTGCAAAGAAAGGAGCCGCCGCGATGCACGCGCTTCTTCTCGCCCGGCTCGGCGGGATCGAACGGGGAGTCTGGACCCCGGGGGTTGATGGCTGCTGCGCCGGAGGTTGCGAGTCGCTGGTAATAGTCTGGCCGATACCAGTCGCTGCACCATTGCCAGATGTTGCCGGTCATGTCGTAGAGTCCGTAGCCATTCGGCGGGAAACTCTTCACCGGGGCGAGGCCGGCGTAGCCATCTTCACCGGCGTCCTTGACCGGGAAAGTTCCCTGCCAGGTATTCGCCATCCATTTGCCGCTGGGTCGGAAGTCGTCGCCCCACGCGTAGGTCTTGCCCGCCAAGCCGCCGCGCGCGGCGAACTCGAACTCCGCTTCCGTAGGCAGCCGTTTGCCCGCCCACTTCGCGTAGGCTTCGGCGTCCGGGTAGGCGATCTGCACCACTGGGTAGTTTTCTTTTCCGTTGAGATTGCTGCCCGGCCCCTCGGGATGACGCCAGTTCGCGCCCTGCACGTAGGTCCACCATTGGAAATGGTTATTGAGCGGCACCTCGCGATCCGTCGGCACGAAGACGACCGAGCCGGCGACCAAGTTCTCCGGCGGCGCGTCGGGAAATTCTTCTTTCGTCGGCGCTCGCTCGGCGACGGTGACGTAGCCGGTCGCCCGCACGAACTGCTCGAACTGCGCGTTGGACACGGCAGTCGCATCCATCCAGAAACCATCCACCCAGACGCGATGGATCGGACTGGCATCGTTGGATGCCATCGGCATCTCGCAACTTCCGTGGCCGGCCTCAGTGGCTCCCATGAGGAATTCCCCGCCGGGGATCCAAATCATCCCCTGCGGAGCTTTCGAAGATGCCGCGTTCACCACGGATGCCGCGATGGCAAACGCGAGCACTCCCGCCGGGATCTTCCACGCGCATCGGTGAAGCATCCCGGCGACTATCTAAAATCCGGAACGGCGCGACTATGAGACCTTGGTCTTATGAGCGCGCTTTGGCGCGCGTCAGCGCGGCGCGCACGGCGGCCAGAAATGCTTCGTCGTCGAATGGCTTCCTGAAATACGCAGTGGCGCCGGCTCCCAGCGCCGTGCGCTCGGCTGTGGGATCTTCGCGGCCCGACATGATGATGGTTTGGGTTTGCGGCGACAGCGTGGCGAGCTTTGCCTGCACCTCCCAGCCAGTCATCCCTTCCATCCAGATGTCCAGGATCGCGACGGAAACCGGATGTTGCGCGACAAACTCCAGGAAACTCCCCGGCCGATTGAACGAGCGCGCGGCAATCCCTTCCGAGGCGAGCAATCGATTCAAGGCTTTGAGAACCGTGAAATCGTCGTCGAGCAGGCAAACGATTTCGGCAGGCGATGTTTGGCTGAGCGTCATGCGGTTGGCACGTCGCGCTTTCTTTATTTCTCGTGCAGAAACGGCGGACTGGGGCGGGGCGAGCAGCCCCAGACTAGCTCCGGCGGCGGCGCCTGCTAGTGGACCTTGGTCTCATGCGCCGCGCGAGCCGGCGAAACGCCGGCAAGCTGCGAAAAGCGCACCAGTTCCGCCACCGAGATGACGCCGAGCTTCTGCATGACCCGGCCGCGGTGAACCTTGATCGTTTTCTCCGCGGTGTGCAGTTCGGCCGCGATCTGTTTGTTCAACATACCGACCAAGACAAACCGAAGGACTTCAAATTCACGGGGGGTCAGCGTATCAATGAGGCCGCGCGCCGCCCGGCGCTCTCGTCGTCGGTGCAAGCATTCCCGCCCGCGTTCCAAGGCTCGTCTGGTGGCTTCGATCAGCTCGGTATCGTCGAAAGGTTTCAGCAAAAAATCGACCGCGCCCTTTTTCATGGCCTGGGTGCAGGTCGGCACGTCGGCAAAGCCGGTAATGAAAATGATCTGCTCGCCGGCACCGCGCGATTCGAGGGCGCCTTGCAAATCCAAACCGGTCAAGCCCGGCATGCGCACGTCGAGAATCAGACAGATCGGGCCGGGAAAGATCGGGCGCGCGAGATAGTCTTCCGCGGAGGCGAAGGTTTCCGCGAGGTAACCGGCGGATTGAAACAGGCGCCGCAGGCCGCGGCGAATCGGGCCGTCGTCATCGATCACGCAGACGAGTTCTTGCGTCGATGCCATGTGGGGAGGACACGCTTGGGTTAACTGTCACGCGGCAGGCAGGGAAAAGAAAAAGCGCGCGCCGTCGGGCAGATTTTCCGCGCCCAACTCGCCGCCATGCGCTTCGATGATGGAACGCACGATCGTCAGGCCCATGCCCATGCCGTTGGGTTTGGTGGAAAAGAAATGAGCGAAAATTTTATCCGGCTCGTCCTTGGGCAGACCGGTGCCGTGATCGCGAACGCTCACGCTGACCGACCCAGTGGTTGAGCTGGTGGAAATGGAAATGTGACGCTGGGCGGCCGTCGTTTCCTGCATCGCTTCGAGCGCATTCATGATCAGGTTCAGCAATGCCTGCTGCATGTGAACCGGGTCGGCTTGAATACTGGCCAGGTGAGGCGCCAACGCGGTTTCCACCGTGACCGCGCGACCCAGCAAATCGGAGTGCAACAAGCGCAGCACTTCGTGAATGACTTGGTTCAAGTTGACGATGTGCCGCGTCCCGTCGCCTTTGCGCATGAAGCGATGAATGCCATGAATGACTTCGCCGGCGCGCCTGGCATCGGCGAAGACATCTGCCAGCAGCTCCTCGAACATCTTTGGATCAGCCGAGCCGCTGGCCAGAAATCGTCGGCCGGCGGCGGCGTTGCTGGCGATGGCGGTGAGCGGCTGGTTCAGCTCGTGGGCAAGCGAAGCGGTGAGCTCTCCCATGGAGGCGACGCGGTTCAATCGCGCCATCTCTTCGCGTTGCAGGCGCAACTCGAGGTTGGCGTTCATCTGCGCGGTGACATCGATGACGATGCCAGTCATCCCTCTGGGCTTGCCTTTGTCGTCGTAATGGCCGCGTCCGCGAGAATCCACCCAGCGAATCGTCCCGTCACGCCTTTGCACTCGGTATTGCACCTGAACGGGAAGACCCGATTCCAGCGCCCGCCGCCAATTCTGTCTGACGCTCTCGAGGTCGTGCGGATGGACCCGGCCGTAGAAAATATCGAGCGTCATTTGCACGTCCGCCGGCACGTCGAAAATCTCCCGCGTGGCGCCGTCCCAAAGCAGTTCGCCAGTGGTTTCATCCCAATCCCACACGCCTAAATGCGAAGCGTCAGCGGCGAGTTGGAAGAGTTGCTCGCTTTGCTTGCGCCCGGTCACGTCGATGGCGACGCCGAGGAGTTCGCTCATTTCGCCGCGATCATTTTTCACGTAGCGACCGCGCGAGATGATCCAATGAATTTTCCCATCCGGCCTGACTAATCGGTATTCGATCTCGAAGGTCTCCGCCGCAGCCCGGGCGCGGTCGATCGCCGCATCGACGTTTTGCCGGTCTTCGGGATGGACGCGGGAAAGGAAGACTTCGCGCGACAGGCGCTCATCTGGCGCAAAGCCAAATAGCTCGCGCCCTTTGTCGCTCATCCACGATTCGTTGCGTTCGTAGTCGATGGTCCACAGCGTCAGATTCGCCGATTCGGCGGCGAGATTGATGCGTTCGTCGCGCTCCCGCAGCGCGTTCTCCGCGAGTCGATGGCGGGTGATGTCGCGGTGTTTAACGACGGCGCCGCCGCGCTTGGTGCGCAGCGGCAGCACGAGCATCTCGAACCACCGCATGCCGGCCGGGGTCGCACATTCGTATTCGCAAATGAAATTTTTCTCCGCGCCGCTGAGCACGCCCTCGATGCCGGCGAGCACTTTATCAACGGAGCGATCTCCCACCTGAACCGCGTGCCGGCAGACCTCGAGGTAGTCCACGCCGACACTGACTTTTGCCGCCACGCCTTCGCCCCCCTCGTAGGCTTTGTGCCAGGATTCGTTGACGGCAATGATGCGCCCCGTGTGATCGAGAATCGCGAGCAAACTCGTCAGGGAATCGATCACCCCGTGGTTCAAAATCTCGCGTTCGCGCAACGACTCATCCGCGCAATCGCGTTCCTCGATCACGGCCGCGAGCAACATCAACGTGATGGAAATAACGATCAGGAACACCTGCACGGACAACGCCCTCTCTTCCGGTGACGCCGCGGTGAAAGGCCCATGCCCGTGAGCGGCCGACCAGACCGTGAGAAAGGCTACGGCGCAGACGGCTGTAATCGAACCACAGGTCCCAAATCGCACCGCGGCGTAGAGCAGCGCCGGCAACGGCAGAAAGAGCAGTGCCGGCTCGGTTCCTGGCCCAAAATGGTAGAGGCCGACAAAGCTCAGCGCGAGCAGGCCGAGAAAAAGTGCGCTGGCTTCCCACCAGCGCCGGCGCGGAGCTTCCTTCAAACGCGCCAACCCATGATGGGCCCAGGTCAAAACGAAAGGCGCCACCGTGAGCGCGGCCAGGACGCTGGAAGTGAATCGCGTGCGCCAAATTTTTGCATACGACCCAGCCCCCCATTTATTCCAAATCACAAATCCGGCGTCGAGAAAGGAGGAGAGAAATGGGCCGAGGAAAGCAGCGAAAAAACAGAAGGTGGCGACATTGCGCAGACAATCCAATCGCACCGGGCGCGCAATGAAATGACGGATGCACCCCGCGCCGATGAGCGCTTCGCAGGAATTGCTGATGAACCAGCAAAGAATCATAGCCGGCGGCACATTGCTCTGCACCTGCGCGGCCAGATGCGCGGGAAATGCTGCGAGAAAAATCAGCCCCCAAGCGCGGGTCGGCGTCAGCAAAAGCGCCGTCAGCAAAACGGCGTTGGGCGGCCAAAGCACGGAAACCGGCGTCGGCTGAAAAGTTAGAGCGAACCCAAGCGCGGCGGCGCCGTAGTAGCCGATAAAAACCAGCGAACCAATAATCAACGTGTGCCGGAGCCGGTTGATCTGCCCGGCCGCGGTGCCGGAAGGCGTCCGACCGTCATCCCTTACCCATGACGCGGATAGATTCATGCGCCCGTGCTGAACGCCCCAGCGGGAGGAATAGTAGCGCCGTTGTGCGGGCCGCGACCCAACGTGACCCGTGCTCCCGTGGCGGCATTACACGCTAGACCGAACAGGACCGTGAGGAAAACCCTTTTCTACGTCGAAGGCGTTTCCCGGGGATTAAATCCGGGTGAGCGGCGTGCGCAGTCGCTTCGGCGGCCTCGCTGCTGCATAAGAGCAGACTTGGATCGATTTTCGGGCAAGTTGAACGAGTATCGCCGGCCGACCTTTTGGCGCGCGGTGCCTGTTCTCCGCCACGTGACGGAGCGCGAGCTGGCTGCCGTTCAGGTTTGTTCAGCTTGAAGGTGGTTCAGCGCGAAGAGCGCTTTTCCTGTCTGGAACGGTGGGTTTGCCAGAGGATGTAGCAGGCGATACGCACGCTCTCGCTGATGGTCCGTCCTTAATTGATCATCGCATCGCAACGCATCGAGTGCGCCCGGCGTGCGGCCCGAGCACGTTGCCGACGCCCTTGGGCATCGAAGTTTCCAACGTGAGCGCGATCGCTGCCCTTATCGCGAGGTTACGCGGTTTCGCAGTCCGTTGGCACTTAGATGAAGGCCCGATGCCCCGCACGTCGCTCCCTCAGCGTTACGTCAACGCGCCGGGTGGATTGCTGCCGCCAATTTTATCCATGGCAGCGGGGTGGCTAGATTCGACGGGGAGTCGCCCACGGATGGACAACCGCAGGAACTGCAAAAGACTGACGCAGGAGGTTCAACGGATCACTGCTTCTGGTGAATAAACCCAATCGCAGCGTATCTTTGCGTCATGTCCGATTCCCCATCCACCATAACGATAGACGACGTGACAGCGTGCGACTGGCAGGCTGCCATCGCCGCAGCACCACGCAAAGTGTGCTCGCATTACCAGGTGAGGTTTTTTGGCCGGATGAACGAATGCGAGGAGGCTGAAGATCTTAAACAGACGCGTGGATTCGGATTGCTGAACAAGATCGTCTCGTTCCACCCAAATTACGACAATCCGCAGGCACCTTACGGGCCTATGATGACCCTGGACGATGGTCGTCGCAGTGCGGTTCCCAACGACCTAACCC
>CAXTRS010000074.1:13673-15721 GCA_964246635.1 uncultured Chthoniobacterales bacterium | reverse complement strand
AACTGCTTGCGCTTTGAGATTTTCCACCCCCACCGCCCCGGGCCAGGCCGCCCCGGTGCGCGCGGCGACCAGCCAACTCGCGCCAAGGAGCGCCAGGGAGGATCCAAGGCAGCGGAACAGCGCGCGCACCCGACCCGACGGAGGGCGAGCGCCATCGAATCTCCGAGGGTCCGGGCTCACCGACGGCAACGCCAGCCCGAGCACGAAAATCGCCGCCAGCGCCGTGGCAAAGCGATGCGTGGAGACCTCGGCAAAACTGTGACAAAGAAACGCCAGCACGCCGAGCATCGCGGCGAGCCGGAGCGCACGATCGGCGGAGTGCGGAGAGGCGGAGGAAGCGACGGGTTGCGGGTTGCGGGTTGGGGGGGGGGGGGGGGGGGCGCGGGGGGCGGGGGGGGGTGGGGGGGGGGGCGCCCCCCCCCCCCCCCCTCCGTGCCCCCCCCCCCCCCCCCCCCCCCCCCCCCCCCCCCCCAACACTTCTTCCTTCCGCATTCCGCCCAAAATTTGCGCCGGCCGCACACGTCGGATCAGCAGCCCGACGCCAAGGCCCGCGACGATCACGGCCGGCCAGCCCATTTCGGCCCAGAGCCAGAGCCAGTCGCTCTCCGGGTGAATGGCGCGCGCGGAGACGCCAGCGCTGCGTTCGCGATAGAGCGGGAAGATTGCCGGGAAGCTGCCGATCCCAAACCCGGAAGCGGGCAGAGTGCGGTTCATCGCCAGCGCGTCGGCCTGGATGAGCCAGCGAAAATCGCCGGTGATCGCGGCGCTCGCCGCGCTCGACACCGAGCGGCCCGCCGCGGGCCGGAAGCGCTCGAGCGTGCTGCCGCCGAAAAGGAAAAAGCCGGCCAGCAACAGCAGCGCCACCGAGGCCGCCAGCGCCACCTGCGGCAGCCACGAGCGCAAAGCAGCGGCCGCCGGCCCCCGGACTCCCGACGCCGGCGCGGACGACGACGACGATTTCCGACGCAAGGTCGTCAGCAGCGCAAACAGCCCGACCCCGGCAAAGAGCATCGCCACGCCGGCGCGCGAGTAAGTCAAAAAAATCGCCTGCGCGAGCACCGCGACCGCCACCGCCCAGGCGATGCCACGCGGCCAGCGGCCCGCGCGGAATTCACGACGCGCGAGGGCGAGGCCGAGCACCGCGGTGAGCGCAAAGAAATTCGCGGTCTGGTTGCGATTGGGAAACGGGCCGAACCGATATTGCGCGTGCCAGCCGGGCACCTCGACCCCACGCAGCCGCGCCACGATCGCCACCGCGGCCAGCAGCGCCGCACCGCCGACAAAGACGCGCGCCGCCGCGCGCGCTTCGCCACTGGTCCAGGAATAGGTCAGCAGCAGATAACACCAGGCGAGGCCGGCAAGCAGCGGCACGAGTCCTTCGGCAGTAAGCCACGGCTGCGGGCTGACGGTGGTGGGCAGGGCGAGGTGAAAATCCTCGGCGAGCGTGCCGCGCCAGAACGAACCTGCCGTCGTTGCCGCGTTGCCAAACCAATGCGCCGGCAGCAGCCCCGCCGCGCCGCAAAGCAGCAGTGCGACGCAGAGCGCATGGAACCCCCACCCTGCCGAACGCGCGGGCGGCCGCCAGAGCAGAAGCGCGCCGAGAACGAGCAGCACGATCCCCTGCGTCGGGCGCGTGGTAGATCCACCGAGCGCCACCGCGAGAACCGGCAGCACAGCGAGCAATGGCCCAAGCCGCACAGCCGACAATCCCGTCCTCCCCCGCGACCCGCGGCCGGCGACAGCAGCGGCAGCGGGCGGCGCGGACGACAACTGCGCCTGCGACTGGGTTCGCTCCGAGCTCCTGACCCGGCGACGGACTCGCACGGGCGAGGAGGATGACGACAGCGCCTTCATTCTCAAAGTGCCATAGCTTAACGCGCGCCCGCCGCCGTGCGAAGCAGGGAATGGGTGATTTTACCGTTCGACCTTGGAGCGCCAGAGGCGCTGCGACACTAGGAAGATCGAAGGGGAGCGCGGGCTTCCAGCCCGCTCCGGCCGGCATCCTGCCGGGCGTCTCTCCTTCCCAAGGTAGGGACGCACCTCCGGGG
>CAXTRS010000074.1:1198-13663 GCA_964246635.1 uncultured Chthoniobacterales bacterium | reverse complement strand
TGGCTTCCTGCTAGGCGGGAATTCTCCGCGCACGCATATTCTCCGGACGCCCTGGTGGTGCGTCCCTACCTGAAGAGGCTTGTCGGCAGATGCCGGCAAGGAGCGGGCAGGATACCCGCGCTCTGCGGCCTGCCTTGCCGCCCACCGAAGCAGCTTGCCTCCTGGCCCGCGGGATGCTTGAAAGGAAAAGCGCGATTCCTTCTGTCGAACAGGGGCGCCGCGCGCTGCGTCGTCGCGCCGGGGGGTGTTCGGCATTGGTGCGCGCTTCGCAACTCCATGATCACCCAACGCACTTCAGGACTTCAGGCGCTGCTGGCCGCATGCCAGTTCGTGCTGGTCACAGCGTTGTTTTGGGTGGAAGCCTTCGCGCTGGTCTTCGCGCCGTTGCGGGCGGGCGACAGCCGGTATTTCGATCGCGCCTATTGGAGCTACAACGCCGTGTTGCTCATCGGCCTCGTGCTCGAATCGCTCGGCAGCCGGCACCTGCACCGGCACGCGCACTCCCTCGTCCGGGTCAGCCTGCTCTCGAACCACAACCGCAGTCTCGGCCAACTCCTCCACGCCGCCGGGCTGCTGCTGGGCTACCTGGTCGCGGCGAAGGACCACACGATTTCGCGCACGTTCATGGCGGTGTTCGTGCCGTCGCTTTACTTGTTGCTGCTGGTGACGAATCATTTCCTGCCGCGCCTGCTGGCGAAGTGGCTCTTCGACGGGTGGCGGCGGGAAAAAACGCTGCTCGTCGGCCGCGTGGCCGAGGCGGCGACGCTGCGGCCCTGGCTGGAGCGCAAGGCGGTGCTGGGCATCACGGCGATGGGCATCGTCAGCGACGATCCACCCTCGGAAATCTCGCGCGGCGGGTTCCCCTGGCTGGGTCCGCGCGAGAAGCTGGCGGACGTCATTCGCGAGCACAAGATCACGCAGGTCATCCTCACCGCGTTGCCGGAAAATCTGCCCGATCACCACGCGATGATCGATACCTGCGAGCAGCACGGCGCGCGGTTTCTCGTGGTCTCGAATTTGCAGGAGCACTGGGGCCGGCCGCTGTCGTTCATCGAGGACGACGGGTTTCGCTTTATCGGCATGCGCGAGGAGCCGCTGGAGAATCCGCTCAATCAGTTGCTCAAGCGCGGACTCGACATTGCGATTTCGTTGCCGGTGATCGTTTTCGTTCTGCCGGTCGCCGCGGTGGTGGTATGGCTGGCACAACGGCTGCAGTCGCCGGGGCCCCTCCTGCACCGGCAGCAGCGCGCGGGCTGGCAGAACCGCGAGTTTCAAATTTACAAATTTCGCACCATGCATGTGCGGCCGCCGGTGGCTGCCGCACCGCTGCTTGCGGGGGTGAATGGGACGAATGGAACGAACGGGACCAATGGGACGAATGGAGCCAACGGTCACCGATTCGAAAGCAACGGCAGCGCTGCGGCCGTGACGCGGCATCCTGCTACCGCCGACGAGGCGCGGCAGGCCACGGCGAATGACCCACGCGTATATCCAGCCGCGCGCTGGTTCCGCAAGTTGTCCGTCGACGAGCTGCCGCAGTTCTGGAACGTGCTCAAGGGCGAGATGAGCCTCGTCGGCCCGCGGCCGCATCTCATCGAGCACAACCAGCAGTTCGCCCGTTACCTCGCCAACTACCACGTGCGGACTTTCGTGAAACCGGGCATCACGGGCCTCGCGCAAGTGCGCGGATTTCGCGGCGAAGCGAAGTCGAACACCGACATCGCGCGGCGCATCGCCTCGGACATCGAGTATCTGGAGAAATGGAACTTCTCGCTCGAGTGCGCCATCATCCTGCGCACCGCCGCGCAAGTGCTCGATCCGCCGGATACCGCGTATTGAGCTTGCAACAGGCAGGGACGCACTTCCGGCGCGTCCGTGACTTTTCGTTGAGCGGGAACCGTCCACCGCAACAAATTCTACGGACGCCCCGGAGGTGTGTCCCTGCCTGCGAAGGAACACCGATTGACACCTTCGCTGCCCCCGGCTAGGCAGACGCGCCGGTTACTTCATGCACGCGCGACCTCCTGAATTTGAAACGCGCAGCCATTGGCGCACTCCTCTGCTCACCCTCGCGCCCGCACTGCTGCTTGCCATCGGCGGGCTGCTCTTCCCCGCGGCGGGCCGCGACGATGCGCACATCGGCTACTGGGTTGCCAGCGGTCTGGCGAAATTCGGGCGCGTCATCAATTACAACGGCGAAGCGATCGAACAAAGCTCGACGCTGCTCCACGCGCTCGTGCTCGCCGCGGCGCACCCGCTTCTCGGCGGCAGCGTGGACATGGTGTTGCTCGGACGGCTCTCCGCGATCGTTTTTGGCCTCGGTGCCGTGCTCCTCGCGCAACGACTCGCCGGCCGCATCGACCGCGCGCTGGCACCCGCGGCTGGGTTGCTCACGGCCACCGCGGCCTATTTCGTCTATTGGTCCTTCGGCGGGTTGGAATCGACGCTTTGTGCGCTCCTGGCCCTCTGGGTGATCCTTGCATTCGGCAACGCTCTCGATCAGACGCGGTGGTCGCTCGTGTCGTTCTTCAACGCCACCGCGGCCACCCTGCTCTTCGTGCTCGCGCGGCCGGAGCAGCCGCTCGTGCTCGTTTGCCTGCTCGCCGGCACGGGCGGGACGCTGCTCCTGCGGCGCGGCTATGGCCCCCCGGGCGACCCCCGCACCGACAGCGAAATGATGCGTCGTCTCTTTCTCCTCGCGGTGATCTGCGCGCTGGTCATCGGCGCCCTCTTCGCGTGGCGCTGGCACACGTTTGGCAGCTCCTTTCCGCAGCCGGTGAGCGCGAAGTCGGGCAGCTTTTCGGCGCGGACCGTCAAAGCCGGGCTGCGCTATTTTCGCAGCCATCTCATTCGCGAACCCGGCGCCGGGTTGTTTGCGCTGACCGCCCTCGCGGGTGCCACGCTCGCGGCACGCGAGCTTTGGCGCCGGCCACGCCTCGACCCGCGCCTGCTGCTCTGCGTGCTTTTCTTGGCGGCCGACGCCGCGTTCGTTCTGCTTGCCGGCGGCGATTGGATGGAAGCGGCGCGCTTTTTCGTCCCCTTCCTGCCGGTCGCCGCGATTCTCGCCGCGTTTGCGCTGTGGCGTCTCTGGCAGCGACGCCCGACTTGGGCCATCGCCCTCGCCATCGTGCTCGCCGTCGCACAGTGCGCCACGGTCTGGCGGCTCGCTGCGCGCCGCTCCACCGCGCGCCCGCTCTGGGCATCGGTCGTCACCGAGCCTTTCGCCACCGAAGCGCGCGCGACAGATTTCTCGTGGTTCGAGCGCGCCAACCGCGTCAACCTGCGCGACATCCCGACGATCCGCCAGCTCGACACGATCGTGACAAAGCTCCGCCCCGAAAAAGAACATCGCGCCGAGCCGGTGCGCCTCATGAGCGCCCAGCTCGGCATGGTGGCCTACCACGTCGTCGGCCGGCACTTCGGCCACGTTGAGATCGTGGACCGGCGCGGCCTCGTGGACCGCCGCTTCACGGGCTGCAAACTCCTCGCCCGTCTGCCGCGCACCGCGGGCGGCCTACAGCTCGACTACCGTTACTACTTTGCGCACCGCGCGGAGCTCGAGACCGAATGCCGACTCCCGCGGCCCGACATCATTTTCGACATCGGCGACGTGCCCGAAATGCCAGACTACACCGTCGTCTATACCCAGGGCGGGCGCATCCGCACGGACTCGCGACGATTGCCCGGTTTCCAGTGGGAGGCCAGCCAGTTCATCGCGGTGCGCAACGATCTACTCCCCGCCTTGGGAATCGCTGACTCGACACCGAGCCGTTGAGGTTTCCCGCGCGACCGCTGCGCCGTTTTCCGCGACGACCTGCGAGAGGACTTCGAGAAAGTCCGCCTGCACTTTTTCCCGATCGAAACGCCGGCTGAACTCCCGCCCGCTCTCACCCGCGCTTGCCAACTCTTCTTCGGGCAAGGTCGCCAGGAAATTGAGCGCGGCGGCCAGCGCGTCCGAATCCCCCGGCGCCGCGACGAAGCCGCAGCCGCTCTCGGTGATCGCATGCGAAAGCTCGCTGTCCACGTCCGCCACCGCCAGCACCGGCCGAGCGAAAGCGAGCGCGCTAAGCAGTTTGCTCGGGAAAAAGAACTGACCCGTGCCGGCCTGCTGCGTGATGAGACACAGGTCGGTATCCACCATCATCTCGCGGTAAGTGGCGTCGTCCTGCAACGGCAGGAGATAAAGGTTCGGCGGACGGTTCGCCTCGATCCAGGCGGCGAGCGCCTCGCGTTGTGCGCCGCCGCCGCAAAGCACGATCTGCACCTCCGGGTGCGTCACCTTCGAAGCCGCGGCGAGCAGTACGTCGAGCCCCTGCTTCACGCCGAGATTGCCCGAATACACCGCGAGAAAATCGCGCGTTCCGAAACCGTGTCGCTCCCGCCAGCTTCCCCGCGCAGGCATCACCGCTGGATCGAGCGGCGCCACCCCGTTGGGGAACAGCACACGCTTTCCCGCCGGCACACCCTTCTCCGCAAATGCTCGCAACATGCCCGCGCTAATGCCGGAAACTCGCGCCGCGTGCCGATAAGCGAAACTCTCCAGCGCGTAGAGCGCGCACGTCAGCAAACTCGGTCGCAACATGCCGAGACCTACGGCGGCGTCGGGTTGCAAATCCTGCACATGAAAAACATAAGGTATTGCTCCGCCCCAGAGACGAGTGAGCAACCAGGCCGCCGCGCCCAGCAGCAACGGCGGCGAAACGACCACGAGCACGTCCGGCCGAGGCAGATGCTGAAAGGCGCGCAGAAATGACGTCAGCACGAAAGTGCCCTCGTGCAGAATGCGCTTCGGCGCAGAGACGCGCGCCGGCACGTAGTGCCAGCAACGGTGCACCGGCACGCCGCGCACCGTATCGTCGCGGTAGAGCCGGCCGCTGTCTGCGCCGGCTTTTTTCCAAGCCGGGTAATACGGGAACGTCGTCAGCATCCGAGCGTCGTGCCCGCGCGCACGCAGAAATTCGCAGAGCGCGACGTTGTAAGGCGCGATGCCCGTCAGCTCCGGCGCGTAGTTGATGCCCCAGACGAGGATTTTCAAGGCGCAGTGCGACACGGGCAAAGAGGGTCGGCTGGGAGCGGCGCAGCCGCGAGCCGCGGCATTCACTCAAACCAACGCGGCGCACTCGCCGCGTGCGGCGACGAGCAAGACGTTGCCCGTAGGCGGTGGCGCGTCGTCGCTCCACGCAGTCCCCTCTTCGTCGGCCCAACGATAGCGTTCGTATCCGGCGGCACGAAGCACCGCCTCGACCGCCGCCGGCTCGACGCCGTAGCAGCGATGGACTTCGATGAGCCAGAGCGCATCGGTAAGCCGCGCGAGGGTCTGCTCCGCGCCCGCGAGCATGTCGAGCTCCGCGCCTTCGATGTCGCACTTGAACATGACTCGGCCGTCCGTCGCGCCGAGCCCGTAGGAGTCGAGCGTGGCGATGCGTGTGGGCACTTCGTCGCACCCGGCCTCGCCCGTGGAGCCGAGCGTGACGGTGCCGCGATTGTCGGTGAGCGAGCGGTGCAAAATCGCCTCGCCGGATTCCCGTCCGACGGCCACCGCTTCGGTGCGCACGCGATCGGCGAGACCGTTGCGCGCGACGTTTTCGTTCAGGCGTGCGAAGTTGCGTTCCTCCGGCTCGAACGCGAGAGCGCGCAGTCCATGGCGCGCGGCGACGAGCGAATACAGGCCGACGTTCGCGCCCAAATCCACGAAGAGATCGAACCGCGGCAAGCGCTCCGCGACCCACTCCAGGCGAGTGCGCTCGAAGTGGCCGCTCTTCACCTCGCGTTCGATGTGGCTGTAGCGGTTGCACGCCAGCGTGACCGTCTTGCCACCGACCGTCAGCCGAGCTGGCGACTCATGGCCGAACTGCCAGCGCAGACGATCGAGGAACCGATACAGTCTGGGGCTTCCGCGAAGTTGGGCAGTAAACGCGGTCATGATTTTCGGGGCGCCGGGTCAGCGGTGGCGGCGGAGCCAGCGGCGCCAGCGCGTGACGGAGGGTCCGCCAGCGTGGGCTGCGTTTCACGCATTTTCAACCCGATGAGAAATTCGTAATACGCCATGTTCACGCAATGATCGAGGCCGGCGCGCCCTTCGAGAAAGCCGCCTTTGAGCAAATACATGTGCAGGAAACGCGCCAGTGGCCAGCCGGGGAGGCGGCTGAGGAGCGGCTTGAGCGCGCGGTTGCGCTGGGAGCCGTTGCGCGAGAAGAGGTCGCGCCAGTGCGGCGGCTCCGTGCGGGCGCGCCGGCGCTCCGCGGCTTCGAGCGTGGCGTAGCCGTTGTGTTTTTCCAGCCAGTGGCTCCAGCCTTTGCTGAAGGCATGATGTTCGTAAGGCTCGCGCAAGTGCCGCAGCTCACCTTGCACATCGCCCTCTTTCTGCCCGTGGCCGCTGTCGATAAAACGCGCCCGGCCGCGGCGCAGCAGGCGGAACTGCCACTTCGGAAACGAATCGCAACGACGTAGCCAGTGGCCATCGGGAGCCAGTGTTTTCCAGCAACAGAGAAAACCCGCCACGGTATCAGGCGCCGCGGCGGTTTCGCGCTCGACCGCCGCGCGAAACGCCGGCGTGGCGACTTCGTCGGCGTCGAGAAAAAGCACCCACGACGTGTCGAGCTCGCAATAGTCGAGCGCCCAGTTGCGCTGCTGGCCGAACGAAAGGAACGGGTGCAGGTAAACGCGCGCGCCGGCCGCGCGGGCGATCTCGCGCGTGGCGTCGTCGCTGCCGGAATCGACCACGGCGAGCTGGCACCAGCCCGCGAGCGCCGCGAGGCAGCGCGGCAGATCGCGCGCCTCGTTTTTCGTCAACACGACCGTGGTCAGCGCATCATGCATCAGCAGCAACTCGCGGATTTCGTGCTCGCAACACGCGGCAGGGGTTGCCGGCGACGACCGTGTCGGCGGGCACATCACGCGTCACCACGCTGCCCGCGCCGACGATGGCGCGCGCGCCGATCGTGACTCCCGGCATCACAAAAACGCGCGCGAAAATGAACGCTTCTTCACCGACCCGAATCGGGGCCGTTTGCAGCGGAAGGCGCGGGTCGTCGAGATCGTGCGTGCCGGCGCAGAGATAGGCTTCCTGCGCGACCGTGGCGCGCGGGCCGATCTCGATTTCGCCGAGGCTGTAGGCGTTGGCGCGATCACCGAGCGTCGCGCCATCGTGCAGCGTGAGTTTCCAGGGAATCTGGATGCGCGCACGCTGGTGCACTTGCGGTCGCCCGTGCAGCCGCGCGCCGAAGAGCCGCAGCACGAGCAGACGCCAGGCATTCAGCGGCTTCGGCGTCCACGCGCAGAGCAGCGGCCAGGCGAAGTGCCAGAGCAGCAGGCCGATCCGCTCGCGGGTGGTCCACGGCGAATCGGTGGCGCTTTGCTGATGGGAGAAGGTGTGCAGCGGCGCGGGCATTTTCTGTAGCTGGAAATTTCGAGAAGGAAGAAAATGCTTACGCGCTCAGAGTCGGGCGCTCGGACTCGCTGCGTTCGCGCACGCCAAACTCGCGCAGTTGCGCGACCAGCCCGGCAGCGGCCCGGTCGATCTGAAAACGTTTCTCGAAGCACGCGCGTGCGCGCGCCGACATGGCGCCGCGTTCGTCGTCGCCAAGCCGCAGCCAGCGCGAGAGCAGGGCGAGCGTGCCGTCGAAATCGTCACTGGAAACCAGCCCCGCGCCATCTTCGCGGATTTCGCGCCAGATGTTCACTTTGTCCGAGATCAGCGCGGGCGTGCCACAGGCCAGCGCTTCGGCCACCGCGAGGCCAAAATTTTCCTGATGCGACGGCAGGATGAACGCCTCGGCCGCCCGCAGCGCGCCCCATTTCACCGCGCCGGAAAGCATGCCGGGCCAATGCACGTCGTGCCCGAGCAACTCGCCGCGGCGCAGGTCGAAGATGAACGGGCTGTCGCTGCCCGGGCCAGCCATCACGAGGACCAAATTTTCGGGACGCCGCGGCAGGCGGGCGAACGCATGGAGCAGCAAGTCCGGCCCCTTCTTCACCACGAGCCGGCCGAGAAACAGAATGATGCGCCGGCCGCGCAGCTCGGGAAAGCGCGCAAAAAACGCGGCGCACGGCGCGTCCGCGTCGGCCGGCGGATCGTCGATGCCAAGATTGGCCACGGCCTCGCGGCAGCGATACAGCCAGAAGCTTTTTCGCGCCAGCCGCCGCTCTTCTTCACAAGTGAAAAACACCGCCCGCGCGGACCGCAGAATCCGGTATTCCGCCCACGGCCAATAGAGCCATTTTTTGAGATGCTTGAGCGGATAAGTGCGCTTGAACCACGGGTCGAGCATGCCGTGGGGAAACACGAAGCGCGGGCTGCGTCGCCAGGCACGCCAGGCAGCGTAGCCGTGGTGCTGCCAGAGGCCATGAACGATGAGGCAATCGTCCGCGCCGCTCGTATCGCGCGCGCGGAGCCAACCCGGCGCGCGCGGCGCAAATTGGTAGCCGCCGCGGTTTGGCCCGAGCGGGTGGACTGGAAAGGGCAAGTCGTCCAGCCACGGCTCGCCGGGCGCATCGAGCGTGGCGACTTCGTTATGACAGCCGGCCCGCTCGAGCGCCGACGCCAGTTGCACCACCGCCTCCGAGGTGCCGCCGTGGCTGGGATCGAGCGTCGAGATGAGGTGCAGCAGTCGCATCAAAAAATGAACCCTTCCGTGCGGGAAAAATACGCGGCGTCGGGCGGCAGTGGCGCTACGGAGCGCGCGGGGACGCCGGCGTAAAGCTGGCCCGGTTCGGTGTAGGCTTTGTTCAACAGCGACTTGGCGCCGAGCACGGAGCGATCCGGCAGCACGGCGCCGCCAAGCAACACGCAATCGGTGCCGAGAAAGCAATACGCGCCGACCGTGATCGGCTCGCTGTGCTGGCGGGCGAGGCGCAGGTCGATGGAGTGCGTGAGGATCTGCGAGCGGAAGCCGGCGAACGTGGTAAACGCGCCGATCTCGACGCGGTGCGTGCAGTCGATCAAATGGCGATTCGTGATCGCGGCGTGCGCGCCGAGGCGCAACTCCGGCTGGCGCTCGGGCTGGTGCGCGAAGTGGCGCGAAGCGGTGCCGCGCGGAAAGCCGGTGATCCAGTTGCCGTTGCCGATGGAGCTGTGTTCGTCGAGCTGCACCAGGGCGGCACCTTTGATGACGTTGCCATGACCGATGCGCGCGCTGGCTCGGAGCACGAGCTTGTCCACGAGCACGAGCGAAAGACCGATCCGGCTGGTGGGGTGCAAGTCGTAGCCCCAAAGCTGGACTAGCAGCCAGCGGCGCAGCGGCCACGGGAGCAGCGTAGTCAAAATGGCGAACAGCTTTTTCATGACGATCCGGCTTTCGCGGCGGCGAGCGCGTCGCGGTAAGCGAGGAGATATTCCTCGGTCATGCGGTCGGTTTGAAAACGCTCGAGATTGCGCCGGCCGCGCTCGATCCACTCCGCGCGTTCGGCGGGATCGTGCGCGAGTTTCAAGAGGTGCGCGGCGAAGGCATCGGCGTCCTCCGGCGGTGCGATGAAGGCGCTGTCGCCGGCGACTTCCGCGAGCGCCGGCGTGTCCCCGCAGGCGACCGGGCAGCCACACGCCTGGGCCTCGATGAGCGGCCAGCCGAAACCTTCGAACCGCGAAGGAAACACCAGCGTAAGCGCGCGGCTGTAGAGCGCCTGGAGCGCGTCGCCCGGCGGCTTGAAAAGCTGGACCACGCGGCCCACGCCCGACGCCGTCACGGAGCGCGCGAGTTCCGCCAGGTCCGGCGGCAGCCCCTCGCCGGCGAAGACGAGCTGGCCGCGCCAACCCTGGGTTAGCATCCGCACAAAAATTCGCAGCACGCCGTCGCGATTTTTGCGCGGCAGGCTCGAGCCGACGTTGAGCAAAAACGGCTGCGTCGAATCAAAGCCACACGCCTGGCGGTAGAGCACCAGCCGCGCGTCCGCCTCCGCCTCTGGCAAAGGGCGAAACGGATAGTTCTGGCCGGTGCGCACCACCTGCGTCGGCGGCGGCGCTTTCCCGCCCGGCGCGCGCACCAGCCGTCGCACGTCGGCCTCGGTCGCCGCGGAAACGCAAGCCACGAGGTCCGCGCGGCCGAGCGAACGGCGAATCCAGCCTTGCAGCACGCGCCCGGTGCGCGAGGCCGGGCAGAACGTCTGCGCGGCTTCGCCGAACGCCCCCCGCACCGCCCCGAGATCGTGACAGGTAACGACGACCGCTGCCACGCTGCCACGGACACCATGGAACGCAGACTTCACCGCAGGAACATAGACCGCATTGGAGTGGTCGCCGATGTGAACGATCAATGGCGCCAGCGATGCATTGCTTTCCCGCAACAACGCCTGAACCCGCCGGCGCAATTCCCGCGGAAAAAGGATATATTTGTCCACGTAACCCAGCCACTTCCCCATCCCACGGAACGTCGAACGGACGTTGCGCGCGAGCACTACCGGCGGTGCGAGGGTTTCCACTTCAAGTCCACGCGCGCGCATTTCGTCGCGCAACATTTCGCCGAAGCGCAGCATGCTCTGCTGCTCATCGGGCGCATAGTTGACGAGCAACAACACGCGGAATGCGGGATGCGACATTAGCAGTGCGGACGGCAGGCGCTTTTTGGGATCACCCAACAGTCGACGGGTTGCAGCGGAGCCGCTGCGAAAATGCGTCGAAGGATCGAGCAGCACACCGTGCCGTGCTCAATCAGAATCTTTGCGGTGCAACCGTTCTGCGTAGGCCGAACGACCACGACGTGCCGGCGGCGGTGCGGGCGCTACGGGCGGGGACGCTGACGGACGCCGCGGCGGTGCGGACAACGGCCCTGCCGCGGACGCGATGCTTTCGATCTCCCGCCGTTTCGCGGCGGTTTGGACATTTACCCCGTTCAGCGGTTCGGGCAGCGTGGCGGCGAGCGTCTGCGCCTCGTCGCTGAGCAGCACCGACGAGCGTCGCGTCGACGCCAAGCTGAAACCAGCCGCGAGCACGGCGTAGCCTAGCTCGGTCGGTTGCGCGAACTGGCCGATGAGCAGCGTGCTCGCGCAGCCGCAAAAAATGAGAAACGGCAGCGCCTGGCCGGTGCGCTTGAGCGCGCGGTAGCCCTGCAAGCCGACAAAGATCGTCAGCGCCCAGCGGAAGCCGATGTAGGCCAACCCAAAGAGGGGACCGCATTCGAGCACCGCGCGGTCGAACTCGCCCTCTGCCGCCATGAAGTAACGCCGGCCGAGGATCAGCGTCGAAGCGACATTCGTGCCCATGCCGAGCCCGCTGCCCGCCATCGGCACGGCGTCCCACACGATGGGCGACACGAACAGGCTGCCGAAATAGCGGCCGAAGAAACCTTTCTTCACATTGTCCTCGTCGCCGAAGCGAAACGAAAACACGTCGAGCCCCTCGCGAAACACCGCAAAGGAACCGAGGAGCAGGATCACGAGCGCGCCGAGCGCGAACAGCTTGAACGACGCCCGCCAATACACCGGTCGCAGAAAGCACGCGACCGCAACGCCGCCGAGCACGGTGCCGACCACACCGACCGTGGTGCGGCTGCCGGAAAGCGTGACGAGCACCGTCAGCGCGCCGCCCGCGCACAGCCACAGCCAGCGCGGAAACGCGCCTTTGGAGAGGACTTGATAAAAGAAAAACGCGGCCGTCAACGCGGTGAAATCGCACAAGCCGTTCGTGAATGAAAACGTGCCCGACGGCCGCGCGTGATCGAGCGCGCTCTCGAGCTGGCGACCTTCGCCGCCGGCGGCGACGTTCAAGATCCCCGCAGGCGGGCTGCGAAATTGCGCGATGACAAGCACGGCCATCGGCAGCGCCAGGAGCAACACCCAGCGGCCGATCTTGCGCACGTCACTCTCGTCGAAGAGTGAGGGCAACAGGAAGATCATCGGCAGGTGCAGCACGTTCGCCCGGAAGCCGTAAATGATGACATACCAGGGCGCCTGCGTGGCGACCAGGGAGGAGAGCGCCGAGAGCACGCCGATGACGACGGCGGCAACCACGAGCGGATGTTTGAGGGGAAACAGGTTGCGCTGAAAGGCCAGGAGATAGAGCAGCAACAGCACGGGATCGCGGACGATGAGCAGCGGATTCGCCGCGCCCGGCACGATCCATTTCCGCAACGCGCCCTCGATGATCCAGAGCCCGAAATAGAGCCACACGAGTCCCCGCATCGCCCGCAAACGCGGGTCGGCGGAAGGCGGCGGCGACAGCGTGGCGGCCGCGGCAACGGAGGCCGCTGGCTTCGGCCGGCCGCCGGAGATGGCGCGGTCCGCGAGCGGCGGCGACTTGGGAGGGCTCGGCATGAGGAGAGGCATGGAAAGTGTAAGGGAAGGTCGTCGCGGGCGTCGCGGAAAATTTTTTCGAGATGTGTCCAGACCTACGAAGCAGCACTTGCGCCCACACCGATGGTTGTGATCACGTGAGCGCGGAGTTCGCGGCGATAGTCTGCCCAGCGCAGGGTCGCGGGGCGCCGCCGCGGGGCCGGGGGCGGACCCGCCACGCGCCCGGCGGGCCGGGGGACGCGT
>CAXTRS010000074.1:0-1188 GCA_964246635.1 uncultured Chthoniobacterales bacterium | reverse complement strand
CGGCCCACCGGGGCGCCGAGCGGGTCGAAGACACGCATCCCGGCCAGGCGCGCGCGGTCACGGTGCAAGGTTTCCAATTTTTCCGCAATCGCGTCGGCCGAGCGCACCGGCACGAGAAAACCCTCCGTGCCGTCGGCGCTCAGGAGGTCGGGCGCCGCGGTGTGCGCGGTGGCGATCACCGGCAGACCGCGCGACATGGCTTCGAGCAGCACGAGCCCGAAGCCCTCGAAGAGCGACGGGAACACGAGCACGTCCTGGCGCGCCATTTCGTCGAGCACGGCGGCGTGCGGCAGGCTGGGAATCCAGCGGTGCACGCGCACGGCCGCTTCGAGCGGCGCGCAGTCCTCCGCGGTCTTCTGGCCGAGGAGCGTCAGCTCGACGGCGCGCGGACCCAGTTGTGTCACGGCATCCAGCAAATACGACAATCCTTTGCGCTGACCGAGCGAACCGGCGAAGAGCACGCGCAACGGCTGCTGGCCGCCGGTCGCGTTCCCGGTTTCGCGATGTCTGGCGAGTTCCTGCTCCGAGACAGGTTCGGGTGCGCCGTAAGGAATGACGTGCACCGGCGCGCGCAGCCCCGGCGCTGCCTTGAGCGTCTCGCGCGTGAAGCTGCTCGCCACGAAGACTGCGTCTGCTCCTGCCAGCTCTTCGTCTTTGCGCGCGAGCTTCGCGGCGCTGTCCGCCCGGCCCGTGAGCGTCGGCGCCCACGCCGGCTCGCGCTCCGCTTCCTCGGCAAAAATCGCGTGGCCTGCGCGCCAATAGCCAATGGGCAAATCGTAAAGCCGCCGTAGACCGCGCTCGCCGGCGACGCGGAAGATTTCCGCCGCGCCATCCTCGTAGGCATAGACCGCGCGAATGCCAGTTCCAAGGTCTGTGGTTTGCAAACGCCGGGCCACGGCGCGGTCGAACGCGCGAAACACTGCATCGACACTGCACGGGCCGCGCTCGTGGCGCGTCAGCCAGCGGGTCGCGCCACCGCCGCGGCTCGCCAAGTGCCGGCAGGCTTCGCGCACGCTCGCCGCGAGCCGAACACGGCCGCTGACTCCGGCCGGGAACGCGCGCCGCGCGAGCTCGATCCCGTCCGCGTTGGCCGGGTTGTGCAGCGGGGCGAGCACGGAGAGGTCGCGGATCGCGGCCACCACCGCGTCGTTGATCAGCACCGGGGCGGAGAAGCGCTCGCCGCCGTGC
>CAXTRS010000073.1:0-15752 GCA_964246635.1 uncultured Chthoniobacterales bacterium | reverse complement strand
GCTCAGGATGACAAAGGAAGGAGAAGGAAGCCCGCAACCCGCAACCCGCAACCCGCAACCCGCAACCCGTCATGCCGCCTCCCCTTTTCCTCACCGCCGAGTGGCGGCACTTGCTGATGGCGAATTTCGTCGTCGAGCCGGCGCTGCTCGCGGAGTTTCTGCCTGCCGGCACGGAGCTCGATTTTCACGCGGGCCGCACGTTTGTCAGTCTCGTCGGGTTCCGGTTTTTGCAGACCCGGCTGCTCGGCGGTCGCATCGCGGTGCCGTGGCACCGGGATTTCGACGAGGTGAACCTGCGCTTCTACGTGCGCCGGCTCGACCCGGTTTCGGGCGAGATGCGGCGCGGCGTCGTGTTCATCAAAGAAATCGTGCCGCGGCTGGCCATCGCGGCGGTCGCGCGCCTGCGCTATCGCGAGCGTTACATCGCTGCGCCGATGCGCTCCCAGATCGGTGACGACACCGTCGAATTCGCCTGGCGGATCCGCGGCGATTGGAATCGCGTGCGCGGCAATCTCACTCCCGGCTTACCCTGGCAGGAGAGCGCGCCCGGTTCGGAAGAGGAATTCATCAGCGAACATTACTGGGGCTACAGCGACCGCGCGGCCCGCGGGCGGCGCACGTTGGAATACGCCGTCGAACACCCGCGCTGGCGGGTGCGCGCGGTGCGAGATTTTCAAGCCGAACTGCCGGGCGCCGAAACCCTCTACGGCCCCGACCTCGCGCGGACGTTGCGCTCCGGCGTGCCCAGTTCCGTGTTTCTCGCCGAAGGCTCGGCGGTGAAAGTCTATTGCGGCGTGCCGCTTGCCACGACCTGAACGAGCCGCTGTGACAACCCCGGGACAGGCGAGGGCAGGGGCCATCGGCATACCACCTGCTTAAACAGGACCTGCCCGCCGCGCTCCAGAAGCGCGCCGGCCTTGCCTTGCCCGATGAAAACAGTGCTCCTGGCCGACGACGAAACGCTGCTGCGAGAGACGCTCGCGGACGCGATGCGGCAACTGCCGGGCAACACGCCCTGCGAAGTCGTCGCGGCAGAGTCGGGCGCGCGGGCCATCGAACTGCTCAGCCGCCGGAAATTCGACCTCGTGGTGACGGACCTTTGCATGCCGCAGATCGATGGCTTCAAGCTGCTCGATCACCTCAGCCGGCACCATCCGCGGCTGCCCGTCATCGCGATGACCGGCTACGGCTTTCCCGAGGTCGATCAATTCGTGCAAAACCTCGGCGCGCGGCTGTTTTTCGAGAAGCCGATCGAGTTGAAAACGCTGCTCGAAGCGATCGAGCGCCTGTTGGTTTCCGGTGAGGAGAGCAGCATCCAGGGCTTCAGCCTGCCGAGCTTTTTGCAGATGGTGGAACTCGACAAAAAATCGAGCCTCGTGCAAGTGCGCGCCGGCGGGGCCGGGCAACTCCACGGCCAGCTCGATTTTGTCCGCGGCCAGCTCGTCCACGCGAGCGCGGCGACCGGCAGCGAGCGCTGGCAGGGTGAGCCGGCCGTGACCGAAATGCTCGCCTGGCGCGAGCCGCAACTGCGGGTGTCGCATCTGGGTCAGATGCCGGCGCGCAACGTCTTCACCCCGCTCTCGACGCTGCTGATGGAAAGCGCGCACGCCTTTGACGAAAAGGCGGCTGCGGGGACGCTGCGCTAAGCCGGCCGGCGTAGAGCGCACAGGCCGCGTCAACCCGGCCGGGAACGAAATTTCGCGTCGGGAGTTTCCAGTTGTCCCGTTGAAACGCTCACGCTAAACTGCGCACCGCGCGCCTGATCCAACGAGGTCGGCGCTGCCTTCTCTGCGGGTGTAGTTCAATGGTAGAACGGCAGCTTCCCAAGCTGCATACGGGGGTTCGATTCCCCTCACCCGCTCGTGTGTCTGTGCGAAAAATTTTCGCTTCGCGCGACGCCAGCGCAAGCCGCTCAAAAATCCAGGCTTGTCGCGTGTGCGGCTGGTCGCCTTCCAACCGCCGCGGAAATATTTTTCTTGCCATCGGATTCCGAGTTTCTACGATCCACGCCCCTTCCAATGAAATCGCTCCGCACATCACCGACGCACCCCACGAGCGCGTCCGCCGCTGCACCTCAAGTGCGGGTGGAGCACGCCCGTCGCGTGCCGACGATCTGTGCCGCGCGCTGGAACGAACGGAGCGAACAATATCCCGGGCAGGGTTCCTTCCGGCGGCAGGCCAGTGATGATGCTGGCGGGGCGAGAGAAATCGCAGACTGATCCGAGGTCTCAAAGACACACCAGCGATTTTCCTCATAAGCCCTGCCCGCCGGCGTCAGCCACCGGTGCGCAGGGCTTTTTATTTGTCGGCGTGGTTTGCGTGCAGAAGCCGAAAATTTTCCACAACACCCAAGGGCAAGGCGGACGCCTGGAGCACCGCCCAAAACGACCACCGCGAAAACTCCTGTGGCCGGTTGAAGTTACCGTTCCTCCCTGCTGGCAATGGAGGAGCGGAAAACACCCGAGGGTGTGAATGTTCTTTGTTCGTTTTGTCGTTCGACTCGCTCGCACTCCCGAAAAGCTCCCTGATAAGAGCGTCCTCGGCGGCCGGCGATCCGCGCGAGCGGATCGCCAGGTGAGAGAAAGCGACAAACCCTCGGAACGCCGGCCGGAAGTTCAGCTTGCGGGCAAGGCTTCCGGCCGGCGTGAAATTTTCACTTTCAGTTCTTACTCGCTCGCACGCAGTCCGACCAGAGCGCAGGCGCCGTTGGTGCAACAGACAGCACACGGGTCTTCGGAACCCGGAGTGAGGGTGCAATTCCTTCACGGCGCACCCTGGCGATCAGCAGGAGCTGGCGCCAGCAAGAAATTTATTCAACATCAAACGATTCAAACCCAAACTATGCAAAATCCAAAAGCCATCGCAGAAAAACGTTTGCGGGCGCTGCACCGCGAACTGAAAACCTTGCAGCAAAGGCGCTGGCATCCGCCCGTCCATGAACTCGCCGAGCCGATCCAGCGCGGCTGGAAACGGCACTTCGTTCTCTCCGCAGACACCCACGCGCGGCCGGATGCGCCGATCCTGGCGGCGATCCTCGAAGCGATCAACGTCGTCCGTTACTTTTGGCGGCGCGATTTCCAGCCGCCGCGGCGGGCAGTGCGCGCTGGCGGGCAACACTTCTTCACGGACCAGGAATTGCGCGCCATTGGCCTCGGCGAGTGGCCGCGGCACAATTACCCGGACGTCTGGCACGAATACTTCAGCTTGGAACTCGTGCCGGAAGCGCTGGTCAACCAACGCGACGAAGACCTGCGCCGCCGTTACCGCTGGGTGCGCCCGGGGTTGTGGCAACGCCGGCGCGGCCATGTGCTGGCATATCGGTTTCGCTACCCGCGTTTGTTTGTCCTGCGAGTGGAGAAACGCTGGCTCACCCATGTCTCAGAAATCGAGCCGGAAATCATCGAGCGCATCGCCGAGATCGAACGCTGGATGGATCACCACCACGGCCGTCCCATCTTCGGACGCCTGAAAGGTCGCTCGCAAGGCCGACGCTGGCACGGGACGAACGAACGGCTGCGCGAACCGGAGAAAGCAGCGCGTCGGGAAATGCGCGCGCATCTCGGATTTCTCCACGCGGTCGCAGCGGCTGAAACCATCTCGTCACGCCGGGCGCTTGCCCGAGAGTGGGCGGGACGGTTTCAGCCGCTGTGGCTCGTGAGGCAATCGTCGGCGCAGAGTTTTTTCAGCGAACGAAACCTGCGGCGACGCCGGCGTATTCCCGGACTGGACCGCAGCCGGCCAGACGCATCCAACAGATCGACCCAAAACAGGCAGGAAAGACAACCGGAGCGGCGCGCTCTTCGGCTCGTGAAGCGGAGAACGCACCGCCGCTTTTCCAATTCGCGCCCACGAAGACGAGGAAGAATTCCCGCTCGCCGAAATGTTTACCCTAGAAGGGTATCAGTCCGAGGACGTAAAAGGGAGGCTGGGATTTTGAGTTGGAGCCGCCGCCGAAAAGTTGACAGCGTAGCGATAAACTTGTTTCTCAGCCACGCATGAGCGCCCCTTCCCCGCGCCCGGCTGGTGTCCACGGCCGGCCGAGCGCGCTCTATCAGATTTCCCTCTTTGCGGTCGCGCTAACCATGGCGATTCTGCCGTGCGTTTACCTCGCGCTGACGGCCCTCACCGTCTGCGGCATCTATTATTTCGCCACCCATGGCGTGCCCGCGATCTGGCGGTGGCCCACCGGCAGCTCCCACGCGGGATTCATGGCGCAACTCCTTTGCACCATCACCCCGCTGCTGGCGGGCAGCGCGGTCACATTTTCCTTCGTCAAGCCGCTCTTTGCCCGCCGGCCGGCGCGGATGGAACCGCTCGCGCTCGACCCGCAGGCAGAGCCGCGCGTTTACGCTTTGGTGCAGGAAATCTGCCGCCGCATGGGCGCACCGGCGCCACGGCGCGTCGTGTTGGATGGTGCTTTGAATGCCTCCGCTCGTTTCGAAGGCGGGGGTCAGGGATTTTTCGGCAATGCCCTGATCCTGACTCTTGGAATGCCGCTGGTGGCATGCCTGACGCAACGTGAACTGGCCGGCGTCGTTGCCCACGAATTCAGCCACTTTCGCCAGGGCACAGGGATGCGGTTGAGCTATTTGATCCGCGGCATCAACCTCTGGTTTGCGCGCGTGATTTACGAACGCGACGCCTGGGATTATCGCATCACTTGGGCGGCCGAGAGCACGGAGAACCTCTGGCTGGTGATGATGCTCAACGCCGTGCGCGCGAGCGTGGCGATCGCGCGCGGGCTGCTCTGGCGGCTGATGATGGGCGGCCATTTGGTCGGCGCAGTGTTGCTGCGGCAGATGGAATTATGATGCGGATCTGGGTGAGATCCGCGTTGCCGGCAGCGCAGCCTTTCGGTCCACCATGTTCAAGCTCGTCGGCCTGAACGCCGTGCTCGCCGGTATCCACGAAACGATGGCGGAAACCTGGCGCGAGCATTCCCGGCTGCCCGATAACTTGCCCGCGTTGGTCGAGCATAGTGCCGCGCAGTTGCCAGCCGACGCGCGGACCCGTCTGGAGGACGAGATCGCCCTGACCAGGACGCGCGCGCTCGATACGCACCCGAGTGCAGCCGACCGCGTGCGCCAGGCTCAAGCCTTGATGGAACCAGGCTCCGAGGACTTCAGCGAGCGTCCGGCGCACGAGCTGTTCGCAGCGTTCGAGCCATTGTGCCGGCAGGTCACGCTGGCGCATTACCGAGGCGATTTAGGTCTTGTGCTCGCGGCGGATTCGCTGGTCTCGCTCGAGCAGATGGCTGACTTGGAAAATCAGCGCCGAGCCGGCATCATTCACGTCACCCCTGTCCCGCGCATCGGGGGCATCTTGCCCTGAACCGACCCGTTCGAAGAGCGAGCATGGGCGACACCCGCCTCGTGTGACTTACGAAAGGGTTGACCCGAGGCCAAATCTCCCCAGTCTGGGGCGATGACTCCCTCCTTCTCTCGCGTGTCGCGTCGGCGTGCATTTTGCGGCTTGGTCTTGGCGGCCGTCGCCGCTTTGTCGATATTGCCCGCGTCTGTTCGCGCCCAGGAACGCGAGGCGGCGCGGCCCGGTCGTTACAAGAATCGGCACGTGGACGAGCTGGAGGTGATCCAGCCTTTTCGGCTGGCAGATTACCGACGCATCGTCATCGTGCCCATCAACGCCCAAGGCGTTGAAATGCCCACCGACGAAACGGTCGCTCCCGTCAAGGCGGTGCTCGCCGGGATCACCGGCCCCTTCATTCAAGGTCTGCAAAGCCGCTTCGATAAAGAGCGCGTCAGCCTGGGCCTCGAACAGGGCAACACGCCGACTGGCGCCGCTGGCGCCGGGGCGCTCGTGTTGCGGGCGCGTCTGCTCAAGGTAAATCCAGGTTCGCGCGCGGCTCGCTACTTTGTCGGGTTTGGGGCGGGCGCGGCGGAGGTCAAGGTCAGCGGAGAAGTCGCGGATGGACGAACCCAGCGAGTGCTGTGCCGCTTCACGCAGGAGCGCCGCTCAGGCGTGGGGATGTTCGGGGGCGACTACGTGGAGTTGCTCAACCGCAGCTTGCGCGAAATCGGCGACGACGTTGGCCAGGCCTTGACGACCTTCACGGGGCCAGTTGCTGCGGCGCCAGAGGCCGCTCCGCAGAATTCTCCGGCCACACGGCGGCCGCGCGGCCGGTGAGGGAGGGCATCGCCATCAGCCAGGCATATTGTCCATGCTGGGGACAAGAACGACTTGATGCGGTTTTCCTTTGGTTGTAGCGGCGGTCTATGACCGCCCTCTGCGGTCGCGACACGCTACGACTCCCTTCGTGTGCCAAGAGCCAAAGGCGGTCATAGACCGCCGCTACAACCGGAGGCGCTACGCACAAAGGAAAACCGCTTTAGGTTCTCCTCGTCGGTTTGCCCGTGGCGGTTCCGCGATAAATATCGGCGGAGGCTCGCTGCAAAAAATTTTCATTTTCGCTGAAAGAACGCGCGGGATTCCCGCGTATTCCGCGCATGAACACTTTTGTGCGCGGCGTGGCGAGCCGCTTCCATCAGGCCGCGTCGCTCGTCTTTGGCGAACTCGTCTGGCGCCCGCTTGGCTGGGCGCGTGAGTTGGGGAGGCGAGCTTCCCGGCACTGGCGGGCGCTCGTGATTCTCGGCCTGTTGCTCGGCTGCGCAGCCGGCGGCGGCTGGTGGACTTGGCGGTGGTGGCAAGGGCGGCCGAAGCCGCGGTTCGTTGCGGTGCGAGTCGAAGCGCCCAGCGTGATGCGGTTGCAGGAAACCCTGCGGCCGGATTATCTCGAGCTGCGCTTTTCCGAGTCCGCGGCGCGGCTTGATCTCGTCGGGAAAAAACTCCCGCTGAACCGCGTGGAAGAGCAGGGCGTGCGGCTGGAGCCGGCGCTGCCGGGCGTATGGGAATGGGCGTCGGATTGCCGGCTGCGCTTCACGCCGCGGGACGAATGGCCGGCGGACCTTGCGTTGCGAGTCGTGTTGCTCGGCGGAACAACGGTCGGCAGCGCGCTCGCGCCACACGTTCGGCTGGAGCGCTACGATTTCGCCACGCGCACGCCGCCGTTCACGGGCGGGTTCACGCAGGCCGAATTCTATCAGGACCCGCAGGACCCGGCGATTAAGCAGGTCACCGCAACGCTGGAATTTTCGCACCCGGTCGAGCTGCGCGATTTGGAGGAACATCTCGCCCTGAAACTTCTCGGTGACTCCGCTGTTTTCCGATCGGCAGAAAACGCGGCGCGCCCGTTCACGCTGACGCCCGGCTTGCACGCACGCCGATTTTACCTCCGCACCGCCGCGCTGACGCTGCCGGAGCGCGAGGACTTCTTGAAAATCACGCTCGCGCCCGGACTGCGCACGACGCTCGGCGGCGCGGCGTTGCGCGAAGGCAGCGAGCGCAAGGTGCGCGTGCCCGATCTTTACAGTTTTTTCCGCATCGCGGAGGTCGTCACGCGCGTCGTGCGCAACAAAGAGGGCGAGCCGGAGCAGTTCCTCATCGTGCGCACCACGGCGGCGGCGAAATCGGAGGACATCGGCCGCGGGCTGCAGCTTCTTCATTTGCCGAAAATCAATCCGCGACGGCACGACGCCAATGCGCAGCAGGCCAATGCGGAATCGGACGACGACGAAGAGGAAGAAGCGGCTTCGCGTCGCCACGGCCGTCGTGATCGTGATGAAGACGAGAACGAAAACGCCGAGGACGAAAGCGAGGGCGGAGACAACAACGTTGGGCCAGCCAATGGCGACACGCACACCGCCGCCGGCGATGACCGCTACGACGACTGGAGCCTCGGCGAAGTCGATGCCGACGCGCTGGCGCTCGCGCTGCCGCTGACGCCGGCGCTGGTGCCGGCGGCGCGCGAGCATTCCACGGAACACACGTTCCGGTTTCGCGTGGAATCGCCGGGACACGTGTGGGTAAAAATCGCCGGCGGCGTGCGCGCGCTCGGCGGCTTTGCGTTGCGCGACGATTACTGCGCCGTCGCGCCGGTGCCACAGCCGGAAAAGGAGGTCGAAATCCAGGGCGCGGGCGGCGTGCTGGCGCTCGGCGGCGAGCGCAAGCTCTCGATCAAATCGCGCGGCGTCTCCGCGATTCGCTACGAGATCGCGCGCGTGCCGGCAGCGCAAATTAATCACCTCGTCAGTCAGACCGAAGGCGACTTCCAGAATCCCGCGTTTCGCAGCCGCTGTTTCGACGAAGAAAACCTTGCGCGCGTGACCGTCGAAACCCAGCGCATCAACCTCGAGAACGCGGTGCGCGCGAACTTCTCTGCGTTCGACTTCACCGCGCACCTGCGCCCGGCTGACGGCGCGCGCGAAGGCCTGTTTTTCCTCACCGCGCGCGCCTGGGATCCGGCGAAGAACAAGCAAATCGGCGAGGTCGGCGACCGCCGTTTCGTGCTCGTAACCAACCTGGGTCTGCTCGTGAAGACCAACGCCGACGGCAGCCGCGACGCGTTTGTGCAATCCCTCGCGGACGCGAAACCCGTCGCCGGCGCGACGGTCGAGATTTTGGGCAAGAACGGCGTCCCGCTCGCCACCGCGACCACGGATGCCGACGGCCGCGCGAGTTTGCCTTCGCTTGGGGCAACGGAAAAAGAGCTGCCGCGCGACTCGCACGCGCCGGTAGCCATCACCGCGCGTCGCGGCGACGACGTGGCGTTTCTGCCGTTTCGCCCGCGCGACCGGCAGCTCGATTTCTCGCGCTGGGACATCGGCGGCGTGCGCGCGAAATCGGGCGCGGAACTTGATGCCTTCGTCTTCACCGAACGCGGCGTTTACCGCCCCGGCGATGAGCTGCACGCCGGCGTGATCGTCAAGCGCCGCGACTGGGGCGCGCTGCCCGAAGGCGTTCCGCTGGAGACCGAAGTGCTCGACGCGCGCGGCCTCGTTGTCCAAGTGAAACGCCACGCGCTGCCGGCGAGCGGCTTCATCGAATTCGACTACGCGACGGCTTACGAATCGCCGACCGGACCGTGGACGCTCAACGTGTTTCTCACCCGCGCCGACGGCAAGCGCGGCACGCTGCTCGGCACCGCGAGCGTGCAGGTGAAAGAGTTCCTTCCTGATCGGCTGAAAATCGAAACGCGCCTGTCGAAAAATTCGCCGCGCGGCGGCTGGGTCAGCTCGAGCGAAATGCGCGCGGCGGTCGAGTTGCAAAACCTTTACGGCACGCCGGCGGAGAATCATCGCATCAAGGCGCAAGGCCGGCTTCAACCGCGCGGTTTTCGGTTCCCGGAGTTCGCCGCTTACACATTTTACGACCGGTTGCGCGAAGGGAAAAAGCCGTGGGAAGGCGAGACGATCGAGCTCGGCGAGAAACAAACGAACGAACACGGCGCGACGGAATTTGCGCTCGGTCTGGAGCGTTTTTCGGAGGCGACTTTTCGCCTGACGTTCGTCGCCGAAGGCTTCGAGGCCGAAGGCGGCCGCAGCGTGCAGAACGAGTGCGCGGTGTTTGTCTCGTCGCTGCCCCACATCGTCGGCTGGAAGGCGGACGGCGCGCTCGATTACATCACCGTCGGCAGCGACCGCGCGGTGGAATTCATCGCGCTCGATCCCGCTCTGAATCGCATCGCGCTGGAGAACGTAACCGCCGAAATCATCGAACAAATTTACGTTTCCGTGCTGAGCAGACGGGAGAACGGAAACTACGAATACGAATCGGTCTTGCGCGAGAAATCGGTGTCCACCGCGCCCGTGAAGATCGCGCCCGACGGGCTGAAATTTTCGCTGCTGACGAGGACGCCCGGCAACTACGTGCTCGAACTCCGCGATGCTGCCGGCGCGCGCTTGAGCAAGCTCGCGTTTTGCATCGTCGGCCAAGGCGCGGTGTCGCGGTCGCTGGACAAGGATGCGGAGCTGGAAATCAAATTGTCCAAGACCCATTTCCGGGCAGGCGATACCATCGAAATCAGCCTCGCTGCGCCGTATGCTGGCAGCGGGCTGATCACCATCGAGCGCGACCGCGTCTATGCGCACCGCTGGTTTCAAACGCGCGCGACGAGCAGCGTGCAGACCATCACGATCCCCGCGGACTTCGACGGCACCGGCTACGTAAACGTCGCGTTTATCCGCGCGCCAGACTCCAAGGAAATTTTCGCCAACCCGCTCTCCTGCGGAGTCGCGCCGTTCACCGCGAATCTCGAACGGCGGCGACTCGGCATCACGCTCGACGCCGCGGCAAAAGCCAAGCCGGGCGAGCCGCTGACGATCCGCTACCGGACGGACCGACCCGCGAAAGTCGTGGTCTATGCGGTCGATCAGGGCATTCTCCAAGTCACGAATTACAAGCTGCCCGACCCGCTGGCGCATTTGTTCCGCAAGTCGGCGTTGCTGGTAAAAACGACGCAACTGCTCGATCTCATCCTGCCCGAGTTTTCGATCCTGCGCGCCGCCGGTTCCGCGCCGGGCGGCGATGACGACGAACCCGGTGTGCTCAACCCGTTTCGGCGCGTAACGGAGAAGCCGGTCGTCTTCTGGTCGGGCGTGCTCGAAGCGGACACGACCGAGCGCGAAGTCGTCTATCGCGTGCCCGATTATTTCAGCGGCACGCTGGCGCTGATGGCCGTCGCAGTCTCGCCCGACGCCGTCGGCTCCGCGCGCCGCGACACGCTCGTGCGCGGGCCGTTTGTTCTGACTGCCGGCGTGCCGACGCTCGCGGCGCCGGGCGACCAGTTCGAGGTCGGCGTCACCGTCGCCAACGGCGTCGTCGGCTCCGGCCCGGACGCCGCGATCTCGTTCACCGCCGAGTCGTCCGAGCACCTGGAGATTCTCGGCTCGGCGACGAGCCAATTGCGGGTCAGCGAAGGGCGCGAAGCGACCGCGACGTTTCGCGTGCGGGTGAAAGACAAGCTCGGCTCCGCGACGCTCGGCTTTCGCGCCGCGCTCGCGTCCGGCGGAGAAGAAACAAGCAGCGTGCAGGCGACGTTGAGCGTGCGTCCGCCGACACCGTTCATGACGGAGGTGCGCGGCGGCAATTTCACCGGTGAGCGCTTCGATGCGCCCGTCGAACGCACGGCATTGCACGACGAGTTTCGGCAGCTCCACGCCACGATTTCCGCGCTTCCGCTCGGCCTCGCGCACGGGTTGCAGAAATTCCTCCAAGACTATCCGAACGGCTGCACTGAGCAGCTCACCAGCGCCGCGTTCGCGCGCGTCGCGCTGGCCGGTGAAGCCGACTTCGGGCTGACCCGAGCGGAGGTTAGCATGCAGTTGGAAAAGACCTTCGCTGTCCTGCGCCGCCGGCAGAACGACCAAGGCGCGTTCGGCTATTGGTCCGCAGCGGAAAAGAGCGGTGGCAACAACGACTTCGTTACTGTTTACGTCGTCTACTTCCTGAGCGAAGCGAAGGCGGCGGGCTTCGCGGTGCCCGACGATTTGTTCGCGCGCGGCAAGGGGCGTTTGCAGAAAATGGTTTCCGCTGTCGAGCCGGGCAGCTTGTGCGAAGCGCGCACGCTGGCCTACGCGATTTACGTGCTCACCCGCGAAGGAATCATCACGACGAATTACCTGCTCAACCTGCGCGACTGGCTCGACCATCATGCGAAAGACCGCTGGCAGCGCGACCTGACCGGTGTGTATCTCGCGAGCGCGCTGGCGCTGTTGAAAAAAGAAGACGACGCCCAGCGCCTCATCGCCGCCTATCGCCTGGGTGCGCACGACGCGCGGGAGTTTTACGATTTCCACACCGGGCTTGGCGCGGATTCGCAGTTCGTCGCGCTCCTTGCCCAGCACTTCCCCGCGCGGGTGAAGTCGCTGAGCGCCGCCGATTTCGAGGCCGTGCTCCGACCGATTGGCAGCGGAGGATTCAACACGCTTTCCGCAGCCTACGCGACGCTCGCGTTGAAGAGCTATTCGCGGCTGATGACGCGCGGCGAGTTGCGCCGGCTCGGCATCGGCGAGCTTGCGCGCGGCGGGAGCGAATCCTTGTTGCAGGCAGATGGCAGCGACTCGCTGCGCCGTGCCGCGTTTTCCGCCTCGGCGGCGGCACTGCGCTTCCACGCGGCCGGGGAGAAAGCCGCGCCGGGCTTGGGCGCATGGTATCAAATCGTCGAAGCTGGATTCGACCGCGGGCTGCCGGACAAAGCGATTGCCGAGGGTATGGAAGTGCAGCGCGAATTGCTCGGCGCTGGCGGTCAACCTATGACCCAGATCCGGCTCGGCGAGCGCGTTACCGTGCGGCTGAGGGTGCGCAGTCTCGGCCAGCAGGTCATCACAAACGCCGCGATTCTCGATCTGCTGCCCGGCGGCTTCGAGATCGTCGGCGGCTCGCTCCAGCCAGGCATCGGCGGCGCTGGCGGAATGGACTTCGTCGAGGTGCGCGAAGACCGCGCCGTGTTCTTCGGCACGGTCACCCCGCGGGTGCGCGAGATTCGCTACGAGATCAAGCCGGTCAACCGCGGCGAGTTCACGGTGCCGCCGCCGTTTGCCGAATCGATGTATGACCGCGCCCTGCACGCACGCGGGTTGCCGGGAAGGATCACGGTCGTCGAAACAAAATGAGGAAAACGGCGATGCCAGCAACACCCGAACCCCGCTGTAAACACCCGAAAACGTGGCGGCACGTCCTCGCGCATCTCGCTGCGAGTGGAGCGCTCTTTCTTGCCCTTGGTTGGCTCGCGCTGCCGAAGCCGCCGCTGCTGGAAGACGTCGGTTTCTCGCGGCAAATTTTCGACCGCCACGGCCGGCTCCTGCGCGTCACGCTCAGCGCGGACAGCAAGTATCGTCTCTTCACGCCGCTCGCGGAAATCTCGCCCGCGCTCATCGACGCCACGCTCTGGCAGGAGGACCGACACTTTCGCCAGCATCCCGGCGTCAACCCGATCGCCGCCGCGCGTTCGACGTGGCACTTTTTGCGGCAGGGCGGACGCGCGCGGGCCGGGGCTTCGACGGTTTCGATGCAACTCGCGCGGCTGCGTTTCGGGCTGCGAACCCGCACGGTGCAGGGCAAGCTCGCGCAGATGTTCCGCGCCGTGCAACTTGAGCGGCATTACTCCAAGGCGCAGTTGCTCGAAGCGTATCTCAACCTCGCGCCTTACGGCCGGAACATCGAGGGCGTCGGCGTGGCGAGCCGGCTCTACTTCGGCAAAGCACCGCGCGCGCTCTCGCGACCGGAAGCCGTCGCGCTGAGTGTCATTCCGCAAAGCCCCGCGCGCCGCGCGCCCCACGTCGGCCGCGAGAATCCGGCCTTGACCGCGGCGACCGCTCGCTTCTTCGAGCGTCGCGCGACGGAGGGCGAACCGACGGATACATTGAGCCGGGAGTTTCGCGCGCAAGCGAACGGCCGGCCGCCGTTTTTCGCACCGCACTTCACCACCGCGCTGCTGCGCTCGACGGACGCGGCGAACGTGCGCACCACGCTCGATCTCGATCTCCAGCGCCTGCTTGAACGTCAGATCAACAATCACCTCGAGGCGAATACTCCCTCGGGGCTGCGCAATGCCGCCGCGCTGCTGGTCGATACGCGCACGATGGACGTGCTCGCGCAGGTCGGCTCCGCGGATTTTTTCAACCCGGACATCCTCGGCCAAGTGGACGGCACGCGCCGGCCGCGCTCGCCGGGTTCCGCGCTCAAGCCGTTCGTCTATGCGCTCGCGCTCGACGCCGGCTTGATCCATCCGCTCACGCTCCTGGCCGACGCGCCGCGGCGTTTCGGCGACTACGAGCCGGAAAATTTCGACCGCGATTTCGCCGGCCCGCTTTCCGCCACCGACGCGCTCGCGCGCAGCCGCAACGTCCCCGCCGTAGCGCTCGCCGCGCGGCTGCGGCAGCCCACGTTTTACACGTTCCTGCAGCACGCCGAGGTGCGTCTGCCGCGCGAGGAAAGTTTCTACGGCCTGACGCTTCCGCTCGGTGGCGCGGAGGTGACGATGGAAGACCTCGCGCGGCTTTACGCGATGCTCGCCAACGGCGGTCGATGGCAGCCGTTGCGTTATGAGGCAGGGACGCACCTCCGGGGCGTCCGTGATCTCCCGTGCGGGCCATCGCAACCGCAGGGGCAGCGAAAAAATTTGGGACGCCTCGGAGATGCGTCCCTACCTTACGACACCCAGCTTATCTCGCCCGAAGCCGCGTTTCTCGCGCTGGAAATGCTCAGCCGCATTCCGCCTCCAGGTTTGTCCACAGAGGGCGATCCGACGTTTCCGATTTTTTGGAAAACCGGCACCTCGCACGGCTTCCACGATGCCTGGTCGGCGGCGGTGTTCGATCATTTTGCGCTCGTGGTTTGGATCGGCGAATTCGACGGCCGCGGCAATCCGGCGTTCGTTGGCCGCACTGCCGCAGGGCCGCTCTTGTTCGCGGTCATCAACGCGTTGCGCGCCGCCGACATCGCCAAGCCCGACCCGCACGCGCACGAGCCATCGGCCGAGGCAGCCGCGCACCTGCGCCACGTCGAACTCTGCGCCGTTTCCGGCGGCCTGCCGACGGCGGCGTGCCCGCATCGGACTGCCGGCTGGTTCATCCCCGGCGTGTCGCCCATCGCGCCGTGCGAAGTTCACCGCGAGGTGCTCGTCGATGCCGCGACCGGCCTGCGCGTCGGCGCGGAGGCGGACGACGGCCTGCGGCCGCTGCGGCGCGAAGTCTTCGAGTTCTGGCCGGCGGATTTGCTCGCGCTCTTTCGCCAGGCCGGCGTGCCACGGCGCGTGCCGCCGCCGTTTCTGACCGGCAGCGGATCAGCCGCAGCGCCGACCCAGGCAAGTGGCGCCGGCAACCTGCGCATCATCTCGCCGCGCGGCGAAACGGTCTATGCGTTGCGCGCCGACACCGACGCTGGCGCCGGCCGCGAGCTGGTGCTGCGTGCGCAAACCGAACCCGGCGCGCAAAGAATTTACTGGTTTGCCGACAAGACATTTCTCGGCGTCGCCGAGCCGCGCGCCGGCTTGCCGTGGCACCCATCACCAGGTCACTACCGCATCACCGCGCTCGACGACCAGGGCCGTGCGGATGTCTGCCCGGTGACATTGCAGCGCGTGCCGTGAAGGGAAATGACGAGGGATGAAGGATGAGGGATGAAAGCAGAGCAGTGAAAACGGACATTGCCTGCGCTTTTCTGCCTTCATCCCTCATCCTTCATCCTTCATCCTTCTCTTCCATGTCTCGCCGCGCTCTCCTCGCCACGCGCCGCAGCCTCGTCGGCCGGCTGGGCAATCTCGACGACAACCGGAGCTGGCAGGAATTTTTCGATCTCTACGGCGGATTGCTCTACCGCGTTGCGCGCGCCGCGGGCTTGTCCGACGCCGAGGCGCAGGAGGCCGTGCAGGAAACCGTCATCACCGTTGCGCGCAACGTCGGCGGCCTGCGCTACGACCCGGCGCAGGGTTCGTTCAAAGGCTGGCTGCTGCAAACCGTCCGCTGGCGCATCGCCGACCAGTTTCGCCGACGCGCGCCGGCCGGAGCGGCGACGCTGCTCGGTGGCGAATCCGCCAGCGATGGCGGCCGGCGCACTGCCTTCATTGATCGCGTGCCCAATCCCAGCGGAGGCGGCGCGGGTTTTGAGTCGCTCTGGGAACACGAATGGCGCGAAAATCTCCTCGCCGCCGCGCTCGCCCGCGTGCGCCGCGCCGCCGACCCGCGGCAGTTCCAAATCTTCGATTGTTACGTCACCAAAGGCTGGCCCGCCGCGCGGGTTGCCAGGGAGTTGGGAGTCAACATCGCGCAGGTGTATCTGGCCAAGCACCGCGTCGGCGCGCTGCTGAAAAAGGCGCTGGCCGAGATCGAGCAGGCAGAGTTTCTGCGTAATGCCTCGTAGGTGGATGGCGATCTCCGAGCGCCATCCACCTGCGAGCC
>CAXTRS010000072.1:0-15846 GCA_964246635.1 uncultured Chthoniobacterales bacterium | reverse complement strand
TTTGCCATCCCTACCTGCTAGGCAGACAACCCGGTTTTGCAACAAGCTCTTAGCCCGCTCGGGCTTAGCTGTTGTGAGCCAGATAGCTTTACAAAAACTTCGATTTCCTCAGGCTCTCCCTCGATTTCACAGAAGATCACGAAGGGGCGTGTCCGACCAACGGTTACATCTCGGCCAAAGCGCGTCGCGGTGGTCCGTGGCAGCATGGGGGAGGGCGAAAATGCAAGGGGGGACTGCGACTGCAATACGACAAGACCTCTGTTCCATCGGATTACTGACAAAGGTGGGACAGTTACTAATTAATAGGGACACATCTGCCAAGGAGATTTCTCCCAGTCAGCGATGACGGGTGAGCGCAGTGTCCCACCGCAGCGGCTCCCCTTTGCGCACACCGACCGCTCTTTACCAAATCGGTTCCAGATCAGGCTCCTCCAGCGCCAAGAGCTTGCACGCCTCGTTCAACTCAATCGCTCTGGCCAGCCGCGCTTCTGCGTTTTTGATTCGCCCGAGCTGTGCGGCGTAGCACGCCAGATTGAAGTGGAGAATCGCCTCGGCGGCTTCCAGGCTTTCGGCGCGCCGGCTGGCATACGCCCAATCAATCCGGTGCTGCGCTTCCTGCGGCTCCAACTTGGCGAGATGCTGCGCGATAGAGCCATCAGATCCCACCACTTGAGCGAGCGGTAAATCGCCACGCGCACTTTGAGCACTTCGGGCAGCGCACGACCCTCCGGCGCGATCTCCTCCAGTTCGCTGTTCGCGTCGAGATAGAGGCCGAGCTCGATGTATCCAGTGGCGACGGCGAGGTGGTGCAGGGAGTTCATTGTGCTAATCCGTCCATCCCAGCGCCCCAGGCAGGAGGGGGGTTGCGAGCCCATATACTGCATACTCGAAAAAAATTTCCCAAAGCGTTGACACATTGTTGACCCATTACTATTCTGGGAAAACACGTTGTCGGGGAATACAAACTCGAGATGAACGATTGCCAAGCATTCTGGTGGGCCTTGGGGGCTTTGATTTTTTCCGGTGCACTCGGAGGTATCGTTGCCAAGATAAACACATCTTACGTGAGAGATATTGTTGATCGAGGACTACATGTTAGTGGCTACAGGACGCGTTTGGTTTTGTCGGTCATCAATGGCGGCTTGTCGGGCGCAGCCGCCGCATTAGCAGTCGGCCTTATTTTGGCGGCAGACGAAAAATTTACGGGCTTGGGCGGCAACGATGATTCAATTGCCCGAGTGAAATCTCAAGTGATGATCATTGCGACCGGAGTAATCGCTGGCTTTGCGGGGATCAGCTTGCTTAGGCGGATGAGTGTCGAGTTAGGTGCCGATGTGGAAAGGCTCAAGGGAGACGTGCGAGAGACAAGACAGGAAATTGCCCAAGGCGAAGTGGCGACGCTCAATCTTTCGGCTGCCATGAGCATGGCCGCACTGACCTTAAGCAAGAGCGATTCAATGGACACGTCCACCAAAGAATTTCGGCTGATGGCTGCGCCCGTGATCGAGAAGTTGATCAAGTCGCACCGTGATTATCCGCGCGATCGGTCTATCGCTGTATTCCTAGGGCGCCTTTATCGGCGCGTCGGCGATCTCGACCGGGCGTGCCAAGTGCTCAGAGAAACCCTCGGGGCGAGACAAGCGTCTCGGCAGGCTACTGATTCGCCTAACAAGGATGATGCCGTAATGCACTACAATATGGCCTGCTACTTGAATCTATTGGCGCGAGAAAGTAAGACCGAAGGACGGGACTTAGAGGCAGCTAACTATCGCGCACGGGCAAAGAAGCGTCTTGATATGTCTGTGTCAATTTGCCCTGAATTCATAGAAGATGCCAAGGGGGATGAAGATATTCTGCGCGACCTTGAACTAGACGAGTCGCAACTTCCACCGGAGGAGAAACAATAAGAAAGCCCCCATCTAACTGATGGGGGCTTTCTAGTAAAATTTGGTTTGTGTTTAGTGCGCAGAAGTCTCTGCAAGTGACTCCTACAATAAACTAAGGTTTCCAAAAAATGGGAAACGAAGAAGTTGTAAATGTCACACGGCTGACTTGTTAGAACGGTTTTTCATCAGACATAGCAGTCTCTCAAGGTAAGAGTCACCTCCTTCTAAGCGTTAGACAACGCGGTTGCTTCAGCGTTCGGGGGTTTTGAGAAGCCGAGGCTATGCCAGCACCACGGGGGCGGAGCCGGTTTTAGCCTTTGAATCGGAGGCCAAGCATAGGGCGGCTGTTCCCGAGCGCAACTCAGAAAATCGGCACCGTGGCCGATAGCGTTACGAGGGCAGTCGAGCAGTTGGGAGGGCTGCGGCACGCTTATGCTCATAAAAGATGTCACAGTTGCGGGTGAACGTCAAGTCTGTTTAAGAGAATTATTTTCCTCCGGTCTTTCTCAAATCCATATCATGAATTCTCAAAATTAAGAATTCCAGATTGCCTTCATGGCAGGGATCGGCTCGGATCGTAATGCGCAGCGGATCATCATTGCGTAATCGGCATGGGAATTTTATTCGCGCGCCTTGGCCCAGCGGTGCAGCTCAGGCATGTCCCTAGCTTAGATTGCGCCACTTTGCTCACCCCGCCCTCATGCACGCCGCATCATCATTGCGCACGCTGTTAATCCGCGTCGAAACCGGCGTGGCCACGAACGGATCCTCTGCCGCGACTTCTTCGCGTGCCTGTGCCACGCGCTTGCCGGAGCATCACCAGAGCCACTCCGCCGAGGGTGAGCAGTGCCCATGTGCCTGGCTCTGGCACCACGGCTGGCGTGGCGTTGATGCGGAAGGCTTCGGCTTGATTGTAGGCGGTGAACGTCTGGCTTCCGTCGCCCGATCTCGCGGCGGGATTGGCCTGCGGATTGAGCGCGCCATACCAGATGCTGAAGCCCGAGGTGGTGCCCGGCGCCACTTCAAGCCAATACGTCTGCCCGGCCAGGACCAGCGGCGCCGTCGGCCCGTTGATCGCGAGGGTGAGCAGCCCCGGATCGCCCGAGCGTCGGAACGTCGTGGCTCCCAGCGTCAGTCGGCTGGCCGCCAGCGGTAGGTTGGTCGTCGGATCGTTGAGATACAAGTTAATCACGGTGGCATCGAGCACGAGAGCCAGTTCCACGCTGCTGAGCGTGCCGGTGAACGAGGCGGTGAACGCATTGGCCACCGAGTTATAGCCCGACGCTGCGACAAAGTTAGGGCCGTTGATGATCACGTTATTCTGACTGAAGCCATCGCCCGGCCCGAGGTTGGAATATTCCACGTCGGCCCGCACCGACGTGGCGGAAAGAACGACGAGCGCGACAAGCAGGGGAACAGATTTCATGCGCAACCTTCTGTCAGAACGGCCTGCTGATGGGCAAGGCGTTAATGCACGTAACTCGGAAACCGCCCGCTCACGGACGGCGCCGTGGCACCTCGCCGCCAGACGCCCGAGCAAGCGGCCAAGGAGCGGCGACTGATGGCGGCAGTGGATGCGCTGAATCTCTACCACGGCCGCGGCACGGTGAAGAGCGCCAGCCTCGGCTTGGGAGGGAAGCCTTGGCACATGCAGCGCGCAAGGAAATCGCCATGTTATACGACCCGAGTGGAGGAATTGCCCACCGTGGCTCTGCGCTGATTTGGATCTCCTTGGTAGGCACGGTCGAAGATGATGCGATCATCGCGGTCGGAAGCGAAGAACTCGCATCGGCGCTCGCGCGCCCATTGCCGGGCCGCACGAAGCAGCAGCCGTGCGATTCCGGCAGCCCGGTGGGCGGGCTCCACATACAAGCCTTCAACGTAGCCTGTCGGTGCTCCGTCGGTGCCAGGCAGATCCCGGCGGACGGATAGTTCAACGTGGGCGATTGGCGTGCCCAGCACGTCCTCGGCGATAAGCACGGCGTGCGGCTCAGGCGCAGTGCTGGCGAAAAACGCCGCGACCTCTTCAGCGTGTGGATCTCCGGGCCAGAGTGCCTCACGCAGACGCACCCAAGCGGCGGCATCGGCTGGGGTGACGTGGCGAATGGTCACAGATGAACTGTGCCGCCTGATTGGATCAAGCTCAACGTGCCAGCTTGGATGAGAAGCGGCCGGCACGCATGGCACGCTGATAATTTTTCAGGCAGTCTGCCGTCGCGCACCGCACCACGCCGTGGCCTCACAAGTTCAGCCGGTGATCTTCTTAACAAATTTTTTGATCGCCTTGCCGGCTTCTTCCAAGCCGTCGGTCGGCTTTGCCGCGTTCGCCGCCGCTTTCTTCTCGGCTGTGCGAGCCTTGGAGACCGCGGGGCCAGACGCCTTCGCCAGCTTGGCGTCAGTCGCCTTCTCCTCGCTCAGGGTCGCCGTGAGAGTCCGCAACGCCGCGGAGAGCCCCAGCGCCTTGGCAAGCTCACAAGCCGAGGTGTAAGCGGACATTTCATAATGTTCGACCCGCCGGGCGGCAGCGATGAGCAGCAGGTCCTTCATCTCCGGCAGCGCGTCTTCTTCGATGGCCTCGTCGCCCTCTTTGACCAGCCCCACGGTGGCCTGACAGGTCTTGCCGGTCGGCTTCTCTTTCAGATCCGCGCAGATGCGCTTGATGCGCGTGGCGTGCTCCTTGGTTTGTTCCAAGTGTTGCTTGAAACCGTTTTTCAGGTCGGCCGAAGTCGCCGCCCTGGCCATCTTCGGCAGCGCCTTGGCGATGAGCGTTTCGGCGCTGTAGAGGTCTTTGAGTTGATCGACGAAAACGTCGTGCAGGGAAGCGATTTCAGTGGCCATAGGACGCGAGCTTACGTCCGGTTGTCATCCCAAGCCATCGAAATGCGCGCACAAGGGCATCGCCAGATAAAGCAACAAGAAGGCCGTGGCGAAACGGGAAGTCACGTCCGGAACCCGCGGGGGCCGCGAGTCAGCGTAAGACAGCAGGCATCCCAGCCAGATTTTGGCTCCTTTCTTTTCCTTCGTATCCACAGTCGCCGGCTGCGGCTTGCTCGCGCCCGTGGCCTACGTTCAGGCGTGAGTGACCACATATAGCAAAAAATTTTCCATCAAATCATCGGTTACCGATCCGTTCTCATCGCCCATGAAATTTCACAATCTGCGCGACCTTTACCTCTACGAATTGCGCGACCTGTTTAGCTCGGCCAACCAATTGGTTGAGGCATTGCCAAAGCTGACCGAAGCCACCGTCGCAGACGAACTGCGCGCCACGTTCACCAAGCACCTTGACGAGGCGCAGGGCCAGATTTCGCGCGTGCACGCTATCTTCGAGACACTCGGTGAATCTTCCGAAGGAGGTTTCTCCGCGGGCATGCACGGCTCCATCCAGGAAGCCACGGAGTGGGCCGGGGAGAATGCCGATTCCGAGGTGTTGGATGCCGGGCTGATCGCCGCGCTCCAACGCTTGTTGCACTGCGAGATCGCCGCCTTCGGCTGCACCCGCACGCATGCGAAAGTGCTCGGCGAGGGGGTTGCGCAGAAACTCTTGCAGGATTGCCTCGACGAAGCCGAAGCGACCGACAAGCGGTTAACCGTTTTGGCGGAGACGATCAACAAGGTGGCCAAAGTCTCGTGAAGGTTTGAAGCTGTCCAGTGATTGAGGTGCCCGGATTTGGGTCGCCCGCTTTGATCGAAAGCGCCAACGGAACGACGTGGTATTGGTAGGTGCTCATCGGTGCAATGATTGCAACGCTTCGGGCTTGCTCGGCAAAAACAAAAAGCCCCGCCGCGGGCTGAGAACCGCAGCGGGGCTGTGGGGCTGTGCGAGGGAGCACTGGCCTTACTTCGCGATGTAGGAGCCCGGGAAAAGGTTCAAGGCGTCGTTCTTTTCCAACGTGTTGTTCCCACGCGAGAGAACCTGGCCGCTGCTGTTGCCGACGATACCGATCCCGTTGCCGGTGATGTTGCAATTGTTCGCCCGCACCACGGCGCCGGTCTTGCTGCTATAGACCGCAGTTCCATTGCCGGAGAGGATGCAGTCGGCCAGGGTCACATCCACGCTGGCTCCGGACCCGGCAGCAACGACGTTGACGCCGGAGGTATCGCATTGGTCGATCTGGCAGCCGCTGACGATCGCCGTGATGATGATCCCGGACGTGGCATTTTCGACATCCAGACCAAACGCACACCCACGGATGACCGTGTTGCGCAGGTAGAACCTGGACGCGACGTTGGCACTGACAATAATCCCTGCGTTGAAGTTGCGCACCGTGCAGTCCTCAATGGCCAGATTGCCGACGCTGTTGGTATAAATGCCAAAGCCGCTGCCGCTGGCGCCGCCGCCCTCGACGATCAGTCCGCGCAAGGCGACGCTGGCGCCGCTGCCCGCATTGATGAGGACGCCATTGCCGTTGCCGGTCGCCGTGATAAAGCCGGTGACCCCGGGCGGCACGGTGACGCTGATGCTTTTGTTGATGCTAAGCGCGCCATAGCCGGCGGTGTCCAGCACGACGATCTGGCCGCCCGTGGCGACGGCGTCGTGGGCGGCTTGGAAGTTGCGCTTGGGCGCGTTGCGGCTGCCGTCGTTGGCGTCGTTGCCGAAGCTGGCCACGAAGATTTTCGTGGATTGCGCCTGGGCCGCGGCAAGCGAAAGCGCCACAGCGGCGAAGGTCATGCCGGCCAACAGGAGTTGGCGACGACCCGACGGGCGATGCGAGGATTTCGGAGCAGCGGTTGAAGTGGTTTTGTTCATAACCCTTCCTAAAAGAGCGCAACGAGCGCGTTTCAGAATGAATTGCGCCGCAAATCGATTGCTTGCGATGAAGGAGTCCCGCTGCGGGCTGGAACCGCAGCTGGGCCGTTCTGTTTCTGCAATGGAGCAGCGAGGGTGCTATTACTCCGATGCGTTCTCCGTGCTGCCGTTGGCTCCGCCGATAGCGCGCTCGCAAGTTGCGGCGCTTGCGCGAGAGTGCGGCCGATCACCCCATGCTCTCCCTCATTTTTTTCATCGCGTTTCCCTTCGTGTTCATTGGCGCGCGCCGGAAAATCACCGCCGCGCGGGCCAGCGTCACTTGGCCCAGCGTGCCGGGGGTGATCACGGCGAGCGTGCGTGGCCGCAAGATGCTGCGCCAGCAACCGCAAATCGCTTATTCCTACGTGGTCAATGGCCAGCCTTTGATCGGCAGCAAGACGACCTTCTCCGGGGTCGTGTTGCCCAAGGAAACGGACGCTTACCTGGCGCGCTATCCCGTGGGCCAGCCGGTCAATGTTTTCTACTCCCCCGCCAACCCCGCCGAGGCGGTGCTGGAGCCCGGCAGCGACAAGGCGCTGGAACAGCAGCCGCGGATCTTGCTGATCTGTTTTGTCCTGCTGCTCGTCGTCAACATTCTCCAGTTCGTCGTCAGGATGCAGTCGTGAGGCGTGCGGCGATCGGCCCCGGCCACGGACTTCCACGTCAGCCCCACCGCCGCGCCGCAATGCTTGCGCCGTGCAAATAGATAATCACCCGTTCATGTCATCGCCCACGCCCTCCTCTCGTCTCCCGTGCAGTGACCACGTTGAAACCCGCGGCGTTCTTTTCTTTGCCCGGATGCTGCACAAAATCCGTCTGTCAGCGCAGGGACAGCTGCCCGCTGGCTACGACACCGCCTCTTCCCATCCCACAGGTTTTGACGCCCGTTTCTGTCGCTTCTGGGGAGTGGACAGCGAGCGGCTGGTCGAGCGCACTCTGGGAGGCGACACGGATGAGGAAATCTTCGATTGGCTCTTTGCCGGCCGCGACTTGAACCCGGAGCACGTGCTTTGCTGGAACGCATTTATCGAGAAGCGCGGCTGGAGAGACGAAGCCAGCGCCGAACTGGCAGCGGAGAAGAAGGCCCACGGCTTCGGTGAGCGCAACGACATCCAAACTTTTGTGGACTTCCACGATGCTGACGAGGGCAGGAAACCCAAATATTCCTGACCCTCGAGTGGCTCGCGGCGGATTGCTCCGGTCCCCCGCCGCCAGCTCGCCGGGCGCGGTGGTCATCGCGGATGTCGATGGCGACGGCAAGATCGACCTGATGGTGGGCGACTCGGTGAGCGCGCTCTGAGATGAGGGTCGCGGCCCTGGCAGCGGCCTCATCGACTGGTTTGCAGACCCTCTTTTGCCATCGCGCCCACGAGCCGTTCTCGGACCGGCTTCAAGCCCTTGAGAAACGTGGTCACATCGCGGGTTTCGCGCAGGGCGTAGCGCTGAACCCGTAAGCCGCCGGCCGGCGTTTTCCCATATTTGTAAAGGTTGAACTCAGCGGTCGTGCCCTCCGCATTCCAGGTGACAAAATCGAGGATCACCTCGCCGGTCCTGGGATTCTGGATGGTGCTGCTCGACGCGAGCGGATTCTTTTCTTTGACTGCCCGCAACTGCTCGGCGGCGGCCGCCCTGGGATCGTCGCCAGCGCGCTCTTCGATCGAGGCGCGTCGGGTCCAGGCGTCGATCTTCTCGGCCTCCGGGAGGTATTCTTTGAGATTCCCGTTGGGATCCGATTTTTGGGAAGCGAGCACCAGCGTTTGTCCATCGAAGCGCACGGTTTCCTTCCCCGTGGCCGCCGGTTTGTTTTCGGCAAAGAGGGTGCCAGCAGCGATGACGCAGCAAATTGCGAGAGCGAGAAGATGACAGGGAAATCGCATGGAGAAAGGCTTGCCGCAGCGTTAGCAGATCGGCCCCCTAAACGCCACCAGCTTGCGGATTGGGTCTTCGCGGATTTGGCGGGTTGTTTATCTCTGGGCGTCTTTGCTAAGGTGCGAACCCCATGGGAGTGCGCAGCCATTGGCTTTCTTTGCACGGCGTTTCTGCTGGCAGTCCCGACGTGGCCGGCGCGGCGAACTCAGGCTGGCGAGTGCGTTGCCGGCGCGGCATGGCGTCGAGCGTGTTGCGGCGTTTCGGCAGAGGAGAAATCCTCGCCCGCCACCGGGTGCGCTCGTCGTCCCCGCGAGCTTTCAGCCGCCTGGCGTTGAGCGGCCGTTGGCCGCGCGTCGCAGCACGCCATCGGTCGGCTACTCTGGTGCGGGTCTTCGGGAAGCGGACGATTGAGGGTCGGGTTCTGTTGCTCCGTTCCTGTCGCTGGCGACAAAATTCCCGCGCGCGACTAGTGGCCGGCGGTCGTTTTCAGCGCCGCCGCTGGGTTTGGCACCAGCCGCGCCACATCTCGCGGTAGGCGTCTTCGACGTGGCGGGCGAAGCGCGGCGCGTCTGTTAGCGGCGAACGTCGCATGCGCTCGCGCAACGAGGCGCGGAGCGCGGCCAGACGCGGGAGTTCTCGCGCGAGTCCCGCGGCGATCTCGACGTAATCTTCGGTGTCGCGCGCCGCCAGCTCGGGGAGACCCAGGTTCGACAGCAGGCTCAGGCCGCCGCGCGAGAAGGCGGTTTTCCCGGCGAGGGTCACCACGGGCACGCCCATCCAGAGCGCGTCGCAAGTCGTCGTGCCGCCGGTGTAGGGAAACGGGTCGAGGCCGATGTCGATCTCGTGATACCGCGCGAAGTATTCGGGCAGCGGCAGGAAGCCGACGAAACGGACCCGCGCGGGATCGACTCCCTCGCGGGCCAGCGTTTCGCGCACCCGCGCGCGGTGGCTGCCCTCGCGGGCGTGCAGCACGAGCGCCGAGTCTGGCACGGCACGCAACAGCCGGCTCCAGGCGGCGAGCGTTGCGAGCGTGACTTTGCAGAAATTGTTCAAGCAGCCAAAGGTGACGCGGCCCGAGGCTGACAGCGCCGGCAACGGAGAAACCTCCGGCGTCGCGATGCCCGGCTGATAGCACCAGTAGGTTTCCGGCAGCCGGACGGAGCGTTCGGAGTAGAAACGGCCGTCCGCTCCCGGCGGGTCCAGAAACGGGTCGGTCAGCCGGTAGTCGATGGTGTCCAGTCCCGTGGTGGAAGCGTAGGCGAGGTAGGTGACCTGCACCGGCGCGGGTTTGCGCGCGAAGAGCGGCAGGCGGTTGTTTGCCATGTGCATCGTCAGATCGACGAGCAGGTCGATGCGGTCTTCGCGGATCGTCCCCGCGAGCTGCCCGTCGCTGACGCCGGCGGTGTCGCGCCACACGTCCGCGTGCGCGCGAAGCTGGTCCGTGGTGGGGTCGGGATTGCGGACGTCGCTGTAGCAGAATACCTCGAAGTTTTCGTGATCGTGCGCGCCGAGCAGCGGCAGCAGAAAACGCCCGACCGGGTGCTCGCAGAAATCCGGCGAAACGTAGCCGATGCGCAGACGACGGTTCGGGTTTGGGTCACTCCCGTGCGGGCGGATGAACGACTTCAGCGGCGCGGCGTGCGCCTGCGCCCAGCGCAGGTGTTCGGTGTGGATGGCGTGAGCATCGTAACCGGGATGAAAGTGCAGCGTGTAAACGAGATTGCTGTGAAACCGCGGGTCCTTCGGATTGGACGCGACCGCCTGCCGGTAGCTCGCAATCGCCTCGTCGAGCAAACCCTCATCTTTCTGCGCGCCCGCCAGGTTATTGCGCGCTTCGACGTGATCGGGCTTCAGCGTCAGCGCCTTTTCGTAATAAGTGCGCGCTTCGTCGAGTTCTCCTTTCTTCGCGAAAACGGCGCCGAGATTCGTGAGCGCCTCAAGGTGCTCCGGCGCCAGCGACAGCGCGCGTCGGTAGGATGCGATGGCTTCGTCCAAACGATCCAGCGCCGCCAGCGTGGTGCCGAGATTGTAGTGCGCTTCGACATGGGTGCGGTCGAATTTCAGCGCCCGCTCGTAGCAGGCGCGCGCGGGTTCCAATTCGCCCTTCGTCGCGAGCACGGTGCCGAGACTATTGTGCGCTTCGGCGTAGTCCGGCTTGAGTTCCAGCGCCCGGCGATACGCGGCGACGGCGCGGTCGAGCTGGCCATTGCGCGCGAGCGCGAGGCCGAGATTCGCGTGCGCGGCCGGATTCCTGGAATTCAGCGCGATGGACCGGGAAATGAAATCCACCGCGATGTCGGAGCGCCCCGCCTGGTGCGCGATGACCCCAAGCAAATGCCAGGCGTCAGGGTGTCGCGGCTGCGCTTCGAGAATGCGCCGATAAATGGCTTCGGCTTCCGCGAGCCGCCCGGCGCCGTGGTGGGCAATCGCGGTCTGCAACGCGCGCTGAATCGTGCCGTCGTTCTTCACGGGCGTCGTCACTCCCTGGCGGGCGCGCGCCGGTTTGCCCAGCGGCCGACCCGTCGAAGGGAAAGGTTGCGAAACGGTGGCGCGGAACACATCGGGAGGGAACGACGGGCGATGATGGCGCGGTCAGCAGCCGCCTTGATGCAGAGCGTGTGCCAACGCGGGTCTCCGCTCGCGCTCCGCATTTCCCGCGAGGCTGCGCCGGGCAAAGGCCGGCCGCGCCAGCCGGGTCGGTTCCCGAATCCGGGACGACACGATCCCGATTTCGGGACGCGGCGCGGCTCGGACGCACGGACCCTGTAATGGACTGCCTCGGGGAAGCCCGGGAATTCTGCGGCGACGCGAGAAACCTCGAACTGCAACGTGCGCGCCGCCCGCGTTGAGCAATCAATGCGCGAGACTCGAGAGCGCACAGACCCGGTGCGACGCCGCGAGCCGAATCCGGGGCCAACATGAAATCCTTCTTCTCCTTTGCCGCTCTTTTCGCCGCAGGCTTATCCGCCAGTGCTTGCAACTCGACCGGCAGCACTGCTTCCACCGCCACGACTCCTTCGTCACCCACACGGACGACTGCCGGCGGCATCGCCGGCCCGGGCACCGTGGATCCCAGCGGCTTCGGCACAGGGCCGAGCAGCGTCACGAACAACTCCGGGCGCAGCGGCATCACGGGCGGCGCCACGGGTGCGGGCGCAGGCATGGGCGCGCGCGGCCGGTAACGGGCGCGACGAGGTCAATTCACCGGTCGGCGGGGGTTCTGCGCTGGATTTGCCGCAGTGAGGGTGGTGATGTCTGCCGGCCTTTTGCCGGGGAGTTTCCGATTTCGCAAGAGATGACCTGCATTGAAATCACCCGCCCCGGCGAGCCGGACGTTTTGCAACCTGTCAGCCGACCCATACCAGAGCCAGGCGAGGGCGAGGTGCTCATCCGCGTGGCCGCGGCCGGCGTCAACCGGCCCGACGTGCTCCAGCGCCAGGGCAAATACCCGCCGCCGCCGGGCGCGTCGGACATTCCCGGGTTGGAAATCGCGGGCACCGTCGAGCAGTGCGGACCCGGCGTCGCAGACCCAAATCTGGGCGATGCGGTTTGCGCGCTCGTCGCCGGCGGCGGCTACGCGGAATATTGCGTGGCGGCGGCGGCGTGCGCGTTGCCGATCCCGCGCGGAATGAGTCTCGCGGAAGCCGCGGCGGTGCCGGAAACGTTTTTCACCGTTTGGACAAACGTCTTCGACCGCGGCGGACTCAAAGCGGGCGAAACCTTTCTTGTCCACGGCGGCACCAGCGGCATTGGCACGACGGCGATTCCGCTCGCGGTACAGCTCGGCGCCGGCGCCGTGTTCGCCACCGCCGGCAGCGCGGAAAAAGCGGCGGCGTGCGAAAAACTCGGCGCGCAGCGCGGCATCAATTATCGGGGCGAAGATTTCGTCGCCGTGATCAAAGAGCTGACCGACGGCCGGGGCGTTGATGTCATTCTCGACATGGTCGGTGGTCCGTATTTCGCGAAGAATCTCGACCTGCTCGCGCCCGACGGCCGGCTCGTGCAGATCGCGTTTTTGCAGGGCGCAAAAGTCGAGGTCGATCTGCGGCCAGTGATGATGAAACGGCTCACCGTGACCGGCTCGACGCTGCGCGCGCGGCCGGTCGAGGCGAAAGCAAAAATCGCCGCCGCGTTGCGCGAGAAAGTCTGGCCGCTCTTGGAATCCGGCGCGGTGCGCCCGCTCGTGCACGCGACGTTTCCGCTCGCCGAGGCGTCGCGCGCGCACGCGCTCATGGAAAGCGGCGCGCACATCGGCAAGATCGTTCTGACGTGCCTGTAGCGGCGGTCTATGACCGCCCCTTGTTTGGGACAACGCGTTTCAACTGGGGCGGTCATAGACCGCCGCTACAATGTATCACCGCGCCAGCGACGTGTGGTCCGACGTGATCCTCCAATTGCCGGAAATCTTGCGCAGCGTGAGGGTGAACAGCCCGGTCGAATCCGCCCCGCTGCTGCTGACGCCTTTGGTGCGGAAGCGGCCGAACACGATCGCCGCGTCCGGCGAAAGCACATCGATGACCATGTCGCTAAAGGACAGCGTGCCCATGCTGGCGCGGTCGGAATACAGGCTTTTGTAGCGGCTGAGCGTCGCCTGCCAGCCGTAAGTGATGTTCGTGCCGGAGGCGAAGCGCAACGAGTCGTTGCGCCAGTAGCCGTCCATGAACTTGTCGATGCTGCCGAGGTTCCAGGCGTTGACCTGATCGTCGAGCACCTTGGTGATCTGCGCCTTGATCGCGGCGTCCGCGGGCGATTCCGTCGTGGCCGCAGGGGCCTGCGCGCGGAGGCAGGGAGCCAAGCCGACCAATTGCACGGAGGCGAGGATGGCAACGGCGAGCCAAAGGGGAGCGCAGCGGAAGCGGCAGAGAGTCGGGTTCATCCCCGCAATCGAACACTGGCCGCGCCGCGCGGCCAAGGGAAAAAACGCCGGCCTGCGCGAGCGCAATCGCTTCCCCGAAGCCGATTCGTCAAACGTGATCCCGCCCCTCATGCTGCTGCGCCGTCCCTGCTGCGCCGTCGTCGGGTCGATGCTGCTTGCGTTGCTCGCGCCGCCCCACGTCAGTCCGCTGATCTCCCACGCTTTCGCCGCCGACCAGTCGCCCGCCGCCGCTTCCGCCAGCGAACCGCTCGGCATCGGGTTGGAAGGCTTTCCTTACCCGCATCCGGTGCGCTTCCTTTCCTTTGAGATCGAGCGGGAGCCGGTGCGCATGGCGTTCATGGATGTCCCACCGCAGGGCCAGGCGAAGGAGGGTCGCGTCGCGCTCCTGTTGCACGGCAAGAATTTCTACGGCAACGCCTGGGCCGGCACGATCCGGGCGCTCACTGCCGCGGGCTGGCGCGTGATCGTGCCCGACCAGATCGGCTTCGGCAAATCGTCGAAGCCCGACCTCACGTATTCCTTCGATGGGCTCGCCGCCAACACCGCGCGCTTGCTCGACGACCTCGGTGTGAAAACTCCCGTCGCTGTCGTCGGCCACTCGACCGGCGGCGCGCTGGCGGTGCGTTTTGCGCGACGCTATCCCGAGCGCGTCTCGCGGCTCGTGTTGGAAGACCCCATCGGTCTCGAAGACTACCGGCTCAGCGTGCCGCCGCAGACGCTCGAAACGCTCCTCGCCGCCGAACTGGCGCAGACGCCGGAAAAATTGCGGACGTTTTACGGAAACTATTATCCGAAGGGACGGCCCGATCTCGTCGAACCGTCGGTCGAGCTCGCCAGCCGCGTGTTGCTCAGCCCGGAATACCCGCGTTGGGCCAGGGCGAGCGCGCTGACGTATCAGATGATTTATCGCGACCCGGTGCGCTACGAATACCGCCTCATCCGCGCGCCGACCCTGCTCATCGTTGGGCAGGAAGACCGCACCGCGGTGATGAAAAACTACGCGCCGCCCGAAGCGCAAAAAGCGCTCGGTCACATCGCCGAACTCGCGCGCGCCGCGGCCAAGGAAATGCCCGACGGCCGGGTGCTCGAGTTCCCCGGCGTCGGGCATGTGCCGCACGCCGAGGCGCCGGAGGAGTTTCACCGCGCGCTGCTCGAGTTCTTGAGTAAATAAATTTTCCCTCCCCTTCGTCGCACCTTTTGTCCATACCGCTGGTTTAATCCGCCAAATCCTCCCCTGCCCCGACACCATGATGACAAAGCTCCACCTTCTCAGTTCGCTCGCGCTATTTGCGCTGGCGATTTTCCTCCCAGCGCCGGCATTTGCTGCCGAGCCTGCTCCCCCGGCCGACAACCCTGCCGGCGACGCGCCGCTGACGATCGACTTTTTCTACAACACGCTCGCGCCCTCCGGCCGCTGGATCGAGGTCGAAAGCTACGGCCCCTGTTTTCAACCCGCCGTCGCGCAAACCAACCCCGAATGGCGGCCCTACACCGACGGCTACTGGAGCTACACCGACGGCGGCTGGACGTGGGTGTCCTACGAAGATTTCGGTTGGGCGACCTATCACTACGGCCGCTGGCTGAAGGTGAACGACTACGGCTGGACCTGGGTGCCCGGCACCGAATGGGCCCCGGCCTGGGTCGCCTGGCGCGAAGGCAACGGCGGCGGCGAAAACGGAGTGGCCAGCACGAGCTACATCGGCTGGGCGCCGCTGCCCCCGCCCCCGCCTCAAACGCGGGTGAATATCGCCGCCACGACGGTCGTGGACCCCGGCGCGCCCGTCTATTACCCAGAGCCGTATTACTACGGGCCGGACGTCGAGGTCAGCTACGGCTTCGGCCCCGCGTATTGGAACTTCTGCGAGACACGCTATCTCGGCGCGCCGCTGCTCGCGGGCGTCCTGCTCGCGCCGGGCTTCAGCCCGTATGTCTGCGGCTTCACGCGCAACGTCACCAATATCTACGTCGTCAACCGCGGCGGCCCGCGCGCCTTCTACTTCAACGGCGGCCCGAACTACTACGCGTTGCGCGGCCGGCTGGACCGGCCGATCCCGCAGTTGCAGCTCGCCCGCGAGACGCGCTTCGCGCCCGGCGCCGCGGCCTACCGGGTGAACGGCAACACGCTCGTCGCGCCCGGGCCGCGCTTCGTGCGCGCGGCGAACTCCTCCGCGGGTGCGCGCGCGATTCCCGCGAATCTGGTGCAAGGTCGGGTCACCCAGGCGCAAATCAATCGAGGCGGTGAGCCGGTGCGCGGCGCCGCAGCGACCGTCGCCGGGTCTGCGTCGGCGCAAACGCGGGCCGCGGCGTTGCAAAACAACAACGCGAACCGCGCCGCGGCGGCCGCCAAGCGTGCCTCGCGCATCCCGTTGGCGTGGGCGGCCGCGCGGCAGGCGCAGGCGGATCGCCAGGGCCGGTTGGCGCAAGGC
>CAXTRS010000071.1:0-15887 GCA_964246635.1 uncultured Chthoniobacterales bacterium | reverse complement strand
TTCTCCATCAGCACGAGCGAGGGAATACCGATTCCCTCGATCGTCCGCCGGTCGGCCTCGCGCATTTGAGCCGCGTTCAGTATTCGCATCAAGAGTGGCGCGGCGGCCGCCCCCGCCGCCGGCCGTTCACCGCTGCCTCCTGCGCGGATGGCCATCCGCGCCGGCCGCTTGATGCTGGAGCGCTTGGATGAACTTGTCGCCGCGCGAGAAAGCTTTGTTTACGAAACAACACTCTCAACCCGCAGCTTCGCTCCGTTTCTGCGACATTGCCGGGAAGTCGGCTACGAGATCGGTGTGCTCTTCGTCTGGCTGGACAGTCCTGAACTCGCTTTGGAGCGGGTGGAAAATCGCGTGCGCTCCGGTGGGCACCGAGTTCCCGCAGAAGATGTGCGCCGCCGCTATTATAGAGCGCGACGCAACCTGCTGGAAATCTACTTGCCGCTGATGGATCATTGGACAGTTTGCAACAACTCTGGCGATCGGTTGATCGTGCTCGCCCGGCGCTTGGTTCGTGGTCCGATTGAAATTTTGGATGCTGAGCGTTGGGAGCGGTTTAACATGGAGGCAATAAATGAAAACGGTTAAGACTCACCCGTTGCATGAGGTCATTGAAGAAGGCGCGCGCGCGGGCGTCGCCGCCGCGCTCAAGCGCCACCGGCTGCTCGGCGAAAAAGTCGCCGTCTGGAAAGACGGCCGCGTGCAGGTTGTCTCCGTTGAAGAACTCGATCTTGACGAGAACGGCTATGCCCGTGGTCGCAATGGCAAGGAGCCGGCCGCAGGCGAAAACGAAAACGGCTCCCAGTCGGCTTGAACACACGCGGCTAGCGTTTCGCGGTGGATTTCGCGGCTGGAGCGTCGAGCGCATCGAGCAGCCGGCGCAGCGTGGCGAGGTAATCCGCCAGCGCCCGGCGACCCTCCGCGGTGAGCCGATAGGTCGTCTTCGGCTTGCGCGCAACGAAGGCTTTTTTACTCGTCACGTAACCGGCTTCTTCCAGGCGGCGCAGGTGCATCGCGAGACTGCCGTCGGCGGCGGACAGCCGCGTTTTCAGCGTCGAAAAATCGAGCGTGCCGTCCATTTGCAAGGCCGTCAGCACGCCGAGCCGCACCGGGCCGTGAACGGCCGTGTCGAGACCGTTGAAATCAATGGGTGGCATGAGTCGCGGCAGGCTCGGTTTCCAGCGCGCGCAATTGACTGCGCAAGATGCCGGCAGCAGACAGGCACCCCACGCAAAAAGCCAGCCCGAAAGCCGCGCCCCATCGGGCCACCGACAGCGAGGGTAACAGCAGCCCAAGCGCGCTGATCGGCAGCGCAAAGCCAAACCAACACCGCCGCCAACGATCCGTCGCGGCAAGCGCCGCGCAAAATATGCCGATCATAAAAAATCCCGTGCCGACGGTGATTGCCGGTGCGACGCCGTGTCGCCACGCCCAGGCGAGAAACGTCCACACCGACAAACAGACCACGGCGGTGAACCCCCACGTCAACCGGCCCTCCCGGCGGCGCGCTGGGTCGAGTGATGTTCGCCACCGACGTTTAGTCTGGAACCCGTAATAGCCGATGACGCCGAAATACAGGGCGAAGAACAGGCCCATGCCCCAACTCTGTGCAGTCGCCTGCGGCAGCAGGAAGTGGCAGATCGGCAGCAAAAGCCCACTCAGGCCCATGCCGGCCCACGCCCGCACGTCTTCCGGGCCGAGACGTGGCCCCAGGCCGGTGGCGATCCGCAAGGTTTCCAAGTCCTCTTTCAACCGCGTGTGCTCTTGTGTGTTCATAGGAAGAATCTTTTGAGAACTTAAATTATTTAAGTTTGAACGCCGGCTTTGTCAAGAGGGCGGCCACGGGAAGTCGGGGGAGCATGAATGGGCCGCTCGACGAGCGGTGCGAATCGCCGAGGGTTTCCAGATTTTGCGTTTCGATGCGCGGATTCTTGCCGCCGCAAAACTGGTGGGTTGTGCAACCTTCTATTCTGAATACCTCGACCACACGGAAGATGATTAACGACGTGGAGATAGTGGACCCATCTGTGTTCTAGCTGAAATGCCGCGCACTGCCTTGGACCCTGCTTGCTCACGCATCCTCGTCATCCGCGGCGGAGCCATCGGAGACTTCATTTTGACACTGCCGGCGATCCGGCTGTTGCGCGACGGTTTTCCCGACTCACGACTGGAGGTTCTCGGCTATCCGCATGTCGCCGCGCTGGCGGTCAGCGCGGGGCTGGCGGAGGCGATGCGGGCGCTGGAGTCCGGGGTGCTGGCGCGTTTTTTCGTGGATCCGAGGAAAGCGCCGGCTCTCGATGCGGAGCTTTGCGCGTGGTTGGCCGGCTTCGGGCAAGTGGTGAGTTATCTTTACGACCCCGACGGCTTTTTCGCGGCCAACTTGCGGCGCGCGGGCGTGCGGCACCTGCTCGTTGGGCCGGGGAAGATCGATTCGAGCGCAGGCGAGCACGCCGTCCGGCAACTCGCGCGACCGTTGGAAAGACTCGCGCTCTTTTTGGAAAACGACGCGGTCATCCTGGAGGCCGGTCGTGATGAACAAGCGTGGGCAGATGGATTCCTGCGTGACGGCACTTCGATGGTCGCGCTGCATCCCGGCAGCGGCGGCGAGCGAAAGAACTGGCCGGCGGAGCGCTGGCTGATCGTTGCCAGGCGAGTGCTGGAAACGCCTGGCCCTCGCACGGGACAGCAGCCGTTGCGCTTATTGCTCGCTGGCGGCGAGGCGGACGGCGAGGCGCTCGCGGTTCTCAGCGCGGCCTTGCCGGCGGAGCGCGTCCTTCTTGCGCGGGATTTGCCGCTGCCGCGGCTGGCGGCGCTGCTCGCGCGCTGTCGGCTGTTTCTCGGACACGACAGCGGCATCTCGCATCTCGCGGCGGTCGTCGGCTGTCCGTGCGTGTTGTTGTTTGGGCCGACGGACCCAGCGGTCTGGGCGCCGCCGCACGCGCACGTGCGGGTCGTGCGGGCGCCGGGCGGCTGTCTCGCTAATCTCAGTGCGGGTGAGGTCGTCGAGGTCGCAGTCGGAGCGTGACGTTTCTCCTCGACTCCGGCGCGCGTGTTTTGCCCTTTTCCGAGCGCTCCTCTTTGCTTAGACTTCGCGCCATGCCCTCCCCAGCATCTGTCAACCGCGCCACCCGGCCTGCCGCCTCTGCCGCGGCCGATTCCAATAATTCCACGCACGAGCGTTACCGCACGTATCTCGTCTTTGGCGCGCCGGGCGCGGGCAAGGGGACGCAGGGCAAAGTGCTCGGCACGGTGCCGCGGTTTTTCCATGTCGCCTGCGGCGATGTGTTCCGCTCGCTGGATACCCGCTCCGAATTGGGCAAGGCATTTTTCGCTTATTCCAGCCGTGGCGAACTGGTGCCAGATGAACTAACGATCGAGCTCTGGCAGGAGTTCATCCACGGCCAGGTCGATGCGGACCGCTTCAAGCCGGACCTCGATTTTCTCGTGCTCGACGGCATCCCGCGCAACGTCGAGCAGGCCCGGCTGATGGACGATCTCATCGACGTGCGCCGCGTCTTCCACCTTTCCTGCCCGGACCGCGACGAACTCGTGCGCCGGCTGCGCAAACGCGCGCTCAAAGACAACCGCTACGACGACGCCAGCGAGGTCGTCATCCGCCGGCGCCTGGCGACCTATGAGGCCGAGACCCGGCCGGTGCTCGAACACTACGGCCCCGACCGCGTGATGACCCTCGACGCCACGCAATCGCCGGCCCACGTGCTCTGGGAAATCCTCGGCGCCATTACCCAAGCCGGAGACGGCGAAGACCCGACCGCGCACCACTTGGCGCTCGGCGGCTCGGACGGCGTGGCCGCGGTCGCGGCGCTGCAGGGGGCGCGCTGACGAGCGCTGAGCCGAGCGAGTTGAACGCCAGCGGCCGGCTGCTACATTCCCGGCCCCCCGCACTCGCTATGTCGCAGCCGCCGTCGCCATTTTCCTCTCCTTCTACTCCCCCGCCGAGGCCCGCTGCCGCCGCTCCGCCGAGCCGCCGCAACGGCCAGTTCAGCAGCCTGCGGGCGAGCAGCCTGTATTGCAACAAATGCCGCGCCGCCATGCCGGTGCGCGAACGGCTCCTCCTGGTGCTGCCGGGCAAGGAAATTTACGATTACCTTTGCACCGGTTGCGCGAGCAGCGTCGGCCAGCGCGAAGTCACCGCGGCGGAGAAGGTGATGGCTGCCGCGGCAGCAAGTGGCGGAGCGCGACGGACGACGTCTTCGCTGTTGGTGCCGTGATGAGGATTTTTCAGCGACCATGCTGAAAATTCTCTACCTCGGCAGCGGCGGCATCGGGCTGCCGACGCTCGAATTTCTCGCCCGGCATCCGCGCTATCAGCTCGCCGGCGTCGTCACGCAGCCCGACCGTCCAACCGGCCGGCATCAGACACTCACGCCACCCGCAGTAAAGGCGCTCGCGCAAACTCTCGCGCCCGGCGTGCCGATCCTGCAGCCGGAAAAAATCCGCCGGCCGGAAGCCGTCGAGGCGTTGCGCGCGCTGGCGCCGGACGTCATCGTCGTCTTCGCTTACGGCCAGATTTTGCCAAAAGCCGTTCTGGAACTGCCACGGCTGGCATGCTGGAACATCCACGCTTCGCTCCTGCCGCGCTGGCGCGGCGCCGCGCCGATCCAGGCGGCCATCGCCGCCGGCGACTCGGAGACGGGGCTGACGCTCATCTGGATGAACGAAGGACTCGACACCGGCGACGTGCTGTTGAACAAAAGCCTGCCGCTGACGCCTGATACCACCGCGGGCAGCCTGCACGACACGCTCGCCGCGCTCGCTCCGGCCGCGCTGGAAGAAGCGCTCATCTTGCTCGAAGCCGGCCGCGCGTCGCGCGTGCCGCAAGATGATGCGTTGGCGACGCTCGCGCCGAAGCTCGCACGCGACAGCGGTCGCATCGATTGGACGCACGACGCCGCGGCGATCGAGCGGCACATCCGCGCAATGAACCCGTGGCCGTGTGCGTTCACGACAGCGCCCGAAACGAAGAACAAGGAACCCGCGCGGCGATGGAAAATTTTCTCGGCCGCGGTGGCGTCGGAAAGCGCTCCCGCGAGGCGGCCCGGCGAAGTATTTGTCCAAGGAGGACAGCTTTTCGTCGCGACGGGCGACAACGGTCTGGTGGAATTGCGCGAGCTGCAGCTCGAAGGCAAAAAGCGGCTGCCGGCGGCGGAGTTTCTGCGCGGCGTTTCGCTCGCGCCGGGTGCGGTGTTGGGGACGTCGTTGTAAATGCGGCTTTGTCCGCGTTTGCGGGCAGAGCTGCCTCGACGACGCGCGTCCAGCTTTCGCGTGACAAGCGCCGGCCTTCCGGCTTAAGTGCTCACGCTATGCCGACCGCCGCCCTCGAGCCGTCTCTAGATCCCGTCCAAGCAAAGACCGCTCTCGCTGGCCAAAACCGCGCGGACTCCGCGATGCGCAAGCCGCGCTATCAGCGCATCATTCTCAAGCTCAGCGGCGAGGCGTTGCGGGCGCCCGGCAGCCACGACAACATCTCACCCGAGATCGTGTCGAGCATCGCGACGGAGATCGACGCGCTCAATAAGCTCAGCGTGCAGGTCGCCATCGTCGTCGGCGGCGGCAACATCTGGCGCGGCGCCAGCGCGAGCGCCCGTGGCATGGACCGCACGATGGCCGATTACATGGGGATGCTGGCCACCGTGATGAACGGCATCGCCCTCGCCAGCCAGCTCGAAGACGCCGGCCTCGAAGCGCGCGTGCAAACCGCCATCGACATCAAAAACGTCGCCGAGCCGTATGTCGTCCGCCGCGCCGTGCGGCACCTCGAAAAAGGCCGCGTGGTCATCTTCGTCGCCGGCACCGGCAACCCGTTTTTTTCCACCGACACGACCGCTGCCCTGCGCGCCAGCGAGATCGACGCAGACGTGATTTTGAAAGCGACGAAAGTCGATGGCATCTACACCGCTGACCCAAAAAAGGACCCGACCGCGCGGCGTTTCGATCACATCACGTATGTTGATGCGCTCACGCGCCGTTTGCAGGTGATGGACTCGACCGCGTTCAGTCTTTGCATGGACAACAAGGTGCCCATCATCGTGCTCGACATGAATCAGCCGCAAAATATTTTGCGCGCGGTGTGCGGCGAGCGGGTCGGCACGCTGGTGAGCGAAAGTGTTGACACGCGCGCGGGCTTCAAAGTGCCGGACGAAGAAGAAATCTAGTGCAGTAAACTCATTTCCACCCCACCCGTATGGCTGCTGATGATTTGCTCTTGGAAGCCGAAGAGGCCATGGACAAAAGCGTCAATTACATGACGCACGAATTCTCCGGCGTGCGCACCGGCAAGGCGTCGCCGGCACTGGTCGAAAACATCGACATCGAGGCCTATGGCGGCACGCACATGAAGCTCAAGCAGCTCGCGCTCATCACCACGCCGGAGCCGCGGCTGCTCGTCGTGCAGCCCTTCGACGCCAGCACGGTGCGCGACATCGAGCGCGGGCTGAAAGAGTCCAAGCTCGGCATCAATCCGGCCGTGGATGGGAAGATCATTCGCCTGCCCATTCCTGAGTTGAGCGAGGAGCGGCGCAAGGACCTCGTCAAGACGATCAAGATGATGGCCGAGGAAGCCCGCGTGCGGGTGCGCAGCGCGCGGCGCGACGCGCTCGACGGCGCGAAGAAAGAAAAGAAGGAAGGCGTGATGACGGAGGACGGCCTCGCGACGTTCGAGGAGCAGGTGCAGAAACTGACGGACGAATACGGCAAGAAAATCGACGACCAGGTTTCCTCGAAGGAAGCCGAGATCATGCGGGTGTGAATGCCGGCGTCGGCGCCTCCATTCCAGACGATCTTTGCGATGAAAATTCAGCTTCCGGTTCTCTCCCATTCGCGTTGCGGGTTTTCGATTTTTCTCGCGGCGATTGCCTTGCTGGCGTTCGCCGCGCCAGTGGCATCCGCGGCCAAACCGAAGCACAAATCCAAAGCTGAGGCAGAGAGTGGTTCCGCCACCGGAGCGACGGCGGCGCCGGCAGCCACAGGCGGCAGCGCGGTCGTGCGCCCGGCGCCGGATGTTCCCTGGCTCGATGCCGGCAGGGCGCGGCAACCATTGAAAAAATTGCGCGGCCAACCCGTGGTTGTGATCATCGCGCCGAGCGCGGACAACAGCGATTTCCGCAAGCAGGCGCGCTTGCTCGAGAAGCGTTATCTCGACATGTCGGCGCGCAAGATCGTGTTCATCGCGGCGTTCGGCGGCGCGAATCCGACCCGCGTGGAATCGAGCATTCCCTTCGTGCTCGCGGTCGATGGCCCGGGCACCGCGGCGGCGTTTGGCGCGGCGGGAAAATTCGGCTGCGTGGTCATCGGGCCGGACGGCAACGTCGATCTGCAAAGCGACAAAGTCGAGGCAGCGCAGCGCATCCTCGACGTGGTGAACAATTCGCAGCAGCCCCAAGCCGCCGAGCGCAAAGGGCAGGGGAGCTGACCTCAGGTCGGGACACACCTCCGAGGCATCCGCGACTTTTCTGTTGGGCGCAAACCGTCCGCGCACGCGAAATCATTCGGACGCCCCGGAGGTGCGTCCCGACCTGAGGTCTCGAATCGCCGCTGCCATGTCGGGCGCGCGGAAAACGCTGGTGCCGGCGACCAAGACATTGGCGCCGTGTTCGCGGGCGATCTTCGCGGTTTCCGCGTTGATGCCGCCATCCACCTGGATGTGAAACTCCAATCCGCGCTCGGCTCGGAGCTTCGCGGCGGCAGCGACTTTTTCCATCGTCTCGGCAATGAACGCCTGGCCGCCGAAGCCGGGGTTGACGGTCATCACGAGCAGGATGTCGAACTGGCCCCAGAATGGGTCGAGCGCGGTGAAGGGTGTGGGCGGATTGATGACCAGGCCGGCAAGGCAGCCGGCGGCGCGGATCGCGGCGAGCGTGCGGGTGACGTCGTGCTGCGCCGCAGGCTCGACGTGGACGTGAACGTGACGCGCGCCGGCTTCGAGAAAGCGCGGCAAGTAGTGATCGGGCCGCGCGATCATGAGGTGAACGTCGAGCGGGAGCGTCGTGTGTTTGCCAATGGCCGCGACGGCAGCGGGGCCGAAGGAAATGTTGTCCACGAAATGGCCATCCATCACGTCGAGGTGCAGCCAGTCGGCGCCGGCTTTTTCGGTGCGCGCGGCTTCCGCGCCAAAGGCGGCGAAATCGCTGGCGAGGATCGATGGGGCGACGAGGGTTTGCGCGAAGTTCACGGGGAAGATTTATCCGCGGATTAACGCGGATTAACACGGATTATTTTCAGAGTTTCAGAACCGTGTGTCATGGCCGGTCTCCGAAAAATCTGCGTTAATCTGTGTTAATCCGCGGATACTTTCCGGTGAACATGGACGAGCCGCCGATCATCGACTTGCACAGCGACGCGCACTTCATGCACGAGGCGTTGCGGCAGGCGTTGCGTGCGCGCGAGGCGGACGAAGTGCCAATCGGCGCGGTGGTCGTGCGTGGCGGGCGCGTGATCGCACGGGCGCACAATCAGGTTGAGACGCTGCGCGACGCGACGGCGCACGCGGAGATGCTCGCCATCACGCAAGCCGAGAGCGTGGTCGAAGATTGGCGGCTGAGCGATTGCACGCTCTACGTGACGAAGGAGCCGTGCCCGATGTGCGCCGGCGCGGCGGTGCACGCACGGCTGGCGCGCGTCGTTTTCGGTTGCCCCGACCCACGCGGGGGTGCGGCGGGCGGGCTGCTGAATTTGTTGCAGCACCCGAGCTTGAACCACCGTTGCGAGATCACCAGCGGGGTGCGCGGCGAGGAGTGCGGGAGTTTGCTGCGGGAATTTTTCCGCGAGCGCCGGGGCAGCGTCAAAGAATGAGCATGCAGTCGCCGTAGGAGAAAAAACGGTATTCCGCGCGGATCGCCTCGCGGTAGGCTGCGAGCACCCATTCGCGGTCGCCGGCAAACGCGCTGATGAGCATGAGCAGCGTGGATTTCGGCAGGTGAAAATTCGTCAGCAGGGCGTCGATGCGGCGAATGGGATTCGGCGGGTGAATGAAGATGTCGGTCTCGCCGCGCTGCGGCAAAACCTCGCCGGTTTTCGGCTCGCGCGCGCACGCCTCGAGCACGCGCACCACCGTGGTGCCAACGGCGAAAATGCGGCCGCGCGCGGCGTTGATTCGCCGCGCCGTCCCGGCGGTGATCTCGAATTTTTCGGCGTGCATGTGGTGGCCGCTGAGGTCGTCGCTCGTCACCGGCTTAAATGTGCCAAGGCCGACTTCCAGCGTGAGGAACGTGTGCGGCAGCGACGCAAGAATTTCCGACGTGAAGTGCAGACCCGCCGTGGGGGCGGCGACGGCCGCGGCATCGGCGCGCGCATAAACGGTCTGGTAACGTTCCGCGTCGAGCGGTTCGGCGCTGCGGCGAAGGTATGGCGGCAGCGGCAGCACGCCGCCGGCTGCGGCGAGATCGACGGCGCGATCGAAGGCAATGATGCGTTCGCCGTTTTCGGGCAGAATGGCTTCCACGACGCCTTGCGCGTCACCGATCCGCACATGGGCACCTAGGCGGGCGCGGCGTCCCGGTTTCACCAGACAGGTGAGCCGCGTGGCATCGCCCTCGTCGCGCGCGACCACGAGCAGTTCCAATTTGCCGTCGTTGGCGAAGAGCCGCGCGGGCAACACGCGTGCGTTGTTGAGCACTAGGAGATCGCCCCGCGCGGCATCGACGTAGTTTGGGAAATCACGGAAAGCGCGATGCTTGATGCGCCGCGCGGCACGGTCGAGCACGAGCATGCGCGAGTCTGCCCGGCCCGGCAGCGGGTAGCGGGCGATGAGTCGCTCGGGCAGTTCAAAATCGTAGTCGGCGGTGTGCAGGCTCACGTAGAAGGTGGAAGGACTCCGCTGCTACGACGGCGCTGAGCGCAAGCCGTGACGAAAAGCAAGATCGCTGGTGGCAACCAGATGACAGCGCGCAGCCAAAGCGGCATTTTCCACGGCAGCGCGGGATCGGAGTTCAACGCGGGCAGCAGGAAGTAGCCGAAGATACTCACAGAAAAAACGAACCACGTTCGCGCCGCGAGCTCGCCGCGCCACGCGGCGAACGGGAGAATCCACGCGAGATACCACGGGTGCAACGCCGGGCTGAGCAGCAGCGCGGCGCCGAGCGTCCAGAGCAGCGCACGCGGCCAATCGCGGCGAAAGGCCACGGCGCACGCCAGGCAGCCGAGCACGACGGCAATTTGATAGACGCCGTTTTTCTGCGCGACGTTTGGCCAGACGGTCGCTTCGACCAGCCACCAAAACGCATCGTTGAGCCGTGTGACATAAGCGAAGTCTTTCAGCGGCTGAAAAATCGACGCGGCTGGCCAGTCGTAAAATGCCCACGCCAGAATTGGCAGCGGTAACACGGCGAACGGCAGCGCGAGCGCCGTGCGTCGCCAATCGTGATTTTTGCCGAGAAGCGCGAAGCACCAAGCTGGCAGCAACAAAATGGGGACGATTTTCAGCGCGATGGCGAGGCCTAGGAGAAACGCACTCCCGCACGCACGTTGCCACGGCGGAGAAGAACTCGCAGGACTTTTCCCGACTTCCAAAACGCAGACCGCACCAAGGAGCATGGCGAGCATAAGGCTGTCGTAATGCGCAGCACCGGCGAACGAATAAATGACGAGCGGATTCCACGCATACCACGCCGCCGCGGCCGGCGATCGGGTCAGCCGCAGGAGCAATCCGGCGGTGAGCAGGTCGGCGGCGGCGTAGAGGAGCTTGTGCGCGAGCGGGCCGGCGCCGAGCGTGGCGAGCGCGCGAAAGACTAGTTCGGCGGCGGGCGGGTAGATGGAAGCGAAGTCGCGGTGGTTAATGCCCGCCCAAGCAGCGTCCCTCAAATGGATCAACGCCGGCGAATCGGGCGCGCAGAGGTAGGGATTGAAGCCGGGCAGCTGAATGCGTCCTTCCCAAAGGTAACGCGCGAGATCGTCGCTCGGGAACGCAGGCAGCAGCAGCACTCGAAAAACGACGGCGAAAATCCAGAAGACGCCCAACACGTTTGCGGATGGCAACGCACCCGCGGCAGTGAGAATCCCAAAGCTGCGAATGGCGATCCAGGCGCAAAGCCCGGCGAGCATGCCAATGACGACGAACTTCCATCCGACGCCCAGCGGAAGCAGCGCGCTGTGCGCGCTCAGCTCGGCGAGGCAGAAGCACTCGGCAGACAGCGCGATAAACAGCCGCCAGCGCAGCCAGGAACCAGATCGCGGCGAGAGGAGCAGAGGATTTTCCGACATTCCGCCGCAGCCCTGAATTGGTGCGCTCTTTCTCCGCGGCGACAACAACCCCGTTTCAATATCCGCCGCCGCCACCGATCGGCGCCATCGCTTCTTGCGGCGGCACTTTCTCGCGCGCGTTGTTATATTCCTTCATCGCTTCCGGCATCCAGCCCTGGAGTTGCTGGATGCGTGTCCCATGACTGGGATGGGTGCTGGCGAACTCGGGCGGCTGCCGGCCGCTGCCGGCGCGCTGGTCCATGCGGCTCCAGAATTTGATGGACTCCTGCGGGTCGTAGCCGGCACGCGCCATGTAGATGAGGCCGACGTGATCGGCTTCGGTTTCGTGGCCGCGGCTGAAGGGCAGGATGGCGCCGTATTGCGTGGCGGCGCCGAGCGCGCTCATCACGGCCTGCTGCTGATTCCAGTCCATGTTGGAGAGCGAGAACTGCGCGCCGGTGAGCAGGGTTTGCGCGATGTTTTGCTGGAAGAGCCGCTGCGCGCCGTGGCGGCTGGTGGCGTGCGCCATTTCGTGACCCATCACGACGGCCAACCCGGCGCTATGTTGGGTAATGGGGAGGATGCCGGTATAGACGACGATCTCGCCGCCGGGCAGGCAGAAGGCGTTGGCCTCGCGGCTGTTCACGACGCTGAGCTGCCAGTTGTATTTCACCTGGCTGCGTTCACCGGCCGCGCCGGCCAGGCGTTGGGCGACGCGGCGGACCTGGTCAACGACGGGGCCGCCGCGCACGAGCGCGCCTTGTTGTTGCGCTTCGGCGAGCACTTGTTTGTAGCTCTGCAGGCCGAGCGCTTGTTCCTGTTGCGGGTTGAGGCCGACGCGCGCCTTACGACCCGTCTCCGGGTTCACAAACGTCGGCGTGCTGATGAATTTGTAAGCCACCGCGAGGAGCGCAATGACGATGGGCAGCAGGCGAAAGAGGTTGCGTTGTTCCATGACGGAAGAGCGGGGGAGAAAAAGGAAAGATGCGTCGTGGGAGGAATCGCGCAACGGCACGGCGGCGCGCCTACGTGGCCGGGCCTGGGACGGACTCTGGGCGCCGCAGGTTTTGGAGTGGTTCCGCCCGGGCGTTGTCGGCGCGACGATTCGCCGCTATCTTCGCGGCTTTCACGCCGATGGTCCTTTCTCGTTTCCACCGTCGCCTTTTTGTGCTGCTCTGCGTCTTCGCAGCCGCGGCGGTTTGCGTTTTGGTTCTCGCGTTCTCGTTGTCGCTTGCGCATGCGCAAGACTCCGAAGTCGTCCTTCCGACAGGACCGCCGCCCACGCCGCTGCCGCCGTTGTCCTCGCCGATCCGCGGCATGACGGTCTCTGCCCAAACGAACGGCACCGAATGGGCGACGCCGGCGATGGCGCAGACGCTCGATGAGCTCAAGACGCTCGGCGTCAACGCGATTTCCATTCATCCCTACGCGCAGGTCCGCGAAGACGGGCACATCGCTTTCTCCGACCGGCTCGACGAGGCGCACATCACGCAGCCGCTCGATTGGGCGCGCGAACGCGGCCTCGGCGTCATGCTCATCCCGCACCTCGCGCACTGGGGCACGCGCTTCTCGTGGCGGGGCGAGATTTCGTTCGCCACTGACGAGGAGTGGAACCGCTTTTTCGATGACTACCAAAAGTGGATGGTCACGATGGGCAAGATCGCGCAGGCCCACGGCGCCGGCGTGCTCTGCATCGGGCTGGAATACACGCACGCGCAAATGTTCGAGGGCCGCTGGCGTGACATCATCGCGGCGGTGCGCGCCGTCTATGGCGGCAAGCTGACGTATGGCGGCAATTGGGACAGCTACCAGCAGGTCGGCTTTTACGACGCGCTCGATTATCTCGGCGTGCTCGCCTATTTCCCGCTGACCACGAAGCCCGACCCAGACGTAAAACAGCTCGCCGCCGGTTGGGAAAAACATCTTCCCGGCCTGCGCGCGTTTTCCAAAAAGCTCGGCGACAAGCCGGTGCTCTTCGTCGAGATCGGCTACAACGAAAGCGCCCGCGCGGCGAGCGACCCGTGGAATTTCCAAAAGGGCGGACCGAACGCCGTCGAGGTGCAAAGCCACTGCATGGAGGCGGCGCTGCGACTGCTGGAAAAGGAATACTCACGCGGGTTGCTGGCCGGCATGTTCTGGTGGAAATGGTTTCCGCCGATTCCCCACATGCACGAGGAGAATTTCGACATGCGCGAGCCGGCGCCGAAAAAAGTGATCGCGACATTTTGGAAACGGCCGGCGGCGCCCACGACCGCCGCGGCGAAAATCGTCCCGCCGAAAGCCGAGGCCGGGACAGGTGGTCCGGCGCGACCCTGACCTCAGCGTGTTTGCATGAGAACCACACTGGTTCCGCGCACGCGCCTGCTCGTGCTCGTCGGCGCGTTGCTCGTGCCGCTGGCGGCAGCCGGGGCGTTGGCGCCGGGCGCGGGTTGGCTGGCACCCGTCGCCGCGCTCGGATTGGGAGCACTGGTGTTGTTTGACGCTGCGGCGTCGTGGTTTGCCGCGACGCCGGCGTTGCGCGCGGAGTTTTCCGAAGTCGCCCGGTTGACGAAAGATCGCGCCGGCGCGCTGAACTTTCTTCTGCGCAACGACCGCCCGGGCGCGCCCGCACGGCGCTTGCGGCTGGCGCTGGCGTTTCCGGAGGAAATGGAAACGCGCCGCGCGGGAGGCGTTGCAGACGACGGCGCGGAACTCGACGTGCAACTGCCCGCCGGCGCGCCGCGCGTCGCGCTCGCCTGGCCGGAGATCACCCCGCGGCGGCGCGGGCGGTTTCTTTTCGACCGGCTCTATTTTGAAGAAGGCTCGCCGCTGGGGCTGTGGGCGGTGCGGCGTGCGCTGGCGATCGCCTGCGAGGTGCGCGTCTATCCCGACTTGGTGTCGGAGCGTCGCCAGGCCGCGGCCGTGTTTCTCCATCGCGGCGGCATCGGCGCGCACGCGCGGCGGCAGGTCGGGCGCGGGCGCGAGTTTGAAAAATTGCGCGACTACATTCCCGGCGACGCCATTGAGGACGTGAGCTGGAAAGCGACCGCGCGCCGGCAGCGGCTGGTGTCGAAAGTTTTCCAGGTCGAGCGCACGCAGGAAATCTACGTCGTCATCGACCACTCGCGCCTGAGCGCGCGGCCCGCGCCGCGCCCGCCGGGGATCGATCCGCCGGGCGCGGAGATTTCCGCGCTCGAACGCTATGTCACCAGCGCGCTGCTGCTCGCGCTCGCGGCGCAGCGGCAGGGCGACAACTTCGGATTGGCCACGTTCGCCGACCGCGTCGGCAGCTTCGTGCGGGCGCGCGGCGGCACGGGGCATTTCGACACCTGTCGCGATTCGCTCTACGCGCTGGAACCCGCCTTGGTGTCGCCCGATTTCGAGGAACTCTGCGCCTTCCTGCGTGTGCGCCTGCGCCGGCGCGCGCTCATCGTTTTTCTCACCGCGCTGGACGACCCGATTCTGACCGAGAGTTTTCTCCGGCACATCGGCCTGCTCTCCCGCCAGCACCTCGTGCTCGTGAACACGCTGCGCCCGCCCGGCGTGCGCCCGCTCTTCGACGAAGGCGGCGCCGGCCTCGCGACCGCGACGGTCGAAACGACCGACGACGTTTACCGCCGCCTCAGCGGTCATCTCCAATGGCAGAAGCTGCGCGAGACCGAGACCGCGCTGCGCCACCAAGGCGTGCGCTTTTCGCTCCTCGACCGCGAGCAACTCACCGCGCAACTCATCACGCAATATCTCACTGTAAAGCAGCGGCAGATTTTGTAGAGCTGCCGAACCGGAATCCGGATGTTTAAGCGTTTCTTCCAAAAGCTGAAAACATTCCTGCTGCCATCACCACCAGGGCCACTTCCTGTGCCCTCAGTCGAAATCGTCCGTCTTGCTCGCGCGGCCTTCGCGGGCGGGTCGTCATCTGATGATTGTCGAAACTTTCTTGTGTGGTCTGAAGCCGATCAACTCAAGGCGACTTTCATTTCGGAGTTGCCGGAGAAAATTTTCTATGACTCGGAAGATTTTGTCCTTCAGCAACCTTACTGCGGGGATTGGGATGCCTTGCTCAATCATCACAGACAGCTAGTGGGATTTAGCCTTTCGTATTGTGATGAATCGGTGCTTGCCAGCGGATTTGTGAAACAGCATCCACAACTCATGCTCGACGGCCCCATGCTTCAAATCGTTCTGGAGTCGAGCTTGGATTACACGATTGAATGCGTCCAAGGGATCGGCACACGCCTCTACAGGAATGCGGCTGGGAACTACATGTTTCTGTTTCCCGAATGGTTCGGCTGGGGATCACTGCCATTTCCTCTCGAAACAGAAAATGTGCCCTGTCCCGCAGCCTAACCCTTTCCACACTGCATGATCATCGACCTCGAACGCTTCGCCGCCGCGGAGCGACCGTTTTGGCTGGAACTGGAAAACTTGCTCGAGCGCGTCGAGCGCGACGGCGGGCACCGGTTCGACCTCGCGGGGGCGGAGCGGTTTTATTATCTCTACCAGCGCGCTTGCGCGGATCTTTCGCGGCTGGCGACGTTTTCCGCGGAGCCGGAACTCAGGCGACATCTCGAAGGGTTGGTCGCGCGCGCTTACGGCGAGCTGCACGACGCGAGCCGCGAGCCGGAAGCGGATGGCGCGGGCGCGGCGGGCGGAGTTTTCACGCGCGCGTGGCGCTGGTTTGCGCGCACGTTTCCGCAGACCGTCCGCCGGCGCGC
>CAXTRS010000070.1:5028-15918 GCA_964246635.1 uncultured Chthoniobacterales bacterium | reverse complement strand
AAGGCCGCAAAGGAACAGAAAAAGAAGGGGGAGGCCAAACTCCTGTGGCTCCTGTTCCCTGTCTGCTGTTTGCATTTCATCCTTTGCGACCTTTGCGACCTTTGCGTGAGGCCCTTTTTCGTTTCTTCGCAACTGGCGCTGCATCCAACGGCGCCCGGAGATCGCCAGCCACCACGAAGCAGCCCACGGCCGTGGAACTGGCGTGCGATCAGCCCGAACCCGGATTGCTCGTCGGCGGCGGGACGGGCGCCGGCACCGCGACAGCGGGCGGGGCGAACAGCGGCCCGCCGGTCTGCGGCGGGGTCGCGGCGATGGCGACCGTCGCTTTCAGCGGCGCGGTGAGGGCCGTCGCATTCTTGATCGCGACCACGCGAAACTTCGTCGCGGCATCGAGGGGCTCGGTGGGCAGGGCGATCACCGGCTCGCCTTGCGCTTCGATCATGAAATCGGTTTCCAGCCGGGCGGTCTCCAGCACGCGATCGTCGTGGTGGTAGCCGGGATTGAGGACCGGCGCGCCGTCGGCGTCGCGCAGCAGGCGGTAGCGCACGCCTTTCTGCGCATTGCCGACGAGCACCAGGCCCGGCGTGCCCTGCATCACTGGCGAAGCGGCCGCGGCGAGCGACGGTTGCGGGTCGGGCCGCACGAGCACGGCGACTTTTCGGTTCAAGACGAGGCTTTCGCCGTTTTGCTTTTTCGCCAGGACGAGGAAGAGCGCGTCCTCCTGCAACGCGTCGGCGGTGACCTGGGGCACGCCGCCGGTTACGGTGAACTCGCCCGCGGCGAGGAACTCCGCGGGCACCTGCCGGCCGTCGCCGAGGTCGGGCACGAGCACCGAGAGGGCGAACTGGGGCTGGCCATTGACGACCGTGGGCGCGCCGACGAAGCCGAACCATGGCGGCTTCACGGCGGGATCGACGGGCACGAACACCGGCACGCTGGGGCGCGGCACCCCTCCCGGCGGCGCGTAATCCGCCGGCGCGACCGGCCGCTGCCAGAGGGTGTATTGCGCGCTGGCCTGGGCCGACACGAGCGAGAAGCGCGGCGCGCTGTGGAAATCCACGATGGCCGGATCGACCTGCACGGTCACGGCGGGGTCCGGTCCGACGTTCACCTGCAAGACGGTGGTGAGGAACGTGGGCGGGTTGGGCGCGGAGGTGCGGTAGGCTTTCACCGTGATGCCGGTGTCCTCCTTCAGGGGGACATTGACGGTGAGCTTGACGGTGATGCGGTTCCCCACTTGCGGATCGGAGAGCTTGACCGCCGGGTCCTTCGTGGAGACGAGCTGGTAGGAGATGCCCTCCTGCGAGTCATCGACCGCGACCTCGGGCGTGCCGCCGTAGGGCACCACGGCGGTGTGGCCGCCGGTGGCGGGAAAATAGACGGCGAGCGAGGCGGCGATGCCGGCGCGGATGGAGGCGCTGGCGGCCAGCGGCGTCTCCACGAACACGCCCGCTTTTTCCCGCGAGGCGAGAATGGTGAAGGTGACGTCTTCGCTGATCGGCGGCGTGGTCAGCGCGAGCGTGCGCCAGAGCGCGAGCGGAAAGGCGTCTTCCACGAGGAAGCGGTTCAGGCGCAGGCCTTGGCGGGGGTCCGTTGCCTGGAGCTGCCGCAGCAACGCGGAGGTCCACGGCGAAAGGCACACGTCGCGGAAGGCGTCGGCGTCGTAGAGCACGCTCTGCCGGACGATCTTGTTCAGGTCCTCGAGGAGGGCGTCCTGCACGGCTTCATCGTTGCCACCACTGGCCGCATCGAGCAGGGCGAGCGTCTCCGGCCGGAGCTGTTTGCGCAGGAGCGCGCCCACGCCGGTGGCCGTCGGCGAGAGCTGCCGCAGCAGCGCGGCGGCGTCGCGCAGGTCGCCGGGGAGAAAGACCGGCGTGTCAGCCCGAGCCGGCTCGCCGCCGTGGTCCGCGGAGAGCGTCGCGCGGATGGGCTTGCCTGCCGGCCACTCCACCGGCTTGCCTTCCTCCGTGCAAAGCTGGTAGCTCACGCCGGCCTGCGCGGCACGGATGAGGATGTCGGCGGTAAGGCCGTTGGGCACGTCCTTCGCGAAATCGAGCTCCAGATCGCGCAGCGGATACGGCACGCCGAGGCCGAGGAGGCCGGCGAGCGTGTCGCGGGCACCGCGTGCGGTTTGTGTGCCGGGCGCGCTCACGAGGGGATCACCATGCTCTCCAGCCAGGCCCGGTAGGCCGGCTCGAAGGCCGCCAGGTCGTCGCGCGAGAACCAGTGCACGCGCACGCTCAGGTGTGCCGGCGTTTCTTCGCGCACGGTTTTCCTGACGTAATCGCGCCCCGGATTCCCGTCGTCCCCCGGCTGTCCGCTTCCGAAGGCGACGATCCAGTCTGGGAAGATAAAGCTGAGCTGCGCCGAATAAGGATCGTGGCTCGACGGCTGCGCGAGGAAGGGCGGCGCGGGCCGGGCGGTATCGCCGCCGCCCGCATCGGCCGGGCCGGGCCGGAGGAGGAGGTGCTCGACCAGGTGAAAGCCGCCTTCGTCGTCCGGCGGGAGGCCGGCGAGCGTGCGGCGACAGTAGCGGGCGAGGCCCAGCTTGCAGGCGATCCGTTTCTCCAAGCCCGAGACGTTGGCGCGGTTGGCCTCGCCCCACGAGGGCCGCGTGTAGTCGAAGGCGCGGCCGAGTCCGCCGCTGACCTCGGGGTATTCCCGCAGAAACGCGCGTTGCGGCTCCAGGCGCTCGGCCAGCCCGCGCCCCAGCGCGTGGCTCTGCAACGTGTAGCCGCTGAAGTCTTCCGCGAAGCGGGCGAGCAGGTGGTCGAGAAAGCGCTGTTGCCGCGCCGCCGCGCTTTCCGGCGTCTCCAGCAGGGCTTGCAACTCGTCGTTGCTGAACCCGGCTTCCAGGATTTCATCGGCGAAGGGGACATCCGTGGGAAGTTGGCCGAAGTAGCTCTGGGAGCCGCCGCGCTCGGAGGCAGGCGAAAACAGATCGCCCGCGTGCGCCAGTTGGCTGAAACAGTTTGCCAGCACCTGGTCGAACAACATCAGGTAAGCCCGCAGTTGCCGCGCCTGCGCCCGGCGGACCAGTGTGGCGTCGGCCGGCAGGCCCGCGGCGCCGAGGCCGAAGACCTGCGGAAAATGGTGCTGCAGCGAATGGTAGCGCTGCACCTGCCGGTCCCGGCCGGGGAGCGCAGGGAGGTCCGTGGCGACCGGCTTCTCCGCCGCGGCCTCCGTGACGCGCGCCACCTCCGCGGCCGGCGGGTGCCAGCGCACGCCGCCGCGCACCAGCGTGATCGCGGTGGCTTGAAGATCGAGCACGGGCGTCTGCGAGGGTTCCAATTCCAGCACCCACGGCTCCTCGGCCGCGCCATCCTTCTTCAGGCGGAGCTGGTGCACGGCGCAGACGCCTTCGATCTCCATGAAAAGCGCCAGCAGATCGGAGGTGTGCAGCTCGGCGGCCCGTTGGGATCCCTCCAGCTCGTCGTTGTCGATAAAGCCGTGCTGCAGCCGGGGCCCGTCGAAGATTTCGTCGAGGCTGCGGCCCCGCGCGAGCATTTCCGCCAGCGTGTGGAAACGAATCTGCGGCGAGACATAGTCCGCGGCCACCCGATAAACTTCCCGGAGCACGTCGGCGGGGAGGCGGGCATGATCGATCTCGATTTCCGCAATGACGCCAACGGTCTGTTCCTGCAAAATTTCCGGCGCCAGAAAATCCAGGCCGAGCGGGCGCGAAGCGTCGAGCCGCTGGCGGATGGCGGCGGGATCGACGCCGCTGCGATCCGGCGCGACGATGACGCGGTAAACGCCCCGGAGCGGAATCAGATCGAGCGCCGCGCCGGCAGCCAGCGAGATGGCGTCGTCCGCCGGGTCGTAGCGGAGCGGCGGCTCGAGCGTTTGCGCCGGCTCGATCCAGACGTTCTTCACTCCCTGGACATCGAGCACCAGTTTTCGGAGATCCAGGACCGTGACCGGATCCGTCGTGAGAATCTCCGCCGGGCTGAACAGCGAAGCCGCCGCACTCGATCCGCCCGGACTACTCGCGAGCAAGTCGCGGATGTCGTAGTTTGCGCGATAGGCGAGGTCGCTGAGGACGTAGCAGAGCACCTCCAGAATCGTGATGCCGGGATCGTGGGCGTTATGGTCTGTCCATAGTTTCCCGCTGAGTTGCTGCAACTGCGCGATGCCCTCGGCACGCAGTTGCGCAAAGCTCACGCCCGGCGGTGGCGACGCACCGGTTGGGATGGTGAGCGGTTCAGCCATGGCCGCCATCGGGATTCACGCGCCAAGTGTTCCCTCGCCTGGAGTCAGACGAGGCGCGGCTCCAAGACGGTGGCAAAGCCGGCTTTGTCCCGGGCTTCCAGGACGCCGATCCGGGCGCGGAGCGCGGTGTTCTCTTTGCACAAAGCTTTTACCTCTGTTCGATCCGCCTCCAGTGCATCTACCTTTCTGGCCAGTTCCTGAATGGCGCCGACGCTCGTGGTAAAGATGCGGTCATAGTCCAGCGTCAGGAAATCGCTGACCTGCCGGCCGTAAACAAAGACTTTCTGCGGCGCGCTCTCGCAGTGCTCTACTACAAACTCACGCGCGGAGGACGCCGCACAGACAGTAGCGTCCAGCCGGCTGCCGTCCACGTGCAGGCGCACCCGGTCGCCTGCGGTCAGGCCATGATCCTTGGCGAGACTCACGGACAAGGTATTCGTGGCCGGGTCGAAAACAGCGGCGGTGGAGAGCGAGAAAATATCGGGCACGAACTCCACGCTACGCACGACCGCTCCGGGAATGACCTTTTCCACCTCCTGGGCGATGAATCCTTTGCGCCACCCGTTGCCGCCCTCGGCGGGGTCCTTCATCCGGTAATCCGCCACCCGCAGTTGCAGGACGGTTGCCAGGTCCTGCTCCGTCCTGCTCGCCTGCACATCCCGCTTAATCCGGCGGTCCGAGTAAGCGACCAGCCCCCAGCGGCTGGCAATCCACTCGCTGGTTCGGATACTCACATTTCTCGTGATCGCGCTTTCCTGGTGATTGACGCCCGACCCACAGTCCAGCCAATCGGGATGCTCGGGACTATCCATGGTGATCGAGGTATAGCCGACCACATCAAGCTTTACGCCGGGACTGGCTGTGCCGATGCCGACGTTGCCGTTGACGACGACCTGGCCGATCGTGCCCCAGCCCATGTCGCGGCCGATTGTGATGCGGTTGGCGGCGTCGCCTTCGTAATACATGAGACTGGCAATCCGCGTCTCCGAATCGTGCACGGCGATTTCGGTGTTGGCCTTGGTCTCGAGCAGCAGCCCGGCGGTGTTCGTATTCCAGCCATTGCCCCCGCCGTAACTGGTGTCGGTGCCGCCGACCGTCAGCGAGCCGGCAGCCATGGAATTATTCTTGGTCGCGTAACTGCTCCCATTGCTGACGACCGCAGCGCCGTTGACTTCGAGCTTTGCCACGGGCGCCGAGGTGCCGATGCCCACGTTGCCCGTTCCACCCTGCACGAAGAGCCGAACGGCACTGCCGGCGACCTCCTGGAAAGCCAGGCCGGCGGTGGTCGCGCCGGCCGGTTGCTGCGCGATCAGCCAGGTGGGAGCCGGCTTGCCGCCGGCATCGACGCGGCTGAAACGCAGGAGTGTCTCCTGCGGCCCGGTAGCCTGGATGGTGAGGGGATCGTTGGGTAGTTTGGCGATGCCGTCGTCGTTCAGGCTCAACGCACTGTCGATCAGGTCCTCGAAGTTGGCTTGAGTAGGAATCTGGTTCTTCTTGAAGAAGCCTTTGAGTTCAGCGCGGGTTCGGATCATGGCGGGAGTCTGCGGGTTGAGTTGTGGTGTGCGCGCGGCGAGTCTATGCCACGGAAAAATCGAGCTCTACTTTCATATAGTCGATGCCGACAAAGGAAGTTCTCACGTAGCGCTCGCCGAAGATGGGGTCGATCTGGTGCGCGTCGGCGGAGACGATGATCACATCTGGCGCGACGGCGGACTCACGGGCAAGGTCGATCACCTGATTGTTCGAGTCGCTCTCGAGCAGCCGTCCCTCCATGGTGAGGAAGAGCTTCAGGTCGGTAACGTAATCAACGTAGGGACGCTCCTCCAGAAAATAAACGACGAGGTTGGCGCTGACGCGGCTGCCGAACACGATGTCCGCGCTCTCGTCGAACGCCCACGGCGAAAGAAAACGGCGCACTTCTTCATTGAGCCGGGGAAGGTAGAAGCCGGGGTTGCAGCCCGGGCGCAGGCGCACGCTGAAGCGCAGCTTGAGCGAGCAGAACCGCGGATTTTGCACGCGGAAGGTAGCGCCCGCGGCGCAGCGGCTGGCGAGCAACTCTTCGATGCTGCGCAGCACGTCCGCCGGCACCTTCGGCTCGAACGGATCGAAGGGCTGCTTGCCGCGAATATCCGGGATCACGATCACCCGCACCGCCGGCCGGCGCGGGTCTTCCGACGAATCCACGGGGAGGCACTTGACCTTGTAGATTTCGGGGAAGGCTTCGAGGACCAGGCGCTCGTAGTCCCAGCAGGTGAGCGCGCGCGCTTTGTGCCGGAGCCGCTCGCTTACCCGGGTGGCGAAGCGCCGCTCTTCCTCCGGCGGGCTGCCGGCAAAAGGGCTGTAGGGCTGCTGGCCTCGCCGGACCGGCGGGCGCGGCGGCGCCAACGCCGTGATCGCCCCCGGCGCGAGGACGACGCCCGACGCGCCGGCGGAATCCGGCGCGAGCGAAGCCGTCACCGCCTGGGCATGGATCCCCACCGCGTCGCAGACGCTCCGGCTGTTGCGCGCGACGGCGAGGCGGATCCAGTAGAGACTCGCAGGCAGCAGTGTGTTCGGGTTCGCCGCGGGCAGATCGAGTTCCACAATGCCGGAATTGAGCAGCCCGCGCGTCGTGTCGGAAAGCAGGTTGCCCTTGTCCAAGTCCAGCCATTCGTCCCCGCTGAGGTAGCTCCAGAGCACAGGCTCCGGCGCCACGTCGGGGTCCGCGCTGCCGGCGGCCATTTGGAAGAGCAGCGAGAGGTTCTGCGGCGCGGTCAGCCGGTCGATGCCGATGAAGAGCTGGCCTTCCAATTCGTATTGCGGCAACCAGAATCCTGCCGCCGGCTTCAAGTCGTCCGGAGAACTACCTTGGTCGAGCTTGAGGTAGCGATAGCCGAAAGGTTCGAGGTAGAAGAGCTGGTCCGTGGCGGCGGGGCCGTTGTCGGCCGGGTTCAGATCGACCGACGCGGTGTAGTTAAGGGTCAGTCTCCTGACGCGCGGCGTGTAGGGTGGATTGAGAAATGTTCCTCTCGTCGCTCCTTGTGCTGCCTGCTGCGGATAAATGGCATGGAGGAAATCCGGTCTCCGCAACTCAAGTGCCCAGTAGCGATCGCTCGCCAGCGGCTCCTCGCCGATGCGAACGCCGGGCGCAGGATGGTAGTTGGGATACTTCGCTTTGATCTCGCCCAACGTGACCTGCACGAGCGACGCCGGCGCGGCGCCGGGAGCCGGCGGCTGGATGGTTGAGACGCTGCCATCGCCGAAGAGCGGAACGTCTTTTAGATCCCAAAACGACCGGTCGTCAAACAGCCGCAGCCGCGCGGTGAACGACCGGTTGTTCTCGATGGGCGGAACTTGCGCGGGATAGTTCTTATACCAGGCAGCCAGACCCTCGGGCGGCAGTCCGAGCCAGTCGAAGTCGAGCTCCAGCCGGTCCAGTCGCTTGGCGCAGATCTCCGGATGGGCAAACAGGAAACGCGAGCCCGCGAGCGGCAGATGGCCGAACGGCTCGAAAGGCTTCTTGGGGTCGAGGACCGACTCGTCGTTCTGCAGGAGCACGCTGGTGAGGCCGGCGACGGCGACCTCCAGCCGCGCGTGGGCGAGCACCAGGGGGCGGAAAGCGGCGTAGCGTTTTTTCGGCGGCGCACCGGGGTGGTCTTGATTGTTGATGTCCCGGAGCAGGATCTGCAAACACGGCGCCGTCCCGGAGGCCGGCGGCGTGATCGGAGGAACCTGCTCGCGCAAGTGCAGCACGAAACGGAGGCTGGGCACGGGACCGGATGTCCAGATGATCTCGGCATCCGCCGGCGCGACTTCCCACGGCTCCTTGGCTGTGCTGAGCAGAGAGCGAAACGGCTTGTCCGGCTTGGCGATCTCCGCCCGGACGGCGGCGTCCTGGCGCGACGCGCTGTCCTTGGTGAATTCGAGCGTCAGGGTGACGGTGCGAGTCCCCTCCGCCAAAGCCAGCAGCGGAGAGGCGATCATCAGCCCGAACGGCCGCCGCTCGGTCGCGCCGTCCTCGCGCGAGCCATCACCGAAGACGCGCCAGCGCGGCGCCCCGGCATGGCTCCCCGCGGAGCGGACCGCCGTCGCGTCGGGCGCGGCGAAGAGGTTGTCCCACGACTCGAACTCGAGCGCCGACGGCTGCCAGTGCTCCTTTTGTCCGCGCGCCGCATCGAGGATGGAAGCGACTTTTTCCCAGTCCACCTCGCCGGTCGGTACGCTGAATTTTTGCAGCATCCTCACCTCCGTCGCCGTGAGAAAAAGCTGGTTCGCGATGTAGTCTGCATCCGCGTCAGGACGGAGACTGAGGAACTGCCTCCCGTCCTGCAATTGAAGGCCGTCACCTGGATTCTTTGGATCGATCTCGCCGAGCGCCGCCACCAGCATTTTGTCGATCCCCGTGCGGGCGTCGGCCGTCCCTTGGCGCGCCTGGCGCAGGAGTGCCCGGCGTTTGGCGGACTCCTTCGCCCGCCGGGCCGCGGTGAGGATCGTGTAAACCTCGTCCCATTCCCACGGCTTCGTATCCGCGCTCGCGCTCGCCGTGCGCGCTGTCGTGAAGCCGTCGGCTGACATGAAGAACGACTGTTCCAGCCGCCCTACCTCGGCGTCGAGGTCGTCCAGACTGGTTAGTTGCCGGCCGCCGACTTTCGGGAACTGCCCCGCGCTGAAGTTGCCGATGGTGCGCTGGACCAGGCGCTCCCAGAGATCGTTATTGGGATCGGCGTCGCGCAGGTTGGGCGGATCGACGAGGTGACTTGTATCCTGCCGTTGCTTGCGCCGGCCGGCGCCGCGCAGGATCTCCGAAATCTGCTGCCATTGCTGATAGAAGCCATCGACGATGGCCATCATCTCCGCGAACTCGGCCGTGCTCTCGAAGAAGAGCTTCTCCCGCACGAAGCGGCCGACTTCATCGTCCTCGAGGTGGCGGGACAGTCCGTAGACATCCTTCACTCCCGGCAGCGTGTCGTAGAGCGTGCGGTAAACTTCGTCGTTGAAGTTGAGCGCCGTTTTGAGATTGGCAACAAAATCGTCCGGCCGGCGCGGCGGCGTGAGCGTATAGTTCGGGTCGTTCCGCTTTCTCCGCCCCGCCCTTTGCAAAGTAGTGTTCACCCGGGCCCATTGCGCGGCAGTGCTCGCGTTGCTCGGGAGCAAGCCGCGCCGCAACACCATGAGGCGGCGAAACGCCGGCAAACTCAGCGCGAGACCATCCACGCCGCGAATGAAAGTGAGCAGCCGGTCGAGCTCACCGAAGAGGGCCTTATCCGCCACCACGGTGCCGGCCGCAGTGGGCTGCGCCGGATCGAAGGGATACTTCGGCAATGGGTCGCCCGGGTTTGGCTCGCCCAAGGCGACTTCCAGTAACGCCTGGAAAGTTTTTTCGCTCTGCGACGGCTCGTGCTGCCACGCGGGCGTGCGCGGCAGGAAACTCAGCAGCAGCTCGGGATTCCGCCGCACGTCCGCGAGGCCGACGACCGTTCGCTGCAGGAACAAACTTCGGCACTCCCGCACTTGCGCCGGTGTCACCACGAGATCGGCGTCGGTCTGGTAGTGAACCTCACCTCCCTGCGGGTCGCGGCCGGCATTCAGCAGCGTGTCGGCCGGGAGCAGGAACGGGCCTTGCCCCGCCACCGGCTCGATCAACACGTGCACCCGTCCGCTGCCCGCCGGCCGGGGCCGAAAGCCGAGCAGGTCGCGATAGTAGAAGTCGAGATGGCGACGGGTGAAGGTATTCAGCTGATCGCGCACCGGCCGCAGGATGCCGAGAAACGCGAGCAACAAGGCAAAGTGGGGCCGCCGCCAGGCATCGTAGCGCGGATCGGCGAACTCCGCGGGATTGGCGAGAAAAGCGGCGATCTCCGCCCGCCGCGCAGGCTCCGCGACCGGCTCGAGAAACCGGGACCAATCGCCGCCGGTTTCATTTTGCAGATTGTAGTATTTCAGGTTCGCCGCGTAGCTCCGCAAAAACGCGAGCCAATCGGCCGGCTCGCGCTTGTCCACCAACGCCGCCTCCGGTGCCAGCGCCGGGAGCGCCCGGTCCGCCTGGCTGGTGCCATCGCGGTAAAGAAAGGATCGGTCGTCGGACATGATGGCGAAGGCGCGTCTGGCTGAACTAGACTAGGCGCCGCGGAACTTCACGTTGGCAGTGACAAAGGAGCCGCTGCCGGGATACATTGGCGCCGCATCCGGCGTGGAAGCCGGCGGCGGCATCTGCGCCGGGGTTTGCACCTCGAAGACCGCGATGAAGTTGCCTCCCTTGAGCAGCACAGGCTTGTTCGCGGAATGGGTCTTCAGCGCTTTTTGATCCGGCGCGAGCGACTGAATCTTCAGCGTGCCGACGCCCGGCACGCTGAATGGCCCGGCGGTATAGACGCAGCCCGGCACCTGCACCTGCTTCTCATCGCCATCGACGCAGACTTTCTTCCCGGACAGGGTCGCGCCGCCGGTGCCCTGCAAGTTGCCCGGGCGCACGACGACCGTCGCCGGACCAAAGGCCGGCTGGAAGTTCACCAGGTCGCCGTGAAGTAGAATATAGTCTGCCATGATGGGGTCGCTCAGCCGGGAGTCTGGGCGGACTCGTTGAGGTAGAAAGGATAGACCAGATTGTAGCGCGAGTTGGTGCCGCGAATCGTGTAGTCTAGCCGGATCAACACCAGGCCCGCCACGGAGTCGCTGACGTTGACCTCGACGCTGTTCAGG
>CAXTRS010000070.1:0-5018 GCA_964246635.1 uncultured Chthoniobacterales bacterium | reverse complement strand
GCTGATGCGCGGTTCGTGCAGCAGAACGGCGTCCGTGAGGAGGCTCGTGATGCTGCCGACGAGACCGCGGTCGATCTCTTCGTAAAGGAATTGGCGCAGGTCGCAGCCGAAGCCATCCTGGAACGGCCGCTCCGCCGCGTGCGTGTTGAGCAGGATGGTCAGCGACTCCCGGATGTCTTCCGCGCCGGATACCATCAGGACATCCGCGCCGCCGGCGGTGAAGGTAGGCGGGAACGCCCAACCGGTGCCTTGAAATGTGGGATCGCTCGGCATGATGCCCGGTCTAGTTTGCTGGTTTACCCTCTCCCTCCGGGGCAGCCGGCGGATTGCCATCGGCACCGCGGGCTTTGATTTGCTCGGCGGCCTGCGCCTGGATTTTCGAGACCAGAGGATAGACTTTGGCGAACGGCAGATTGCCGAGTCCCTCCAGCACGAGATTGGTTTCTTCGATGGTTAGTGTGAAGGCAAGTTCTTGCATAAAATCGGTTATTGGACATTGACCTTGCTCCCCTTGATGGTGACATTCCCGCTGGCCTCGAACTTCAAGTCCTTGGCGCTCTTTACCACGACGCCGTCCTTGCTCAGCGTAATGGTATTCTGGTGCTTGTCGGCGAGCGTGATGGATTCGGCTTCGTCATCGAGCAAGACCTTGTTGCCGCCGGGCGTTTCAATCGAGACACTCGGCTTGTCTTTGTCGACGAAGGAGAGCTTTGTTCCTCCCTTGGTCACAAAGCCCTTGTAGGTATTCTTCTCGTCGGTCCCGGAGTAGGGAGCCGGCGGAGCGTTTTTGGAACTGAAGAGTGCGCCGACGACTACCGGATGCCGCGGGTCGCCGTTGAGGAATCCCATGACGACTTCATCCCCGACATCGGGCAGGAAAAAAGAGCCGTAGCCGCCCGCCGCCTGCGGGCTGGCCCAGCGCGCCCAGATCAGCCCGTTCTCGTTCGCCATCGTCGCCAGTTGCACCTGCACGCGAAATTGGTTCTCGGGGTCTTCGTTGATCTTCTTCACCGTGCCGATCTGCAACCCGCCGGCTGCGGGCAGAAGGCCAGCCGCGGGCAGCCCGCGAAAGCCTTCCTGCTCGCTGATGCGGCGCGGTGAAAGACCGAACTGGACATCGGTGCGCCAGCCATCCTTTCCTAGGATATGACGCAGCCCGGTCACCAGCGTTTCGCCGGCAAACCGGTCGCCGACGTTCTTCAGTTCGATGACGTCCAGCAGTGCGAGCTTCCCGATGCCGGGCGCAGAAAGACGCCCGCGCACGAAGGCCAGCCGGCTGCGAGCCACGCGGCCGTCGGCCCACGCCCTCAACTCGTCGAGCACCAGCGGCACCGGATGAAAAAGCGTGCAGTCTGCGAAACCGACGGCCGCCGCGATCTTGTCGCCTTTCACGTTGCCTTGCTTGAGCGAAAAATTCGCTCCTGTCGCCGGGCCGGTCACCACTCCTTGCGCGGGGTCCCAGGCGAACCCTTTCACGGCCGGGAACTGTTCGCCGGCGTCCAAGTCCATCTCCAGCTCGTCGATGCCGCCAAGGTCGAAGTCGAAGCTATATTTAGCCATGCCTTCCACGGCGATTTTCTTCAGCGCGAGCTTCCCGTCTGTCGCCAGCAGCACCAGCCCGTTCGCCTCAGCCCGGGCTAGGGCGAAGTCCCAGTCGGTGCAGTCATATTGCACCAGCTCGGGATGCTGGAGATCGGTAGTCGCGATGTCCGCCGTGAGGCTCGCTTCCTGCGCCAGTTTTTGCACCACCTGGCTGTCGGTGGAATGGTTGAACACTCGCCACTTGCGGGCGCCGGTCATTCGCACGGCGGCGTCCTTCATCTCCACGGAAAGACGGCAGCCGGCCGCGTCGGCTTCGATCCCGTGCCGGATCACGATGCCTTTGAACACGGTCGCCTCGCCGCCGGCCTGGTCTTCGTGCCGCAGCTTGATCTCTACCTTCGCGCCCGGCAGAAACGTCGCGGTGCCGCTGATGCCGAAAGGTGACTTCTTCGCCGGCCCGGAGGCCTTAACTTGCGTCTCGTCCGCAAATTCCAGGAACGCCGTGGGAATGCGATTGAGTTCCCGGTGCACAGCGAGCGAAAGCAACTCCCACTCGGGTGGGATCGTCTTCCCGTTCGAGAGAACCGTGGCGGTGGCGACGCTCATGGCAGCGTGCTCGGCAGCGGCGGAAAGGCCAGCTCCAGTCCGGGCGGGAGGTCGCGGAAGTTGTCCAGTCCATTGGCCGACGCGACCATGAGGTAGTGCTCCGGCGAGCCATAGATTTGCTGCGAAAGAAAGGGCAGGGTGTCGCCTTCCTTGACTACGACACGGTGGGTCAGATCCGGCGAGCTGAGGTTCGTTTCCCGCATCAGCTTCTTCACGTCCTGATCGGACAGAAACGTGGTATCCAACTCGGCGCGCAGCGGAGAGCCGTCGCGGTCGAAGTTGGTGTAGTTGACGTTCACCGAACCGAGCCGGCAGGCGAAGCTCAGCGCGTCGCCCCATCGGACGGTGAGGTAGTTCGGCTCGTGGATGTTGCCGTTCACCCGGAAGGCGAGGTCGAGAAAGTCCTTTACCCGCGCGGCGACTGACTTCCGGCCGAGGAGCGCGCTGAGGCCGTAGTCGCTGACGCCGGTGCCGTCGAGCACCAGCTTGAGCTTGAGCTCGCTTGGCCGGTTGCGCTGGTAATCGACCTTCTGATTGCGGCTGCCGAAGCCCTTGTTTTTGCCGTAGGCAATCGCATACTGCTGGCTGAAGGAGTCCGGATTGAACATCGCCTCGAACGTGCCAATCCGCTGGGCCAGCGACCGCGCGCTGGAAGGATAAGCTTCGACCTTGAGCTTCTCCAGTTTGAAGAGGTTCATGGGAGGATAAAGCTCAGCGTTCACGCGAGCGTTCCAGGATCTTCAGCACCTGGCGCACACATTCCTGCACCAGTGCCTCGCGGTCTGGCTCAGTGGAAGCGGCGACGGTCACATCAGCCTCTTCGCTGCCATCGTCGGAGACCACAGCGCGGATGATGAGTTCTTTGATTTCGACGGGCATGGTCTTAGACGCGCAGGATTTGCATCCGCGTGTAGGCAAGCTCCAAGGTATCGATCAGCGCCCCGGTCTGGTTCGCATCCAGATCCGCCGTGGCCCATTTCACCGGGTAGGCTTTCAGGAAGAGCCAGGCCGCGAGCGGCGTTTTGTTTTCGGCGAGCAGTGTCACGAGCACATTTGAAGGCGAGAACTTGAACAACGACATCGCGGCGTTGAATTCGAGGTTCAGCGGCGAGCCAACCACCATGCCGCGCTCGAGCACCAGGTTGCGGTAGCTCACCCGTTCGGGCAGTTGTTGCGTGTATAAGTTCTGGCCGCCCTCGGTGAGCGGCTTCGTGGTAACTTCCGCCGATAGGCCGGAGACTTTCTGGAAGCGGATGTCGAGCGGGTTCGGCACCGCGCCGCCGGCGAGGAAGAGCACGCTGAAACGAAAGCCGACGATGAACTCCTCGGTTCCGAGGAGCCCCTTCACGCCGGGGATGCTCGTAGCGGCCACTGGTTAGTGATGCTCGAGGGTGATGCGGCAAACCATGAGCTCGAGCGTCTCGATGGCGACTTCGTTGCCGCCGGCGTTCATGGCGGGAGCTTCGAGTTTCACGGGAACCGCCTTGCCGATATGCCACGTGACCACGGGGGCGCCCTGCTCATCGCAGAGGCTCACGTCCAGCGTGCGCGTCTCGCCGGAGTCGAGCCAGGCGCGCAACGTTTGCACGTTTTGCACAATCCCTTTTTTCAAGGTGACCGGCACATACTTGCTCACGCGATGGCGCACGAGGTCTTCCCCTTCGACGAAGCTCAGGCCGTGGCGGTAGGTAGCCGTTTCATACTCGATCTTCAGGCCGGAGACTTCGCTGAAACCCACCGTCTCGCCAGCGAGGGCAACGCGGAAGTTGTAGGCTGCCAGCGGGTAGCTGGTCCGCTGGGCCGCGGCAGTGATTGCCATAACACGCGCAGAATTTAAGCGACTTCGATCCGCACGCGGTCGGCCATCACTTCCATAGTCTCGATGGCGACATCGTTCGAGGTCGCGGAGAAGGAGGGAGCTTCGAGCTTCGTCGGGAAGGCATTGATGACTTTCCAGCTCACGACCGCTTTCCCTTCTTCATCGCAGAGCCGGACGAAAATGTCCTTTTTGTCGATGCGATTGGACTGGATGGCGTTGATCCAGTTGAAGAAGGTGGAAACGCTGATTGTCGGCACAACGCCTTTTTTCAAGGTTACCGTGGCCGGGCCTTCCTGTCCGGGCATGTGCATCCACCGCGGGCCGGGCGGGCCGCCGGCGGCGGGACTCTCGGCATACTTCGCCGTCTCGTAATGGATGGATAGTCCGGATACCTCCGAGAAGCCGACGGTCTGGCCGTCGATCTCGACTTTGTAGTTATAGACCGGCAGCGGATAGCTTTTGCGGATTTCGTCTTTGGTGGTGGCCATAAATGATTCCTGGGTTTGCGAGCTTCAGGCGGTGAGAGCGAAGTTTTAAGGTTCCTGCATTTTGTGGCTGAACTGGAGAATGATGAACTCCGCGGGGCGCACGGCGGCGACGCCGATTTTGACGATCATGCGGCCTTCGAGGATGTCCTGCGCGGTCATGGTGGTGCCGAGGCCGACGTGCACGAAGTAGGCATCCTCGGGCTTCGCGCCGGCCAGCGCGCCGCGCTCCCAGAGACTATAGAGAAAGCTCTCGACCATGGCCTTGACCTTGAGCCAGGTCTCCGCGGTGTTCGGCTCGAAGACGGCGAAGGCGGTCGCCTTCAGCGAGGACTCTTCGATCATGATGAACAGGCGCCGGACCGGCACGTAGCGCCACTCGTTGTCGTTGCCGGCGAGCGTGCGCGCGCCCCAGACGAGGATGCCGCGGCCGGTGAAGCTGCGGATGACGTTGATGGATTTGCCGCTGGTGGGATCGACGTTCAGCGCGTCCAGGTCGTCGTTGGTGTAGGTCTGGGCGAGGCTCAGCACCGAGGCGACGGCGACGTTGGCCGGCGCTTTCCAGA
>CAXTRS010000069.1:0-15997 GCA_964246635.1 uncultured Chthoniobacterales bacterium | reverse complement strand
CGAGGACCAGAGTTTTTCCACGATGCCGACCCGGTTGTGGGGAATGTAACGAATTCCGCACAGCCACAGGGCGATGAAAAACAACACGACTGCGAGACCACCGACGATAAGAACCGCCGTGCTCATATTTTGACTAGCCTCCTCTTTCTGATTCAGTTTTGGGCGCGCGCTCGTAGCGGGAGCTCGCGCCCTGTTTCTGTTCCAGGCTCTGCTCGCCTTTGGCTGGCAAGTCTGGGGGAGGCCGTCATTCCGTCTTCACCGAAGCCGGCGTCCCTTGCCCTTGGAGTTGAGGTGCAAACGAGGTTAGCTGTCGGGCTGGGACCTCCGAAGTGTCCCCGGCGCCGCTGACGCCGCAAGCCCCGATCCGCGCGCCCGCCATTCCTTGCGGTCGGCGAGCATTCGGAAAATTTGGGTCCCCCGCTGACCAGGCAGACAGCCCGGTCATTAAGCAGACAAAGAACTAGCACAAACGTGGCACGAGCGCGGAAAACGTCAAATCGGCCGCCGCGCGGCGAGCCTTCCATCAACGCCCGGCGCTAGTGGGAATGAATACGCTTTCGTCCCGGCTGGCGGCGGACTTTGTTTCTACCGTTGAAGGCGAAATCGCCGCAACCAATTCGCCCGTGATCGCGCAGATGCGCTCGACCTGCTGTGCCTCGATGAGACCCTCCCCCGTAATCAACGGGCGGATTTCCGCCAAGCCCGTTTGCAGCTTGGTCACAAGCGGATCCTTCCTGATGTTCGGGCGCATCTTGCTGAGCTGCGTGTCGAAGGCCACGAGCAGGTCGGGCTGGTGGAGCAGCTCGGCGCGATCCGGGTTGTAGTCCTTGCGCACGATGTCGGTCAACGCCTCGGTGCCCCGCAGCCAGCCGCCCATGCTCACCAGCTCGCTCTCCTCGCGGTCCTGGAGCTTTTCCATCGCGCTCTTGACCTCGCCCTGCGTCTTGTCCAGCTCGCTGCGCACCTCGTTCCAGTCCCCGCGGTCGGCCGCCTCGATGATGCTCTGGGTGTGAGAGATGACGTTGGCGCGCACGCCCATCGCCGTGGCCAATTCCAGCACCCGGCGGCCGATCTTCTTGACCTTGTCGGCGTCCTTGGCCTGCACGGCCAGGAAGCCATCGGCCACGACCGTGCCAAAGAGCAGCGAAAGGTGCGGCCGGCCGGAGTGCTTGGTCTTGTCGTCCACGCGCACCTGGCTGGCCCAGGGCGGGGTGCCCAATTTGTCGAGCGCCTTGAACACTTCGCTGGGAATCGGAACGACCACGTCGTCCACGGTGGTGCGCAGGCTCTTCACATCGATTTTCTGCGGCGGGTTGCCGGCGAAGGAGCGCACGGATGGCGGCGGCACTTTTACTTCCTCGTGATTTCGAACAGTCGGCGCCGGAGTCGCAGAGGGTGGCACGACAATCACCTCGGAATTTCGCACGGCGACGTTCGGCGCAACCGCCGAGGTGAACGCAGGCGGACGATTCGGGTCGTCTGACCCGGCCCCAGGGCTGCTCGCCGTCGCGACAGGGCCAGCCGTAAACTTCGGCGACGACGCCGGGCGCGAGTTGCTGCTCCGTGCTTGTGCATCGCTGGACGAGGACACCACCGCGCTTTTTCCCGGGGCCGGCGGAGCTGGGGTCTGCTGTTTCGGCGGCGCGAGCAGAAACCACGCGACCAGTGCTCCGACGACGACCCCTGCGAGGGTGCCCACGATGGTGAGCGGCACCTGGCGCCGAGGTGACGTTGGATCGCGATCGGGCAAGTCGGACACAGCGTTCCGAGCGTAGCTTTGCAGACGGCAAAAGCAAGGGTGGACCGCCGCTACAGTGTGCGCTGCAGAAATCGATCAGCGGTGCGCAACGCCAACGCCATCAAGGTGAGCGCGGGATTCACGGAGAGAGCGCTCGGGAACGTCGAGTTGTCGCTGATGTAAAGGCCGGGCACCTCGAAGGAACGGCCGTCGGCATCGACCACCGCGTCGCGCGGGTCGCGACCCATGCGGCAGGTGCCCATGGTGTGCGCGAAACGCGGGAACGCCCACAAGTCCCGGCCGCCGGCGCGCGCCCAGATTTCGCGCATGGTTTTTTCCGCATGCGCGGAAAGCCGGCGCTCGTTTTCGCCCGCGGTGAAATGCACGCGCGGCTTCGGCAAACCGCGCGCGTCTTTTTCATCGCTGAGCTCGAGGAAATTGCCCGCCGCCGGCAGTCCCTCGCCGAGAATGTTGATGCCGGCGACGTGATTGTAATCGCGCAGGTGCGCCGCCATTTTCTCGCCCCAGAATCCGCGGCCGCGCGCGTGCTGGCTGGCATACGTCACGGGCATCACGCCGATGCTCTGCAAGAGATAGCCGCCGGCGAAATCGGCGTCGCGCGGCCGGTGGGTGTCTTCGGAAATCAAGCCGCCGGGGATGCCCTTGAACGGGCGGGTTTCTTCGTCGAAGCGCGCCCACAGCTGCACGCCAGGGTGCGCCAGAAAATTGCGCCCGACCTGGCCGTTGGCGTTTGCGAGATTGTCATTCAGCAGCAACAGCCGCGGCGTCTCAACCGCGCCAGCGCACAGAAACACGCTGCGACAACGCTGCCGGTGTTCCTTGCCCGCTTGCGTATAAACCACCGCGTTCACCTGCCCGGCCGCGTCGCGCTCGATCTTGGTGACAAAACATTCCGCGCGCACCTCCGCGCCCGCGCCGATCGCCAGCGGGATAAACGTCACATCCATGCTGCCTTTCGCACCAACCGAACAGCCGGCCTGGCAGAAGCCACGGTTGGTGCAGGCAGGGCGTTGCCCGAGACCGGGTTGAGCATACGGCGCGCTCAGCGCGGCGTTCGCGGCGGGCGCGGTGCGGATGCCAAGTTCGTTGCACGCACGCTGCATCAGTTGCGCCGCCGCGTTGAGCGGCAGCGGCGGCAGCGGATAACCGCGGCGACGCGGCGGACCCCACGGATACGGCGTCGGCCCGCTCACCCCGAGAAACGTTTCCAGCTCGTCGTAATACGGCTCGAGATCGGCGTAGGAGAGCGGCCAGTCGCAGCCGACGCCGAAGTCGCGGTGCAAGTGGAAATCGTCCGGCTGCGGCCGCGGCGTGTAAGCAGTGAAGTGCAGCGTCGCGCCGCCGACGCCGCAGCCGCTGTTGTTGTTGCCAAAGGCGAGCGGATCGCCGCCAGCCGAGAGGCGTTCGTCGAGCCAGAAGAGTTTGTTTTGCGCGTGTTCGTCGGTGGCAAAATCGCGGGTTGCGTCCCAATGTTTGCCGGCTTCGAGCGCGACGACTTTCAGCCCCGCCTGCGCCAGCCGCGCAAGCAGCGGCGCACCACCCGCGCCGGTGCCGACGACCACGGCATCGACCGCTTCCTTCTCCGGGTAACGGCGCATCGGCGGCGGACTCGGCGGGGAGCGCGATGGCGCCACCGCGACGGGCGGCACAGTGTAGCGCGTTTGCCCAGCTGCGGGTTCCCAAGCTTCGCGCTCATTCAGCCCGATCTTCCGCCAGCCGCGCGTGTCGGCCATGCCGGCGAAACCGATCCGCTCCTGCACGAGCGGGTGACCGGTGTAAAGCTCGCTCAGCTCGGCCAGCAAGTCCTCGAACCAACGCGCGAGTTCGCCGCGCTGCACGTCGGCGAGCACGGCGTCCTGTTGGGCGTCTTCCAAGCTCGCAAAATCGTCCGCGCCGAACCGCTCGCGCGCCGCTTCCTCCACCGCGTGTAGTCCGCGGCGATACGATTCCGGGTCGGGCGGCAGCGCGTCGTAGCGCCAGCCGTCGCCTTCGCCGCTTGCGAGCCGCTTGTCGATTTGCGCGGCGAAGGATTTGGGCGCGGGCAAGCCGTCTTCGGGCAACGCCAGCAGTCGCGCACAGACCGCGGCGAGCGTGCGAAATTCGGCGGCATTGAAAAAACGCGGCGGCTCGTCTCGCGGCGGCGCGAGGCGTTCCTGCAAGGCCGCGCGCGTGGCTGGCGAAACCAGGTCGCTCGCCAGCAGCGCGCGCACGCTGCCGGGCGGATACGCCGGAGGATTAACCGCCACATGATGCTCGCCTGGGTCAGCCACTGGAAAGTTTGCCGCCGGTGACTTCGACCAAACTGCCGGTCATGAAGCTGCCGTCGTTCGACGCGAGCAGCACATACGCGGGCGCCAGTTCGTCGGGCTGACCCGGCCGCGCGACGAGGTGAAAAATTTCGGTCATGAAGTCGCCCTCGCGCGGCATCGTCGCCGGGATGTTCGGCGTCCAGACCGGGCCGGGGATCACGGCGTTGACACGGATGCCGCGCTCGCCGAGCGAGAGCGCGAGCGATTTGGTGAACGCGTGGATCGCGCCCTTCGTCGCGGTGTAATCGATGAGGATCGGATGGCCGACGAGCCCGACGATGGAGCCGGTGTTCACGATGGCGTCGCCCTTTTTCAAGTGCGGCAGCGCAGCCCTGGCCATGTAGAAATAGCCGAAAATATTCGTCTCGAACGTGCGGCGAAATTGTTCCTCGCTGACGTCTTCAAATTTCTGCTGCGTTTGCTGATACGCGGCGTTGTTGACGAGGATATTCAGCCCGCCGAACTCGCCGACCGTTTTCTGCACCGCTTCGCGGCAGCTCGACGCGTCGCGCACGTCACCCTGAAGCACGAGGCAGCGCCGGCCGGGTTCTTTTTCGACGAGCCGCCGCGTTTCCTCGGCGTCCTCGACGTTGACGTTGAAAAAGATGGCGACATCCGCGCCTTCTTTCGCGAACGCGACCGCGACCGCGCGGCCGATGCCGGAGTCGCCGCCGGTGATGAGCGCGATTTTTCCGCGCAGCTTGCCCGCCGGCAGGTAGCCTTGGAGCTCGGTCTGCGGCGGCGGGTCGAGGTCGGATTGTTTCGCGGGATACGGCAGTTGCTGGCCGGGGATGTCGCCGGATTTCGGGCGTTCTGGCGGGGAGGTTTGAGACATGAGGATGGGACGGTTTCCTTTCTTCTCCTTCCTTTCTGTCATCCTGGGCTTGTCGAAGGACCGCTGAGTGGATGCTGGATACTGGATGGCTGACATCTAGCATCCAGCATCCGGCATCTGCCAGTCAGAGGTCCTTCGACTGCGCTCCTGCGTCGCTCCGCTCAGGATGACAAAAGAGGAGAAGAAGAAAAATCGCGGCACGCGCTTCGGAACAGAGAAATTGCCGCGGCGTTTATTCCTCCTCTTTTTCCTTTTTCGCCACCGGATAACTCGGTCCGTCGAGTCGGTGTTTTTGAAACCGCCAATACAATTCCGCCGCCAGCAGCGCAGCCAAGACTGGGGCGGTGAAATAAATCCACAGATCGCCCCAGCGCCACGCGGCCAGCGCGGAGCCGGTCGAACGCGCGGGGTTCAGGCTCATGCCGGAATAGGGCGTTTCCAGGAGCAGGTAAAGCGCGATCAACACAGCGACGATCGCGCCCACCCATTTCTCCAGCGCCTTCCTGTTCACCGCGCAGAGCAGCACGAGCATCAGCACGAACGTGATGACAAATTCCGCCGCAAACGCCACGAGTGCGCCGGGCGGTCCAGATTCCGTGACGACATAGCGAATGTCGGGATGCCGATACGGCGCACCGATGAGCAGCGCCATGCATTGCACCGCGACGACCGCGCCGAGAAATTGCGCGGCGGTGTAGAAGATCGCGTCCCAAAAGCGGATCTTGCCGAGCCGGAAGAACGCCCAGGTCACGGCGGGATTGATGTGCGCGCCGGAACGCTGACCCCACGGTGAATAAACGATCCCGGCGACGACCAGACCCATGCCCAGCCCGAGAAGGCCCAGCCGCAGCCGCATGGAGCCGAGCAGTGCGATGTGCGCGGGAGACTGCGGATATTCGAGCAGCGTGGTGAGCAGGCTGGCGCCGGTCATGAATGCGCCCAGGCCCCAGGCTTCCATGAGATAACAGCCCCAATGTTGTCGCAACGCGTCGAGCGGGGTTTGGGAACGGGTGAGGACAGGCGATTCGATGCTTCAGCAGAGGGGCGTGATCGACGCCTTATTCCTCTGATCGAACACGTTTTTTTAGACAGATTTAACAGAATTGAACCGAGAGGAGAGTGGCTATGCTGCCGAGGAAAAGATGCCAGTCGCTCGGCTATTCGTGCATGCATCCGTGCTTGGTTGAGCCCTCTCTCTCACCATTTTGTAATTCTGTGAATTCTGTCTAAAAAATCCTCCCGCTCTCAAAATGGCATCGTGAAATCCATCTGCTGGCGGGTGCCCTTGGTGGCCAGCACATAGACGGTCGATTCCGAACGCGCCGTCTTGGTCACCCAGCCGTCTTTTTCAAAAAACTCCCCGCCTTCACCGATGCCTGCGGCGGGAAAATCCTCGGCGCGCACGAGGTAGAGCATGCCCATGCGCTCGCCGCGCTGGAGCGCGATCATGATGACCGGTTTGCCGTCCCATTGCATCGCGCTGGAGCCGATCATGCTCATGCTCGCCATCGGTTTGCGCAGCGGCTGACCCATCTTGTGGGCCGCCGAATGTTCGTTCACCCACTGCGCCACCATCGCGGCGTCGTAGCAGACGAATTGCAGCGCCGGCATCTCCGCGGTCTGACTGATGGCGCGCAATGCCAGCGCGTGCGGCGGATAATCAGCCGTCCCACGCTTGGGCAGCCACAGCCAGAGCAGCGTCGCCGCCAGCACGAGCGCCGCGGCAGCGGCGAACGCCAAGAGCGGCCGGCGCCCCTCGTGCGGAAACGGCAGAATCTTCCCCGCCGCTCCGGTTGACGAAGACGACGCGGGCTTGGGGCGGCCATTGCTCCCCGCCTCCGCGTTGAGCAGGATCAAGTTTTTCAGCGCGGCCGGTGTGGGGACCCCTTGCAAGGTCTTGCTCATCAGCGCGTCGAATTTCTGGCTTTCCGCGAACCACGCCGCCAGTTCCGGGTCGCGCGCGGTCTCGCGCAACGCGTCGGCGAAGACCGGGTCGCGCCGGTCCTCGGCGTTATCCGGCCGGTGCGCGTGGAGCAGCGTTTGCAGAGTTTCCTTATCCATGACGATCCTCCATTCTGCCCTCGTACGGCAGCGACACGATTTTGCCTTCGGTCCCCGCCGTCGTGCGGCCGGTTTCCAATCTTTCGCGCAAGAGCGCCTTCGCCCGCGCCAGCCGCGACATCACGGTGCCGATGGGCGCCTCGATGACGTCGGCGATTTCTTTGTAAGAGAGTTGCTCGAAATAGAAAAGGCTCAGCGGCACGCGGTGATGTTCGTCGAGCGCCTGGAGCGCGGCGAGCACAGTCTGGGCGTCGAGCTTCGCGGCGTAGTCCACCTTGATCTGAGGCAGCGAGGACTCGGATAATTCCAAGTTCTGTTCCTGCCGGGTGGTCACGTGCCGGCGGGCGTGCAGAAATTCCCGGCGCAACACGGTGAAGAGCCACTGCTTTTTTTTCGACGGCTCGCGCACCTGGTGGCCCTTGGTTTGGGCGATGAAAAAGGCCTGTTGCGTGAGGTCGCCGGCTTCGTCGGGATTGCAGCAGAGCGTGAGCGCGAAGCGGTAAGCCGCCTGGTAGTGCTCATCGACGAATTGTTCGAAGCTGCTATCCATGTCAGCAGGCGTTGCTGGGAAAAAATTCCAAAATCCAAATTCCAAATTCCAAGGAATCGGAGGAAAAAATTTGAAAATTAAAAACGGACGAGCGGCATTTTTTCCCTCGCAGCCGATGTCGGGCGCAACGCATTCTTTTTCCTTTTTCCATTCCTTCTGACTTTTCGGATTGATTCCTTGGAATTTGGAGTTTGGAGTTTGGAATTTCTATCGCAGTTCGCCTCATCGCTGCGTCCCTGCCTACACTTCCACCTTCAGCCGCGCCGGCCGGTCGGTGACTTGGAAAATCTCGCCGTGCGGCACGATCGTGATCTGGCCGAACTCCTCGATGAGCTGCCGATACGCCGCCGCCACCGGTCGCGGCTTGCGCTCGAGATCGAACAGCCCGCACGTATAAACTTTCCCCCGCTTTTCCGCGAGCGCGACGTCCCAGTCGATCTGATCGGTCAGCGAATACCAGGTGAACCCCAGCACGGGCACGCCGTCGCGCCGCATGCGCAGGATGTTCACCCATTGTTTCCACAGCCACGTCGCCGCCCTGTCCGCTTCGGTGTTGGTCTCGGTGTGCATCACCGGCTTTTTGTAGCGGTTGTAATATTCGCGCGTGATGTGATACCAGCCGAGCACGTCTTCGCCCTGGCAGATTTCGCCGTCGGGCAGGAGGATGCGTTCGTTGCGGCCGTAATAATCGTTGCCCATGATCTGGTAGCCGGGCGGCTCGCCTTTCATGAACCAGTCGTATTCCTCGCGGGTCAGCCCATTGTCGGTGAGGTAATTCATCACGTCGCCTTCGGGCGGGTAAGCGTAGAGCAGGTCGAGCGAGACGAAGCGCAGCTTGTTGGCGAGATCGACCTCGGGCGATGGCGCCGAGCGCAGCTCGTGCGTGTATTCCGCCGATTCGCTCTGCACGATGATGGCGTCCGGCCGGTGTCGCGCGATGGCGTGCGTGCCGAGAATGCTCGCGGCGACGAGGTTTTTCATCGCGGTGACAAACGCCTTGTCGTCCTTCAGACACTCGTTCCACTTGCCCTCCTTCGCGCTGAATTTCGCGGTGACGTAAATCTCGTTCACCGGCGTGTAATACCTCACCCACGGGTAACGCTGCGCGACGGCCTCGGCGTATTCCGCGAAGCGCAGCGGCAGCTCGGGATTCTGGAAATCGCCGAGCCAATCGGGCAACCCGAAGTGGAGCAAGTCGAGGATCGGCGTGATGTCGAGCTTCTGGATTTCGCGCATCGCTTCGTCGGCAAAACTCCAGTCGTATTTGCCGCGGCCAAGGTGGATTTTGTAATACGGCAGGCCGTAGCGGAGGACTTTGAGGCCGAGGTCCTTCACGAGTGCGAGGTCCTGCTTCCAATGCTCGTAGTGCCCGCACTCTTCGAGCTGATCGCGCCGGATGCGGCCGCCGCCGGCTTTGCGTTTGATCGTCGGATACGAGCACTCGATGCCGGTGGCGAAAAGGAAGTTGCCCGCATAGGAATCCGGCAGCCCGCGGCCCGAAGTGCCGGCCGCGCCGCCGAACTGGTCGCCGGCATAATTGCCGTCGCCTTTTTCGCGTTTGACGATGTCGAGGAAGCCGTTTTTTCGTGGCATAAAGTCGGGAGAGCAGAGTCGCGCCGCGTGCGGTTTATTCCCCTGTAGCGGCGGTCTATGACCGCCCCTTTCTGTGTGGTAAAGAGGCGGTCATAGACCGCCGCTACAATACGGCTTGCGACTCTGCGTGAGGAAGCGGCGATCAATGTAATCTTTCAACCAAAATGCCCCGCGGCCGTGCCAGGAAAAACGCCGCCAGATCGCCAGGCCATCGCCGCCACCGAGATTCAGGATGAGCAGAAAACTGCGCTGCGGTTTGAAGACGCGCAACGGCTCGCCGGCCAGCGTGGCGAGCAGGTTGCGGAAGAGCACCGGCGACTGGCGGATCGCGTAAACGCCGATCTTCGCCAGCGCGCGGTCCGCAAACGCGACGCCATCGCCGCCGCCGAAAATCTCGGGCGCGCCGAGCGATTGCAGGTGCGCGTTGACTCGCAGCGCGCCGTCTTCGTCGGTCGGCAGCCCACTCTTGCGCAATAACGCCGGGGCGCGCAGGCCGGCGGCGTTGACGAGAAAATCAAACGGCACCCGCTCGCCCGACGACGCTAGGACCGCGGCGCCAGGCTCGACGCGCTCGACCCGCGCGCAGGTTCGCACCTTGACGCCGCGCTCGCGCAAGAGGCGGCTGGCTTTTTCCGCAACCGGCGGGGCGAACTGCTCGAAGAGCCGCTCGCCCGCGGCGAGGACGGTCACGTCGGCGGTGTGCGCGCGCACGTTCAACGCGATCTCCCCGCCGCTCGCGCCGCCCCCGACGACGACCACGCGCCAACCCTCCGCAGGGGCACGCACTTCGAGAGCGCGCCGCAGCCGCCAGAGATTTTCCAGCGGCTTGATCGCATGGACGTTCGCCACGCCTTCCGCGCCGCGCAGTTCGCCGACCTCGCTGCCGACGTTCACGGAGAGCACGTCGTAGCACACGCGCTCGCCGCTTTCCAAAATCACCGCGCGCTCCGCCGGCAGCAACTGCGCGGCGCGGCCCTCGATGAACTGACCGCCGCCTGCCCGCACCAGGGTCGCCACGTCGATCTGGTCGAGCTCCGGCGGATACGTGCCGCCGAGCATCCCGGTCGCCAGGCCGGAATACCAGAACGGGCCGGGCGCGATGAGCGTCAGCGCGAACCCGCACCGCCGAAATTCCGCCGCGCGTCGCACCGTGTGGAGGTGCGCGTGCCCGGCGCCGAGCAGGAGCGCGGTTTTCCGAGAAGACCCTGCCATCGCAGACATACGAATCCGCTGCGCTCACGGGACGCGCGACTTTGCGTTGCCGCCACTCCGCGGCTCCGGTTCAACCCAATTCACGCATGACGAAAGAAAAGCTCTTCAGTAACGATGCCAGTCGGTCTTGGAAAAATCTCAGCTCCCGGCTGCTGTTCGCCGTGTGGGTCGTCAGTGGGTTGGCCGGTTGCAGCTCGCTGACGCCCGCCGACTTCGCCAGAACTGAGCCGCATTTCAATCCGGCCACATTTTTCACCGGCCGCACCCATTCGTGGGGCGTCTTTGAAAACCGCGCGGGCGAGCCGGCGCGGCGTTTTACCACGGACGCCGTCGGCACGCGCGAGCGCGACGGCACGCTCGCGTTGCAGCAAGCGTTTACCTACGAAGACGGCACCGTGCAGCACCGGCGCTGGCGCATCCGCCAGCTCGACGCGCACCGCTTCGAGGCGACGGCGAACGACGTCGTCGGCACGGCGCGCGGCGAGGCTTACGGCAACGCGTTCCACTGGGAATACACCGTCGCGCTGAAGCCGGGCAATTCGCTCTACGACGTGCAGTTGAAGCAGTGGATGTATCTCCAGGCCGGCGGCGCGACGATGATGAACCGCGCGACGGTCCACAAGTTCGGCCTGCGGGTCGCGCAGGTGACAGAATTTTTTCGGCGCGAGCCGGCCGGCGCCAACAGGCAACGCCAGCCGGAATAAGCGTCCGAATGAAGTCTCTGCTTCAAGTGGCAAAAGGCGTGGGCATTTACAACGTCGTGGTCATTGGCGCCGGCACGGCCGGGCTGGTGACGGCCGCCGGCACCGCGGGGCTGGGCGGGCGCGTGGCGCTCGTCGAACGCGCACGGATGGGCGGCGACTGCCTGAACACGGGCTGCGTGCCGAGCAAGGCGCTCATCTCTTCCGCGCGCCTGGCCCAGGCGATGCGCACAGCCGACCAATGGGGCCTTGACGCGCAAGAGCCACGGCTCGATTTCGCGCGTGTGTTCGAGCGGATGCGCGCGCGCCGAGCGCAGATCGCACCGCACGATTCGCAGGAGCGCATGGAGTCGCTCGGCGTCGAGGTCTTCCGCGGCGAGGCGCGCTTTCTGTCGCCGCACGAAGTCACGGTGCGCCTCGAAGGCAGCGGAGAAAACGTGCGGCTGCGCGCCAGACATTTCGTCATCGCCACCGGCAGCTGTCCGGCGATCCCGCCCGTCGAAGGGTTGGACGGCGCGCCGTTCTTCACGAACGAAACGATCTTCGACGAACTGAACGAAAAACCCGCGAGCCTGCTGGTGCTCGGCGGCGGCCCGATCGGTTGCGAACTTGGGCAGGCGTTGAGCCGGCTCGGAGTGAAAGTGACGATCTTGCAAAGCGGCGAGCGCCTCCTGCCGAAAGAAGACGCCGACGCCGCCGCGGCGCTCCGCCAAGCGCTCGAACACGAAGGGATCGTCGTGCGCGCCGGCGCGAAAGTGCAGGCGGCCGCGAAGCGCGCGGGCAGCGGCGTGACGCTCACGCTGAAAGACGGTTCCACGCTCGAGGCCGACGCGCTGCTCGTCGCCACCGGCCGGCAGCCGCGGATCGAAAAACTCGACCTCGAAAAAGCCGGCGTCGCCGTCAACTCGCACGGAATCAAGGTCAACGCCTGCCTCCAAACCAGCCAGCCGCACATCTACGCCGCGGGCGACGTGGCCGGACCGTTCCAGTTCACGCACTTCGCCGAATACCACGCACGCGTGATCGTGCGAAACATCCTCGTGCCACTGCAATTTCTGCGGCAGAAAACCGACTACCGCGTGCTGCCGTGGTGCACCTACACGGAGCCTGAAGTTGCCCGTGTCGGACTCAGTGAGGACGAGGCGAAAAAGCAGGACATCGCTTACGACCTTTATCGGGAAGAAATGAGCGCCGTCGATCGCGCCGTCGTCGAGGACGAAGCGGCCGGCTTTATCAAAGTGCTCACCGCGCGCGGCAGCGGCAAAATCCTCGGCGTCACGTTGATGGCCAGCCGCGCCGGCGACCTCCTGCACGAGTTCGTGCTGGCGATGCAGTGCCGCCTCGACTTGGGCAAGATCGGCGCGACGATCCACGCCTATCCGACCTTCGCGCTCGTCGCCCGACAGGTCGCTGCCAGCTACGAGAAAAAGCGCCTGACGCCGCGGGTGAAAAAAATCTTCGCCTGGCTTTACCGGCGACAACTTCACTGATCCGAAAAACCGATGGCCGATCAAAAACAAAGCGGCTGGAAAGCCTGGCTGACGTGGAAAACCGCGCTCGCCGCCGCGGTGCTCGTCGCGCTGCTCGCCGCCGGTTTTTTCCTGCCGGTCGCGGATTGGTTCAAGGCGATCAACGGCTGGGTCGAAAGCTTGGGCTGGGCCGGGCCGCTGGTCTTCGTGTTGATCTACATTGTCGGCACCGTCGCCTTCGTGCCCGGCTCGGTGATGACGATCGCCGCCGGCCTGCTCTTCGGCTTGTGGGGCATCCCCATCGTCTCGGTTGGCGCGACGATTGGCGCGACCGCAGCGTTCCTCGTCGCGCCGCATAAACCGCGGCAAAAACTGTAGAGCCACCCGAAGGACAACCAAAAATTCCAGGCCATCGACAAAGCCGTCGGCGAGCAGGGCGGCAAGCTCATCGGCCTGCTGCGGCTCAGCCCGGTGATCCCGTTCAACCTGAGCAATTATCTCTACGGGCTGACCGACGTGAAGCTGCTCCCCTACGTGCTGGCGACCTGGCTCGGCACGCTGCCGGGCACTGCGCTCTACGTTTATCTCGGCACCGCCGGCAAAGCCGGACTCGGCGGCGGCAAAAAGGCGCACAGCCCGCTCGAATACGTCTTCTTCGGTGTCGGTCTGGCGGCGACCGTCGCGGTGACGATCATCGTCACCCGCATCGCCAAAAACGCGCTGAAGAAAACCGACGTAACCAAGGCCAAAAAGTAGCCGAACAGAATCCGGCGTGTCCGTCGCAAACGAATCAGCAGGCATCAGTAAACACATCTTCATGAAGTCCATCATTATCTCCCTCCGCTGGCTCCTCCCGGCCGCGATTCTTTCACTGTTTGCCCTGACCCTGACGCCGTCCCCAGCGCGTTGCGCCGAAGACAAGCAGTCGCTCAAGGTCGAAGTCCCGAGCGGTATCGACCACGGCAAATTCGACGCGCTCCTGAAAAAATACGTCGATGCCCAGGGCCTCGTGAACTACACCGCCTGGAAGGGCAACGCCGACGACATGGCGGCGCTCAGCGCGTATCTGAAACAATTCGCGCCGAAAGCCGAAAAGCCCGCCGCCGGCAACGAAAAATCCGCCGCGCTGGTGAACGCTTACAACGCCAGCGTGCTGCATTGGATCCTCGAAAATTATCCGACCGAGAGCATCTGGGAAACCAAGGACGCCTTCACCGCGAAACGCTTTCCCATCGGTGGACAACAAGTCGCGCTCAACGACATCGAAAACGGCACCTTGCGTCCGGCGATCGGCGTGAAAGCGCACAGCGTGCTCGTGTGCGCCGCGCGGAGCTGCCCGCCTTTGCAGCGCAACGCCTACACGGCCGGCGATTTTGAAGCGCAAGACACCAAAGCGTATCACATCTGGCTGGGCCGCGAGGACCTTAACAAGTTCGAGCCGGAAAAGAAAAAGGCGGAAGTCTCGAGCATTTTCAAGTTCTACAAAGAAGACTTCGAGAAAGCCGGCGGTGTGAAAAAAGTGCTCGGCCAATACGCGCCCGAAAAGGACAAGGCGTTTCTGACCGGCGGCGATTACGAGGTCAGCTACCTGTCCTACAACTGGGGCTTGAACGACCAGGGCGAGCACGGCCGCAAATACAGCAAACTCGATCTGCTGATCGACAAGCTGACGAACTGAGCCGGCGCGCCTCTGTCACAGCCCGGAGCAGTCAGCGACCCGGCTACAAGATGTGATCTCCGTCATCATCCCGACGCTCAACGAAGCGGCCGCGCTGCCGGCGGTCCTGCGCGCGGTCGCGGAAGCGGCGGACGGGATCGAATACGAAACGATCATCGCCGACGGCGGCAGCACGGATGTGACGCTGACCCTCGCACGGGCCACCGAAAACTGCCGCGTCGTGTCGTCGTCGCGCGCGGGCCGCGCCGCGCAGATGAACCTCGGCGCGGCGCAGGCGCGCGGCGAAATCCTGCTCTTCCTGCACGCCGACACGCTGCTGCCGGTGGGCGCTTTAGCAGCCGTCACCGTTGCCTGCGCGCGTCCCGGCACGGTCGCCGGCGGCGGCTTCGCGCGACGCTACGCTTCGCCTTCGCGCTGGCTGCGGCTGACGTGCTGGCTGGCAGGATGGCGCAACCGCTTTTTCGGCTGGCACCTCGGCGACCAGGCGATGTTCGCGCGGCGCGACGCCTTCCTGCAACTAGGCGGATTTCGCGAGTGGGACCGCTTCGAGGACGTGGACTTCTCGCGCCGGCTCGCGCGCATCGGCCGCGTCGTCACGCTGCGCCCGCCCGTCGTCTCCTCGGCCCGGCGCTTCCAACGGCGCGGGCCGCTCCGCACGACGCTGGCGGACTTTGGGCTGACCTTGCGTTATCTCGCCGCAGGCAAGGACGACCCACCACCGCCGGCCGTCGTGTTCACAACCGTGCAACCACGTCACTGAGCAAGTTGCTGACAGCCGCGGGCGCTTCGAGCGGCAACAGATGACCGGCGCCGAGCAGAACCCGCATCGGGGTCGGCAGTGATAGCCGCGCAGCGATTTCGCGCTCGACCAGGCAGCCGGTGATCGCCGCGTCTTCGGCGCCGAGCGCGATCGAGACCGGCACCGGGATCGCGCGCATCCACGCCGAGATGTCCTCGCGGCTGCCGTGCTCCAGCCACGCGCGCCACGCCGAGCGCGACGCGCGCAGGTTGTCCTCGACCACCGCTCGGCGCCAGGTCTCTGGCAACGGACGCGCCGTGATTTGGCGCAACGTCTCCTCCGCCGCGGCCGGGTCGCCGTGGCCGGCAAGCAAGCGTTCCCGCTCGGGTTTCTCCATCGGCTCCGGCGTCGGCGGCGACGGCGCCAGCAACGCGACGGCTGCCAAACCCGGCGGCGCGCTCGCCGCGAGTGCCAGGGCGACCTTGCCGCCCATGGAGTGACCGGCGAGCACGAAGCGCGAGATGTGCAGCCCGTCGAGCAGCGTGTGCACATCGTCAGCCATCACGCCGACGCTGAACGCGGCTGGCTCCTCCCCGGGCGCGGGTGAGCTGCCGAAGCCGCGCAGGTCCGGCGCGATGCAACGGTGTTCGCGGGCCAGAGTGTCCATCACCGGATCCCACAAGCGGCCCGACCCACCAAAGTGGTGCAGGAATACCAGCGCGGGTCGATCGGGATCGCCGTGGTCGGGGCCGCGTTCGTGGACGTGGAGGGTGATCTGCTGCGGCATCACAATGCGAATGGCATTCGCTGGCTGGAAATCATGAAGCGATGCTGCAACGGAGCGCGCGAACCGACGCTTTATTCCGTCGCAAACCTCGGCACACGGTCCCGCGAGCTCCGCCCTTCCCTCAGATAGGCAAGCCCCGACAGGGGCGACAGAACCTTAGCCCGCGGCGTGGGCCGTGGGTTTCGATTGGTGAGAGCAACAAGCCCCGGCCGGGGCGTTAGAACAACGCCGCCGCCCGCGCGCAGGCCCCCGTCGCAGTACGTACGCCCCGGCCGGGGCTTGGACGGTGTTGGGTTCGTCCCCC
>CAXTRS010000068.1:6995-16071 GCA_964246635.1 uncultured Chthoniobacterales bacterium | reverse complement strand
GCAAGACGCCGCGCTCCGTGAAAACGGGGCGCGGCGTTTTTCGTTCGTCAAACCAACCCGCGACAAATGTCCGGCACCGTGGTCGGCCCGCCGTAAATAAAGCCGGTGTAAAGCTGCACGAGCGCGGCGCCGGCATCGAGTTTCTCGCGCGCGCTGGCGGCATCCGAGACGCCGCCGACGGCGATGATCGGCAGCTTGGTGCGCGCGGAAAGGAAGCGCACGATTTCCGTCGCGCGCGCGCGCAAAGGCTCGCCGCTCAAGCCGCCGGTTTCATGCGGCGCCGTGGGCGGAAGTGAAGAATGATCGATCGTCGTGTTGGTGGCGATGATGCCGGCCAGGGCGTGATTTTCCGCGAGCTCCAGGATTTCTTCGATGGGCTCGAAACCGAGATCCGGCGCGATTTTCACCAGGACAGGTTTGGGTGATTCCCGCCCGAGAGCGCGGTTCTTTTCCTGCACGGCGCGCAGGAGCGCGTCGAGCTGGTTGCGGTCTTGCAATCCGCGCAAGCCGGGCGTATTCGGCGACGAAATGTTGAGCACGAAATAGTCGCCGTATGCGTGCAGCGTCTCGAGCGAGCGCACATAGTCGCCCGCGGCGTTTTCCAGCGGCGTGGTTTTTTGTTTGCCGAGATTGATGCCCACCGGAATGCGCGGCCAGCGACCCTCGGCGCGCAGCTCTGCGAAGCGGTGCGCGGCATCGTCCGCGCCGCGGTTGTTGAAGCCGAGCCGATTGATCAACGCGTGACTTTCCGGCACACGAAAAATGCGCGGGCGCGGGTTGCCCGGCTGCGGCTCGGGCGTGAGCGTGCCGGCTTCAACAAAGCCGAAGCCGAGCGCTTCCCAGGCGGGCAGCGCGACGCCGTCTTTGTCGAAGCCGGCGGCCAGCCCAATGGGGTTGCGAAAGTGCAGCCCGAAGACCTCGCGAGCGAGCGCCGAGTTTTCCGCGACGCAATGTCGATCCGCCGCCGCGCGCAAGAGCTCGAGCGCGGCGCCGGAGAGCCCGCACGCGGCCAGCAGACGCATGGCGGCATGGTGCGCAGCCTCGGCCTCCAGGCGAAAAAACATGGGCCGGACCAGCCGTTGATAGAGCGTGGCGACCATGAGCAGCGAGCAGCTTCCGCAGCGCTAGGTTACACCGCGATCGGCGCTTTGATCGCGGGATGCGGATCGTAGTTTTCCAACGTGAAATCTTCGTAGCGAAAATCCTCGACGCGCTCGACGGCCGGATTCAGCCGCATCGTCGGCAGCGGGCGCGGCTCGCGGGAGAGCTGGAGGCGAGCTTGGTCGAGGTGATTTTCGTAGAGGTGCAAGTCGCCAAAAGTATGCACGAACTCGCCGGGCCGCAGGCCGCAGACTTGGGCGACCATCATCGTGAGCAATGCGTAGCTGGCGATGTTGAAAGGCACGCCGAGAAAAAGATCGGCGCTGCGCTGGTAAAGCTGGCAGCTCAGCTCGCCGGTGTTGACGAAAAATTGAAACAACGCGTGGCACGGCGGCAGCGCCATGCCTTCGGTTTCGCCGGGGTTCCATGCGCTCACGATGAGCCGGCGGCTGGTCGGATTTTTTTGGATCTGCGCAATGACGTTCGCGATCTGGTCGATGTGCCGACCGTCGGCCGCGCGCCAATCGCGCCACTGCGCGCCATAGACGCGCCCGAGGTCGCCCGTCTGCAGGTCGGCCCATTCGTCCCAGATCGTCACGCCGTGCTCGCGCAGATAGCCCACGTTGGTGTCGCCGCGCAGGAACCAGAGCAGTTCGTAAATGATCGACTTGAGGTGCAGCTTTTTCGTGGTCAGCAGCGGAAAGCCGGCGCGCAAATCGAAACGCGCCTGCGCGCCGAACACCGCGCGCGTGCCGACGCCCGTGCGCTCGGTCCGCGGAGCGCCGTGTTCGAGGACGAGCGAGAGGAGGCGTTGGTATTCGCGCATGAGGGAGGCGGTGGTATATCACCACGAAGAACACGAAGAACACGAAGGAAAAAGTGTGGCCAAGATTGGCTGCGCCCTTGCCGACGCCGATTCCAGCCAGCGCGCCATGCGGCTGCGATATTCTCTGCGTGATGAAAACACTTCGTATGCACTTTTCCTTTTCCCTCTTGCCCCCGCTCGCGGTTTCCCTGTTGTTGCTGGCAACCCAGCGCGGCGCCGTCGCGCAAACCTCCGGCGACTCCGCCGTGGAAACGCAAACCGCCGCCTACAAAATCGGCGCCGAAGAATATGAAGGTTACGTCGCCCGACCCGCAAAAACGTCGGCCAGCGGCGCGTCGGCGCCGGGCGTGCTGGTCGTTCACGATTGGACCGGCTGCGGACCGTTTGCGAAAGCGCGCGCGGAGCAACTCGCCAAGCTCGGCTACGTCGCCTTCGCGCTCGACATGTATGGCAAAGGCCGCCGCGCGGCGCCGGGCGACCGGGAGGCGGCGGGCGCGCTGGCAAAGCCGTTTTATCAGGATTTCTCGAAGTTCCGCGCGCCGGCGCAAGCAGGCCTGGCGGAACTCCTCAAACAACCCGGAGTTGATCCCAAACGCATCGGCGCCATCGGCTTTTGCTTTGGCGGAACCACGGTGCTCGAACTGGCACGCAGCGGCGCGGACCTCGCCGGCGTGATCAGTTTTCACGGCGGCTTGAAAACACCGAACATGGCGGAGGCCAAAAATGTGAAAGGTCAATTGCTTATCCTGCACGGGGCCATCGACCCGAGTGTGCCGCCGGCGGACGTCGCCGGGTTTATGAACGAGATGAACACGGCCGGCGTGTCTTACAAACTGATCGCGTATCCGCGCAGCGTCCACGCCTTCACCAATCCTGAAGCGGGAAGTGACATCAGCAAAGGGGCGGCGTATAACGCGCAAGCTGCGGAAGCCGCCTACGGTGAAATGCGGCGTTTCTTTGGTGAAGTTTTCGCCGGCGCTCCAGCCCCGGCAGTCGGCGCGGCACGGTAAGGTGCACTGGTTCTCCTTCGTTTGTCATCCTGAGCGGAGCGAGGCACGCGCGCAGTCGCAGGATGACAGGAAGGAATGCGCCGAGTGCGCCTGCTGTCGTTCCAAGCTCCGAGAACATCTTGCCAACCCCGCTTTTCCGGGTAGGTTCTCCTCCCTTTTCCCGCGGCCGGCCGCCGTTGCGTGCGCGCCGCGGGATTTCATCCGCAGACAACCCAACCCTTAACCCAAAAACACGCGCTGCCGCGATTCACCTGGCAGCGACGTTTGTTCGTCACCCCGATCCGTTATGACTGGAATGCAGGAACTCATCGCGAAATCCATGCGCGATTTTCGCGAAGGCACCATTATCAAAGGCCACGTCCTCGAAATCCGACCGCGCGAAGTGCTGGTCGATATCGGCTACAAGAGCGAGGGCGTCATCCCGGCCGGGGAATTTGACGACATCGACACGTTGACGCCCGGCGAGGAAATCGACGTGCTGCTCGAGCGGCTCGAAAACGACGAGGGCATGGTCGTGCTCTCGCGCGAAAAAGCGCTTTACCGTCAGAACTGGGAAAAGATCGTCGGCGTGTATCACGGCGACGGACTCATCAAGGGCAAGGTCAAGGGCGTGGTCAAAGGCGGGCTCATGGTGAACATCGGCGTCGAGGCGTTCTGCCCCGGCTCGCAGATCGACATCGTGCAGCCGAAAGACCTCAACGTGTTTGTCGGCAACACCTACGATTTTCGGATTGTTAAAATCAACGACGACCGGCGCAACGTCGTGCTCAGCCGCCGCGAGCTGATCGAGCGCGAGCGCAGCGAGAAGCGCCAGGCGTTCCTCGACACCGTGGTGCCTGGCTCGACCGTCACCGGCGCGGTGAAAAACCTCACCGACTTCGGCGCGTTCATCGACCTCAACGGCATCGACGGCCTGCTCCACATCACCGACATGACGTGGAGCCGGCTCAACCATCCGAGCGAGCTGCTCAAGGTCGGGCAGGAAGTCACCGTCAAGGTGCTCGACATCAACAAGGAAAAAGAGCGCGTCTCGCTCGGCCTCAAGCAGCTCCAGAGCAATCCGTGGGACAAGATCGAGGAGCGCTATCCGACCGGCAAACGGGTCAAGGGCAAGATCACCAACCTCGTGCCGTATGGCGCGTTCGTGGAACTCGAAGAAGGCGTCGAGGGCCTCATTCATGTTTCCGAGTTGAGCTGGACCAAGCGCATCGTGCGTCCCGCCGACGTGTTGCAGATCGGCCAGGAAGTCGAAGCCGTCGTGCTCGGCGTGAACAAGGACGAGCAGAAAATCTCGCTCGGCCTGCGCCAGCTCGAAGCGAATCCTTGGGACGAGCTCGAGACCAAGTATCCGCCAGGCACCACGATCACCGGCAAGGTGCGCAACATGACCGCCTACGGCGCCTTCGTCGAAATCGAAGAAGGCATCGACGGCATGATCCACGTCTCCGACCTGAGCTGGACGCGCAACGTCAATCACCCGAGCGAAGTGCTCAAAAAAGGCGACGAAGTGCAGGCAACTGTCATTGGCATCGACAAGCAGAACCAGCGCATTTCGCTCGGCACCAAACAGCTCGCCGGCGACCCGTGGAAGGACATCGACCAGAAGTTCAAGATCGGCGATCTGGTCCACGGCAAGGTCACGAAGCTCGCCAGCTTCGGCGCGTTCGTGCAGTTGCAGGACGACATCGACGGGTTGGTCCACATCTCGCAGCTCAGCGAGGATCACGTCGCCAAGGTGAAGGACGTGCTCAAAGTCGGGCAGGATGTCGAAGCGCGCGTCATCAAGGTGGACAAAGTCGAGCGCCGCATTGGCCTTTCCATCAAGGCCGCGAACTATTCCGAGGAAGAACTCAAGCGTGAGAGCGAAGCGTTCGATCACCTGCGCCCCGGCGAAGACATGGTCGGCCTCGAACAAGCCTTCCAAGCCGCACAGGAGGAATACCGGCCGGGCGATTCATCGAAGAAGAAGTAACGCTCGTTCGATCACGTCCCACTCGGTCACCGGACGAATTCACTGCGGGGTGCAGCGTGCAGACGTTGCACCCCGCGCTGTTTTCCGCTACGTTCCCGCGCACCGTTTGCCTACCCCAACTTTATGGAAAAACCGACCATCACCGCCTACCTGAAAACCTACTGCGGCTGGAGCGCCGGCGTGCGCGCCATCCTCCAGAAACACGAGCTTCCCTACACCGAGAAAGACATCATCCAGAACCCGGCCTTCCGCTGGGAGATGGAACAAAAAAGCGGCCAGCCGCTGTCGCCGTGCGTCGAGGTGAACGGCGAGATGCTCGCCGACGTGAGCGGCGACGAAGTCGAGCGCTTCCTGCTCGACAAAGGCCTCGTCGGCAACTCCGACAAAACGACCGACGTGCCGACGAATTCCTCCTGCACCGACGAGCAGCACGCCGCCATGGCCGCCGGCGCGCCGCTGAATTTCAAGTAACCCACGGCAGGCCGCGCACAGTTCACTCCAAACCGAAAAGCAGCCCTCCCGGGAAACTGGGAGGGCTTCTTTTTGCCCGGCGTTGCACCGCCTCTTCCTCGCGGATCAGCCTCCCTCTCCGGCCGCCTCGAGCGGCCGGGTGCGAAACGTCACCCGGCTCCCCCAGCCTTCGAGCTTTTCGGTTTTGCCGAAACCGCGCACCCGGCGCGTCGCCCATTTGATCCTGGGGTCGTGCATCGTCTCGCAGCCGATCTCCGCTCGCAACACTTCCCGCGCCCAAGCCACCGGGTCGGCGTGATGCCGCCGCGGCACGATCACCGTGCCGCCGACAAATTCCGCCCGCGCCATCACCCGCAGATTGGGCGGCTCCGTCGGGAAGCGCATCGCCTCGTCCCGGCTTTGCGGCCGGAGCTGCCAGTAATCCTCCTCGCTCCGCACCCAACCGTCGATCTCGCACGGGAACTCCCACCCGTCCCGCGTGCCGAAGCGCAGCACAAAGTCGTGCCCCAGCCAGGTCTCGTGCTCACGTTTCCCGCGCTGCTCGGCCGGCGGCAGCATGGAGCGGAAATTCCCCAAGGCCAGAACGTGCGGGAGCTGATGCCGGTTGTAATCCGTCACGCATTCCTGCGCCTCCCGCCAGGCGGCATCCGCCCGCAGTTCCCAGCCGGAGAACCGCCGCCAATCCCGGATCTCCGGCGCAAAATCCGAGATCTCGATGTGGATGTGCGGACTCGGCCGCTTCTCGCCCGTCTCGGGATCGGAGACCTGCATGTGAAACACATCCAGGTGCCAGACCGTGCGCGGGTGCGGCGCCTGTGGCCCCCAGATAAAGACCTGTAGCCGGACGACCTGGTCCGTCGCCGGCCACCTTTGCCCCAGCATTTCCACCCAGCTCATGGTGCGCTACTCCTCGTATTCGCCGTGGAAGTGCAGTTCCACGAAAAGATCGTTGTCCACGTCGCGCGGCTTGCCCTTTTTGCGCAGCTTCCGCGCTTCCTTGCCCGTCGAGTAGTCATGCACCTCCACAAACTCCGGCTCCGGCACGCCGATGAGCTCCTGCGCCCGGCGCAGCGCGTAGCCTTCGGCGTCGCGCACGTTGCGCGGCGTCTCCACGATCACCATGCCGAAGGGCACCTCTTCCACGCAGTAAAATTGCGAGTTGCGCCTCCAAAACTCCGCCTCCTCCGCCGACTCGATCGCTTCGCCCTCCGGCGTCACGCACACCGGCCGCGGTTTGCCGGGCAATTCGTGCGGATTCAGCCCCGCGGCCAGCATGGCCATCTCGACCGTCAGGTCCCGGCCATCGCGCGCGGCCACCCGCCAGATGTGGTCGCCCAGGATCGGATTCACGTCCATCAATTCGGTGCCCAGGCCGTGGTGATACCAGACCATCAGAAAGCCCGCCTCGCGGTCCCGCCGGTCGTGTTCCTGCTCGTCCGCATCCACGGGCGGCAGGCTCCAGAAATTGAGCCGTTCCAGCCCCAGCCATGAACCCTCCGGCGCCTTGAAACCCGAGAGTCCCAGCACCAGTTGGGGCCGTTTCTGGGAGCGCACCCGCTGCCACTCCACGCCCGCCGCCATCCAGCGCAACTGCATGCTCCACTCCACCTCTTCGCGCCGCCGATGGGTCAGCCGGATCACCGCGGTGAGCAGCGTGGCGCCATTGCACTTCAGCCAGGTGAGATCGCGGAAGTAGAGCACGGAGAAAAAAGGGAAAGATCACCGCAGACTAACACCGCCAGCCGGGTCGGCGAACGGGAATCGCCCGCCGGCTGCCCGTGACAGCCCCCCAGCCCGGCAGACCGCCGATGGCCGCCGCCGAAGCGCGCCTCGCACAGACGCCGCTGCCACTCACCAGGCCGCCCGCCGCGCGGCACAAAAAGCCCTCCCGGTTTTGGGAGAGCTTTTTCGTTTTACTCCTCCTCTTTCGCCGCCGGCGCGGCACCCTGCTCCTTCGGCCACGGCTCCGTGCGAAACGACACCGTGCTCCCCCAGCCGGGCAGCTCGACGATCTCCGAGCGATCCGCAGCCTGACGCAAGGCCCATTTGACTTCGACCTCCTCCATCGTGTCGCAACGAATCTCCGTGCGCAATTCTTCCCGCGCCCAAGCCACCGGATCGGCATGATAACGCCGGGGCACGTAAACCGCGCCGCCTTGGAATTCCGCTCGCGTGATGACCCGCAGGTTTGGCGGCTCCGTCGGGAAACGCTCCGCCTCCTCAGGCGCCTCCGGCGTCAGCCGCTCGTATTCCTCCTCGGGAATCATCCAGGCGTCCAGTTCGCACGAAAACCCCCACCCGTCTCGCGCGTCGAAGCGCAGCAAAAACTGATCGGCGAACCAGAGATCCGCTCCGGCGAGCTTGCGCTCCGCTCCTTCGGCCAGTCCCGCCTGCGGACACGAAAGCCGGATTTCCGGAAAATCGTGCCGCCCAAACTCCGACGTGTATTCCTGGGACTCGCGCCAGGCCGCGTCCGCCCGCACCTCCCACCCGGCGAAGTGACGCCAGTCCTGCCGCTGCGCCGGGAGAAAGAATTCGGCCAGCTCAATGTCGAGCCACGGCGCGCTCGCATCATTCGACGCGCCGGGCGCCGTCCGGTCCATATGAAACAGCTCCCAGCGCCACACCGCCCGGGCGTGCGGCGCATCCGGCCGCCAGAGCAGCACGCGCATCTCTGCCACGTCCGCCGTCGTCGGCCACTTTTCTCCCTGCCACTCGACCCAGCTCATCGCTCACTCCTCGTATTCGCCGTGGAATTGCAGTTCCACGAAGATGTCATTTTCCAGATTGGGCGACAGGGGTTTCGCCTTGGGATTGCGCGGCATCCGCGCGTCGTCGCGCACCCGGATGTGCTCCGGCTCCGGCACGCCGATCAACTCCCGCGCCCGGTTCCACGCGTAACTTTCCACGTCCCGCGCGTTGCGCGGCACCTGCACCGTCACCGTGCCAAACGGCACTTCCTCCACGCAGTAAAACTCCGCGTGCTTTTTCCAAAACTCCGGCCCCGGCTGCGGCGCTTCTTCCTCGTCCGCTGCCTCACCTCCCGGCGCCACGCTTACCGGCAGATTTTCCAATTCCTCATGCACGTTGCTCCCGTCGGCAAACAACGCCAGTTCCACCGACAGCCAGCGCCCGTCGCGCTTGACCACCCGCCAGATGTGGCCGCCGATGAGATTCACGCTTTCGAACGTTTTCGCACCGCCGCCGGGGAAGTAAGTCAGATCGAGAAACCCGGCGCCGCGCCAGTGCCAGCGCTCGAGTTCCTGCTCGTCCCCCTCGCCATCCGGGAATGCCCAGAAATCCAGTGCCTCCAAACCCTGCCAGGAGCCTGCCGGCGCCTGGAAGCCGGTGACTTCCAGCCACACCCACGGCCGCTTGGTCCACGGCACCCGGCGCCACTCCGGCCCCGTGGCGAACCATTGCATCGCCAGCCACCAATAGACCGCTTCCCGCGTGCGGACAGACGGCTGGATGTTCGCACGAAACAGCGTCGCACCGTTGCGTTTCAACCAATGGAGTCCGCGGTAGGAGAGCACGGCAGGACGGGGAAAAGGCGCACGCTAACACGGCCACAGGCGCGGGCGGAAAAGAAAATCGCCGCTCGCGCCGGCGAGTGCTGCCAGGTGGCGGGCGGCCCCCCCGGGGCCTCCGGGGGCGGCGGCGGCGCCCGGCGTTTTTAGAGCAACAGCAGGTAGA
>CAXTRS010000068.1:0-6985 GCA_964246635.1 uncultured Chthoniobacterales bacterium | reverse complement strand
CCCCCCCGGGGCGCCCCCCCCCACCAACGGAGCCGCGCCGCTCAGACCGTCGGTTTCGTCGTGGTCGTCGTCGCCGGAGCCGCCTCTTTGCGCACCGCCTTTTTGCGCTCGCTCTGCCGGGTGCCGCCGAGTTGCTCGACCTCGTCGGCGTCCACCCCAAACTTGCTCCTCGCCCCGGAGAGCAGCCGGTTGTTGATGGTGCCCAGCCGCTTCTCCCCGGCCTCGATGGCGTTGCCGAGGCTGTCGATCTGGTCGAGCAGGGCGTTGTAGTCGTTGATCCGCTTCTCCTGGGCCGTCACTTCGGCTTCCACCGTCTCGGCGTCGAGCGGATTTTCCTCGTCGCCGTAGTCGATGCTGCGGCCTTTTTTCTTGTTGATGCTCTTTACCGCGCCGAGCCGCTTTTTGCTCTCGGTCAGGTTCGGTCCGGCTTTGATGCGTTTGAATGCCATAATTGGGAATTTCCTTTCACCGAAAAGTATCGGACTGGCTGCGTCCGCCGGATGCCTTAGAAAGTATCAGACGTGACGAACGCCGCCGCGCTGGCTCCAAGCGTGATTTCGCACCTGCCGAACATGCTTCGGCAGGTTCCAAGAATTGTTTTACACGTGCAAAAGCTTTCCCGGTTTGTAACCAACAACCTTTTCTATGTCCTGAAGGTTGGCTGGCACGTCTCCGACCACGCTCTGCACCTGCTAGATAACCTTCTCGCAGTTTCAACGCACCGTCAGCTTGCGGATGATACTGCGAGCGAGCATCTCGTTGATCTCGTTATGACGCGGCACCGGCTGGCACACCTTCGTCGCCGGCTGCTGATACCAATCATGCTTGCCGCCGTGCCGCAGGAGCACCGCGCCCTGCTCTTCGATTTTACGGACGAGATCGCGGCGTTTCACACCTTTTCACGCGACCTCAAGCTCCGCGTGCCGCCGCGCCGCCGGGATGAGCCCAGCCGAGAGGTCCCGGTGAAGGTCGCGCAAGTGCTCCTTCAAATCGTCGAGACTGGTGCCCTGCGTGACGTAGTCCGGGTATTCGTCAAGATAGCCGAGCCAAAAGCCCTCGTCTTGCCAGTAAGTGAATCCAAGAGAGTTCATCGTCAAGAGAGCGTAACCACGGGAATAGGTGAGATCAATGGTCCTCACGGTCTCTTCCGAAGATGCTTCGCAGATGGAGTTTCAGGCGACCTGAGGACGGTTGTTCATGTGCTGTTAAGTAGGCGCGGATTGAATCTTGAAGACTTAGGAGCGCTGTAGCTTCCTTCGTTGCCCGAATCTTGCGCTCTTCTCCAATCAGTCCAGCCAGCTTGCGCTTGCCCGTCTCGCCCGCCCGGCCGAAGCGGCCAAGTGCCGAACTCACAGCACTGCCAGTAGCGAGAGCAGCTTGAGCAGCATAATCCTTTAACTCCTTTCGAAGAGCGATAGTGACACCAAGGACATCTCGAAGCGCCCCCTCAGCGTTGGGAAAATCGTCCAAGCGATAGTGACATATGGCAAGAGCGAGATAGGCATATGCGCGTCGCAATCCGATTTCTAAACTGACGGCTTGATTAAAGCGTTGGCGTGCTTCTCGCAGAAGATGATCGCGCTCGTTTCCAGAGCGGCCAGCTTGCTGCAATGAACGCAGGCCAGCCTCAAATTCTGAATGCGAGAGTTGGTCCAATTTCAATCGCAGGACATCTTGTTGCGTCTGCACTAAGCCGAAATAGGAGCCCAAGGCTTCGCTTAGCTGACAAGTCGAAAAAAGGATTTTAATTCCAGCGATCATCGTAGCACTTCGATGCGTGCGATCCCTCCCGTCGTGCTGAAGTCATGTTGTGTCTATAGATTCAATTCCGTTTCTGCCAGCCGGAAATCGACCTGCCGCTTGAAGATGTCCACGTCGGCGACTTCGACGCGGAGTTTGTCGCCGACCGTGTAGGTCTGGCGGGTGCGGCGGCCGACGAAGCGCTGGCGGACGGGGTCGAAGGTGTAAAAGTCGTCCGTGAGTTCGGAGACGTGGACCAGGCCGGAGAGGACGAAGTCGGGGAGCTCGACGAGCAGGCCGTAGTTGCGCACGTCCACGACAGTGGCGGGGAAGCTCGTCGGGCCGAGGTCGGCGGCGTGGCGCTGGCTGGCGAGGCGCTCGCGGTCGCGCAGGAGGTTTTGGAAGAATTCGAGCTTTTTGAGCTTGGTGGATTCGCGCTCGGCGTCGGCGGCGACGCGTTCGGTGGTGGAGATGTGCGCGGCGACGCGGGTGAGTTCGGCGGCGGCGACGCGGCTGCGTTTTTCTTCTCCGAGGAGGGTGGCTAGCGCGCGGTGAACTACCAAGTCGGCGTAGCGGCGGATCGGGCTGGTGAAGTGCGTGTAGTTGACTTTCGCCAAGCCATAGTGGCCGAGCGGGCTGGTTTCGTAGGCGGCGCGTTTGAGGCTCTTTAGCAGCGCGAGCTTGATCGCTTCTTCTTCCGGTTTGCCGCGCACGGCGCGCAGGAGTTTCTGGAGTTCGGCGCGCTGGGTGAGATCGCCGATGCGGTAGTCGTAGCTTTGCACGAAGTCACGAAACTCCAGCAGGCGGTCGGCGTCCGGGTCTTCGTGGACGCGGTAGATCGCAGGCGCTAGGCGGTTCTTCAATTCGCGCGCGACGACTTCGTTCGCGGCGAGCATGAACTCTTCGATGAGCTGGTGGCTGATGTCGTTCTCGATTTTTTCCAAACGCACCGGTCGGCCGCGTTCGTCGAGGTGGACTTTCACCTCGGGCATGTCGAGCTCGAGCGAGCCGTTGGCGAAACGTTTCGCGCGCAGGAGCGAGGCGAGCTTCCAACTCCGGTGAAGTTGCGCGGCAAGCGGCGAGGCTTTTGGGGAACCGTTCAGCAGCGCGAGAGCTTGTTTGTAAGTCAGGCGCGCGGCGCTGTGGATGACCGTTTTCGCGAAGCGCACATGCCGGATGCGACCGCCGGGGGCGAAGTCGATGAAGGCGCTGTAGGTCAGCCGATCGACGTTCGGTCGCAGCGAGCAGACGCCGTTGCTCAGGCGCTCGGGCAGCATCGGGATGACGCGGTCGGCGAGATAGACGCTGTTGCCGCGCGCGAACGCTTCGCGGTCCAGCACGCCGCCGGGCGGCACGTAGTGGCTCACGTCGGCGATGTGCACGCCGAGCCGCCAGCCGCCGCCGCTGGCGGGGAGTTCTTCGACCTCGATGGCGTCGTCGAAATCGCGCGCGTCGTCGGGGTCGATGGTGATGATGAAACGGTTGCGCAAGTCTTCGCGCTCGGCGCTCTCCCGTTCATCGACTTCTTCCGCGATGGCCTCGGCGGCCTGCATCACTTCGCGGGGAAATTCTTCCGGTAAGTGATACTTCCGAATGATGGAAAGCATGTCCACGCCCGCCTTGTCCGCGGGACCGAGGACTTCGATGATCTTGCCTTCCGGGTTGACGTGCCGGCTCTGCCATTCCTCCAGCCGCACGACGACTTTGTCGCCGACCTGCGGCTCGCGCGGCAGCGCGACTTGCCCCAGGTGGACATAGACGTTGTGAATGAACCGCGGCTCGTCGGCGACGACGTAATGGAATTGTTTCGAGCGCTGGAGCGTGCCGACGATCGTCTCGTGCGCGCGCTGGAGAATGCGGATCACGCGCCCCTCGCGCCGGGTGCCTGCGCCGGGTCCGCGGTAGCGCCGGCCGCGCGCGTCCACGAAGCCTTCGTGCATCACGCGCGCGACGACGCGGTCGCCGTGCAGCGCGACCCAGGTATTCTCTGCGGCGATGTAAAGATCCTCGGCGCCGGAGTCGTCGTTGACGACGAAAGCGTAACCTTTGTCGCTGAACTTGATGACACCGGTGAAGAGATCGGCCGCCTCGGGAATGACGTAACGATCCTTGCGGATGCGCGCGATCTGCCCGCTGGTTTCCAGCTCGCGCAGGACTTCTTTCAAGTCCGCGCGGTCGTCGCTTTTGAGGCCGAGCTTTTTCGTCAGCTCGACCTTGTCCAGCGGCTGATATTTCGGCGAGGCGAGCAGGCGCAGCAGACGCACTTTGATCTCATCTGCCGACGGTGAATTCGACGACTTCATGGCTGCCGCGGAGTCGTTGCGGCATTCTCCACGGTTAATCCGGTCATGAGCAAGCCGGGCAGCACCACCCAGCGGTCATCATCATAGGTCACGATGGCCCGGGCGGGACTGAGCGCGATGTGGTCCCGTGTCGGGACATGAATGTTGCGGCCGTCAGCCATATGAATGGTGAACGGAATAAATTTGTCCTCCTGCAGGTGCGCTCGGATGTCGCCGATCATAGGCGCAGTGTAACTCGGCGCCGCCGATGCGACAATCCTGCCCGCCCTGTCGCTGGGTTCAGGCTTTCACCGGTTCTTGAGTTGCGCTAGAGGACGGCCACCGATGAATTGGAAACAGCTTCTGCGCGAGTTCGCTCGCCAAATCGGCTTGCACGTTTACAGCGACGGCTCGTTGCCCGTCGGCACCGACTGGCTGCGCGACTTGCGCTGGCTGTCGCCGCCGTTGCCCGCGGCGCCGATCTTCTTCGATGTCGGCGCCAACGTCGGCCAGACCAGCCGCGAAATTCAGCGCGCGTTTCCCGCCGCGCGCATCTTCGCATTCGAGCCGGTGGCCGCGACGTTCGCGCTCTTGCAGGCGAACACGCGGCACCTGTCGCACCTGCGCGCCTTCCCACTCGCGCTCGGCGCGCAACCGGGCCAAGGCCGCATCCTGCTCCACGAAAAGTCGGACTCCAACATTCTGCTGGTCGAGGAGAACAACGCGCAATCAGGACCCTCGGAAACCGTGGAAATCGAGACGCTGGATCGCTTCTGTTCCGCGCAAGCGGTCGAACGCATCGACCTGCTGAAGATCGACACCGAGGGCCACGAGCTCGCGGTCCTGCGCGGCGCGGAGGGACTGCTGGCGTCCGGACGCGTGCGCTACATTTATGCTGAGGTTGCGTTCACCCGGGACAATGTGCGCAACACGTCGTTCTTTGCGCTCCACGAGCATCTCTCCGCGCGCGGCTTCCGCTTCTTCGGTTTGGCCGAGCAATATTTCATGCACCACAACCCGGAGCCGCTCGCGTTTTGTAACGCGCTTTTCGGACGCCGAGGCGCGGAGTAGGAGCCGCGGACCGCACACGGATTTTCCCTCGTCGAAAAAAGGCGAAGCGTGCGATTTCGCCGCAATAAATCCGCGTGCATCCGCGTCAATCCGTGGCTTCTTTTTTCTCCCGCTTTCCATGCAAGTCTCCGACCTCCGCGGCATCCTCCAATACATCCCGCGCTTTCGTGATCGCACGTTTGTCATCGCGATCGACGGCGAGGTCGCAGCCTCGGAAAATTTTTCCAATCTGCTGCTCGATCTCGCGGTGCTGCGGTCGCTGAACATCAAGGTCGTGCTTGTGCACGGCGCGCGACACCAGGTCGAGGAGCGCGCCGCGGAACTGGGTCAGCAAATCTCGAATGCCGACGGCGCCGGCATCACCGACGAACGCACGCTGACGATCAGCCTCGATGCCGCTACTCGCTTGACGCACGAGATCATGGAAGGGCTCACGAGCGTCGATCTGCGCGCGGCTTACGCCAACGTCGTCATCGCGTATCCTGCCGGCATTCTCGGCGGCGTCGATCAGCAGTTCACCGGCAAGATCGAACGCGTCGATGCGCAGGCGCTCGAGCTGTTTTTGAACCAGGGCATCGTGCCTGTCTTGCCCCCGCTCGGATTCGATGGCGAGGGGCGGACTTACCGTCTGAATTCCGACACGGTCGCGGTCGAAGTCGCAGCCGCGGTGAACGCGGCGAAGATCATTTTTCTCAGCGAAGCCGGCGTGCTGAAAATCGACGGCGAGATCGTGCGCCAGCTCTCGATCGCCGAGGCCGAGGAGGCCCTTAAAAAGGGGAAGCTCGCCGACGGGCGCGCGCTGGCGTTGAAGATCGAGCACGCCGCGCGCGCCTGCCGCGGCGGAGTCCCGCGCGTCCACATTCTCGACGGCCACGTGAACGAGGCGCTGCTCGCCGAATTGTTCTCCAACGAAGGCGTCGGCACGATGGTGTATTCCAACGAATACGAGCACATCCGCCGCGCGAAACGCAGCGACGTGCGCAAGATCAGCGCGCTCATCCGCCAGAGCGTGCAGGACGATGAACTCGTGCGCCGCACCCGCGCCGACATCCTCGCGCAGATCGACGACTACTATGTGCTCGAGCTCGACCGCAACATCGTCGGCTGCGTCGCGCTGCACGTCTTCCGCGAGGAAAACGTCGCCGAACTGGCGTGCCTCTACGTCAACAAAAGCCACGCCAACGCTGGGTATGGCCGCAAGCTCGTCGCGTTTGTCGAAGCGCAGGCGCGCGAGCAGGGTGTCGCGCAACTCTTTGCGCTCAGCACGCAGGCGTTCGTTTTCTTCCAGCAAAAAGGCGGCTTTTACGAGGCGACGCCGGACCTCCTCCCCGCCGCGCGCCGCGAAAAATACGATGCCAGCGGGCGGCGCTCGAAGGTCCTCCTCAAGCCTGTCGTCGCGCTCCCCGCCAAGCCCGCGCTGCTCGTGAACTAGCCGACCCTCGAATGAGGCGGACGGGACAAAATCCGGCGCTTAAAAATTTTCCGCACGGCGGTTTCGGCCTGTTCTCCTGACGTGCCGGGGCGCCGTGGAGGCCGCACGATACGCGCGTGCCTCCGAGGCCGATTTCGGTCAAGAAAAAAGTGCGCGATTTCGGCGAGGAAATTTGCGGCGTTTTGCCACTTTTTTCTTGTCCGCTTCGGACACCCGCTTTTACGGTCGAAGGCACGCTGAGTCCGCCGTCGGAGCGCGCGAAAGCGCTCTCCACGAGGCATCGCCAAAGGTCGCAACACGTTCTTCGAATCCACCCTGCTTTTGGCACCACCCAGCCTTATGGACCAGCCGTTCCCCTCCCCGCCCCGGCACTCGCTGCGGGGAATTTTTTTCTTCCACGCCAGCCCTGGCGCCTCCGCGGAGCCGATGGATAATCGGTCCCGGCCGCGAGCCGCACATT
>CAXTRS010000067.1:0-16125 GCA_964246635.1 uncultured Chthoniobacterales bacterium | reverse complement strand
GTTGCTCCAGCCGCGCCGAGCGATGGCTCGCGCGCCGTGGTGCGCAGCGCGGACATCCTCGCCGCAAAACTTGCCAGCGGCGGCGGCAGCGGCAGATCCCACCACGTCGTCTTTCGCGGCAATACGCGCACGCTCTCGCTGCGCTCCGCGCTCCACATGGCGCGCGAGGATCGGCTCACCGGCGCGTTGCGCATTTTTCCGGCCCGCCGGGCCGAGAATCAACCCGCGGAAGTCTTCATCCGGCGCGGCGCCATCGCGCTGGTGACCACGCGAGAGTCGAGCGCGTATGCGGAAGGCGCGGAGCTGCCCGTGCCCATCGAGTCGGCGCTCGTGACCGAAGCGGTGCGCGGACAGGCCGACTCCGGCTGCCCGTTTCCGTTGCTCCTGCACCTGCGCGGCGCGCTGCCGGAGGCCGCGGCGCGCGAGCTGACGCACGAGCTCGGGCAGCGATTCTTCGCGCGGCTCTGGACACTGCCGCGGCTGACACTGGAGTTCGAAGCGCTCGACGAGTTGCCCGAATTTGTGCCAGGGGCGTTCAGCAACAGTCCCGTGCCGGTGATCGAAGCGGACGACTGGCTGCTCGACACGCTTCGCCGCGTCCGCCCGGAAGAACTCCCGGGTCTCGACGAGGAACGCTTCGACGGCACGCCCGCTTACACCCGCGAGGGTTATGAGTCCGTGCCGCGGCTCCGGCTTACGGAAGCGGAAACCGAGTTCGCGGCGCACGTCGATGGCCGGGCGGACCTCGGGGCGATCGCGCGCTCGCTCGGGCTGGCGCCGGCATCGGCGTTTTTGCTGCTGTTCCGCTTCCGCGCCATCGAGGCGATGGACTACTGGCCGGCGTCGTTGCTCGCGCGTCCCGCGGCCGCGCCTCCGGCCGAGGTTGTCGCTGACCGCGCGGTTCGGCGCACGCGCAAGATTCTCGCCGTGCCGCCGGCGGCCGCTGCGTCGCCGCACGAAGCCGCGGCGGGGTTACCCGCAGACGCTCCTCCGGATGCCGCCCCCACGGAGCCGCCGCGCCTGAGTGGTCCGTGGAGAAAAGGGGTCTTTGGAGCGAGCGATCCCTCACGCGGCGAGCCGAACGACTGAGCGCACTGGGTGGAAATTTCGCTCACGCGCGACTTGCGCCCGGCAGCGACTCTTCCCCGAGGCACCACGCGGATCGAATCGCGCCAGTTACGTTTTTTCGAGCCAGGCTGCCGAGCCGTATTTTGTTTGCGCCAAGGTCCAAGCGACGCCGAGGATTTCGTGGAAACTCGGGCAATCTTCGAGCGGATCGCGCCACCAGCGAATGACCCGCGGCTCTGCGGCCAAGTCAGCGGCGAACGCTTCGCTCAAGGCCGCGCGGCCGGCGGGATCCAGATGCAGCTCCGCGTCTTGCACGCTGCCTTGGTGCAACAATCCGTCGCGCGTGCGGCGCTGGGCGGCGCCAGCGATTTTCCGCCCGTTTCTAAACACGTCGGCCCGGACCGGTCGGGTGAAGCAGGGTTCCGAGGCGGCGCTGGTTGCGGGGGACGACTCCGGGTCCGAGGAGCATTCCGCCAGCGACGCGCCAGGCAGGCCGGATTTTTCCAGCGCGCGCGCGAGCGCGCCGTGAATCGTTGTGTAGGTTTCCGCTGGGGAAAGCGCGCAGAAAGGGAGCTCGCGCGGCACGATCAGCGAATAGGTCCAATCGACCGATTCACCGTGTGCCACCACCCCGCCGCCCGTCCATCGGCGAACAGGCGGTTGGCCCGGGAAGTCGGCGCGCACGCGCTCGGAGGAGCCAAAGTAGCCGAAGGAAACGGACGGACGGTCCCAATGGTAAACGCGCAGGATCGCGAGCGGTGATCTCGCGTTTCGTGGCGCGTCCAGCTTCGCGAGGTTTCGCAGCAACGCTTCGTCCAGCGCCATGTTGCACGGACCGGTGCGCGGACGCGGGTCGTCCAGGACCCAAAGTCGGGGGAAAATGACAGTGTGCGGTTCGGCCACGCGATCGAATCCCGTTTCTCTCAGCGAGAGCGAGTTTCCTCCGTTGCCGGGTTTGCGGTCAGCGCGGCGGCGATCTCGTCCACGATCCGGCAGGCGGCGGCGTGCGGGTCATCTTGTCCGGTAATGGGACGGCCAAGGACGAGGTAATCCGCGCCGGCCGCGATGGCTTCGCCCGGCGTCATCACGCGACTCTGATCGCCGTGCTCCGCGGCCCACGTCGGACGCACTCCGGGGATCACGAGACGCAGCGGCGCGCCGGCGAGCGCGGCGCGCAACGGCTGGATTTCCAACGGACTCGCCACCAGCCCGCCGAGGCGTGCTGCGACCCCGAGCCGGGCAAGGCGCACGACCTGTGCGGGCACGTCCGCCGGGGAGTCGGCGGCAACGCCAATCTCGCGCAGCGTCGCATCGGTGCTGCTCGTGAGCACGGTGACCCCGAGAACGACCGGGCCACCCTTGCCAGCGCCGCGCAGGGCGGCGCTCAACATCTCGCTTCCGCCTGCGGTGTGAACCGTGAGCATCTCGACGCCCAGTTCCGTGGCCGCGCGCACCGCCCGCTCGACCGTGTTCGGGATGTCATGAAATTTCAGATCGAGAAAAATGCCGCACTCCGGCCCGGCTGCGGCGCGGACACGAGCTACGATGGCCGGACCCGCCCGCGTGAAAAGTTCCAGCCCGATCTTGAACAGTCCCGCGGTGCCAGCCAAGCGGTCGACCAAGCGCAGCGCCCGGGTCTCACCCGGCACGTCGAGCGCTACGATGAGGCGCGAACGAGGACTGAGAACCTGCGCGTTGAGATGTTCCGCCGTTATCGTCTTCATGGCGCGCGACGCTACCGTGCGCTCTTCCACACGGTCAAGGTCACCCGCTGGCTGCGTTTCTGTTAGAGAGGCGCCTCGAACACGAGCACCGCTTGCCTTCCGCAAGCGTCTGCGCCAGCCTCGGACCGATGCTTGTTTCCCATCTTTTCACCTCTTCCCATCGCCGCACCTTCGGTCGCACCGCAACGGTTTTCGGCACGCTGCTCTCGGCGGCTTTTTTTGCGACTCTGGCGATCGCCGACGCGCAACAAGCGACGTCCGCACCCGCCTCGCGTCGCGCGCGCCGCTCGCTGGTGAACGAAGCCGATGCTGCCACGCTGGCGGCTTATCGCCTGACCGCGGACAGGCTCGACAAATTCGAGGCCACGTCGCGGCGCACGGTCGAGGCGATGAAAAAAAATCCGGCGCTGCGTGAACAGGCGCGCGCCGCGCAGGCGGCGGGCGGCGCGGGCGGACGCACGATCGACGCGACCGCGAGCCAGCTCGAAAAAGAGCACCCGGACTTTGCCGCGCTCATTAAGGGCAGCGGCTGGAGCGTGCGCGACTATTTGCTGACGAGCTACGCGCTCTTCACCGCCCGCACCTTCAGCGGCGTGCAGCAGTCCCAGCCAGGGGTGGCCTTGCCCGCGTATGTCTCGGCCGAAAACCTGGCGTTTGTCCGCGCGAACCAAGCGCGCATCGACGCGGCGTTTCGCACCTTCGAGCAGGAAGCCGAGCGCGCGGAGAACCGTCGCCGTTAGCGCGTGCGCGGCGCCGAGTGACGCGAAAAAATCTCCGACATGCTGACCGTCCACGCGCCGGCCAAGATCAATCTTTCGCTGCGGGTGCGCGGACGACGCGCCGACGGCTTTCACGAAATCGAAACCGTGATGTGCCCACTGGCGCTCGCGGACGAAATCGAACTCGAAGCCGCGTCGCCCGACGCTGGCGCGGGCATCGGCACGCCAGGCGTTCGGTTCCAATGCGACGACCCAACCTTGCCAGTCGATGCGTCGAATCTCGCGGTGCGCGCCGCGACGCTCTTTTTGGACCGCGCCGGGCTGGCGGGTCGCGCGGGAACGCAGCTGGCGCTGCGCAAGCGCATCCCCCACGGTGCCGGCCTCGGCGGCGGCAGCAGCGACGCGGCCAGCGTGTTGCTCGGGCTCAACGAGATCTTCCGCACGGGCTTCGATGTCCCTACCTTGGCACGGCTCAGCACGGAGCTTGGGTCTGACGTAGCGTTCTTCATTTACCGCGCCGCGGCGATTTGTCGTGGGCGCGGAGAAATCGTCGAGCCGCTGCCAGATTTTGCGCCGGGATTAAGATTGCTCTTACTGAAACCGGCTTTCGGCGTGCCGACGCCCTGGGCCTACAAGCATTGGCAGGAATCGCGCGAAATTCCCGGCGCGCACTATGCGCCGCAGCCCTTCGCCTGGGGCGAGCTCGTCAATGATCTCGAACGCCCGGTCTTCGAGAAATATGTTTTCCTCGCCGCCCTGAAATCGTGGTTGCTGGCGCAGCCGGAAGTCGCCGGAGCGTTGCTTAGCGGCTCTGGATCGACGGTGCTGGCCTTTTTGCGTGACAATCAGGCCGAGGCTGCTGGCAACGCCACGCTCGAAGCGCGCGTGCAGGCGCAATTTGGCGCCGAGCTTTGGAGCTGCCGCACGCGCACGATCCAAGGCAGGGACGCCCGGGAGGCACGTCCCTACCTCGGATGAAACGTATCCCACCCAAACTTGACTACCACCGCCGCGACCACGCCAAGAAACAGCAGCCGCACGAACGCGCTGCCTTTGAGGATTGCCAGCCGCGCGCCGACCAATCCGCCCGCCACGTTGCAAAGCGCCATCGGCAGCGCCACCGCGTAGAGCACGTTGCCAGTGATGATGAAATAAATGAGCGCGGGGATATTGGTCACACAGTTCACCGTCTTCGCCGACGCCGAGCCGGTCAGAAAATCGCAGCCGAAAAGTCCGACGAAGGCGAAAATTAAGAAGCTGCCGGTGCCGGGACCAAAGAAGCCATCGTAAAAGCCGAGCGCGACGCCGACCGCGGCAGCGAGGAAGCGGCGGGTCGCCGGCGCCAGCCGCGGCGCGTGCATCGAGCCGAAATCCTTTTTCACAAACGTGTAGCTCGCCACGACGACGAGCAGCGTCAGAACCAGCGGCCGAAAGAGGGCGGGATCGACCAGCCGCACCACCCGCGCGCCGAGCAGCGAAAACGGCACCGCGGCCAGCGCCGCCGGCACGACGAGCGCGCGCTCGAACGCCACGGTGCGCGCGTAGCGCGCCGTCGCCGCGACCGTGCCGAAAAACGCCGCGAATTTATTCGTGCCGAGCACGGCAGCCGGAGCGGTCCCGGCAGGCAGCAGGAGAAACAAGCTAGGGATCAGCAACAGCCCGCCGCCGCCCGCGACCGCGTCAATGAAACCGGCGCCGAACGACAGCGCGCAGAGCACGACGAGGAGCACGCTGTCGCTCATGAATTCTCGCGCATCAGGCGCTTTCCAGTTCGACGAGATATTGAAATTCCGCGATCGCTTCCTGCAACGCCGCCGTCACGTCGAAGCGCTCGGGGTCGGGCACACTCGCCGGCACGAAGGCGATGCTCGCTTCCACTTCAGCAGGCATTGCTGAGAGGAACTCGCGCCACGGGATGATACCGTCGCGCAGGGTGGAAAATTCCCTCTCCGCGCCTGCCGCGCGGTTGAGCAAGTGCAAAAGCCGCACGTAGGGCGCCTGCACGGCAAACTGCGCGCGCGCCGCGTCGGCGTCCCACACGGTCGGGCGCCAGACCAACCCGACGTTGGGCTGCTCGATCTCGCGCACCCAGCGCGCGAAAAGCGCCGGCTGCTCGGCGAACGAACCCGGATGCGTGTCGACCAGCCACGCGACCTCGGGCCTCCGTTCCGCCAGCCAGCAAAGCCGCTCGGCCGACAGGGCCGCAACGGCATCGAACGCCGCGCGCGAATCGTCCTCCGGCAACACGCGACCGGGACTGAGCCGGACCTTTTGGAAGCCGTAGGCATCGACGCGCGCGAAGAGCGCTTGCGCCTGCACCGTCCACGCCTCCTCGATCGCGCGGTCGGCGGTGAGGTCGAGGCCGGCGCTGAGCACCACGGGCGTCACGTGATGCTCGGCGAACGCCTCGCGCAGCGCCGCTTCGTCGGGCGCGAGCAGCAGGTGCGGCTCGTAGATTTCCAGCTTCGGAAAACCGGCGCCAGCGATGGCAGGGAGCAGTTCGATGAGTGGGCGCGCCACGCGCTGCGGCAGGTCGCGCGCCGGCTCGAGCGCGATGGTGTGGAGAAGAATTTGCATCGGGGGGCGGAACGCCGCGCCATGTTAGACGGAGAGCGTCGCGACGCAAGCGAGCGGAGGTGGCGGGAGCGGGTCAGTTCGGCAGTGTCTCAATTTGCCCAGCCGGTGTGTCGAGGCGGTGAAGCGCATTGCGCACGTGATTTCCGATGACGAAGGGACGGCCAGCCGACCGATTGCCAGTGTGCGAGAGGCACCCTTGGGTCGGTCTCCATTTTCCCTATGTCGCGCTTTCCCAACGCCTCCTCCGGCGTCCGAATGCCAGCTTGGCCGGTGCAGTTCGGCGGCATTTCGCCGTGTATTCGCAAAGCTCTGCTCGTCTTGTTCCTTGCCCTGCTCGGAGTCTGTTCCCCGCCCTGTGGCTTGAACGCCGGCGCCGCTCCGCCGCCGACGCGATTTTCCTTTGTCGATCCCGGCGCAAAGTCCGTTTTCCTGGCCGGCGAATTCAACGGCTGGAACACGACGGCCACTCCGTTGCGCGCGGAGAGCGCTGGGCGCTGGGCGGTCGAGCTGCCGCTCGCGCCGGGACGTTATCAATACAAATTTGTCGTCGATGGCCGCTGGGCGACCGACCCGGCGACGGGCCGGGAACAGGCCGACGATGGTTTTGGCGGAAAAAATTCCGTCATCGTGGTGGTTGCCGCCTCCGACACGGCGGCGACGATGGAAAGAGCAGCACCCGGCCCTTCCCCATCGCCGGATCGCGCAGCCGAGAACGCAGCGCACGGCGCTCCCGCCGGATCGCGCGTCTGGACGACGAGCAGCGGCCAGACGTTTCCTGCGGAATTTCTGCGGATGAACGGCGCCAACGCCGTCTTCCTCCTGCGCGGTCGCGAATACCCGTATCCTCTGCTCGGGCTGAGCCGCGCCGACCAGCAGCTGATCTGCGACGCCACCTCCTCGGCCAGCGCGCCGGCTGCGGCCACGCGCGCATCCGCGCCGGCGGGACCGCTCTCCCTCGCCGGCCAGCCGCTCACCGACGGCGAATCCCACGAATTTGATCTGCCGCTGACCGACCCTGCCGCGACCAAAACGATTCGCGACGCCTACGCTGGCCGCGCCACGACCAAAGCGCGCGTGCGCCTCGCCTTGCCGCGCGGTTTTCAGCCTGCCGCGGCGAGTTACCCGCTGCTGATCGTCAGCTCGACGACCGACGGCGTCGCTTCGAGCGTCAGCCAGGCCGGTTTGTTTTTGCCGAAGGCGACGGACAAAGGCTGGCTCGTCGTGGCGGTGGACGGCGAATTCGGCCGGCCGCAGGGCGAGCACGATTCGCTGGCCTTTCGCTGGGCGCTGGTCACCGCCGCGCTCGAGGCCATGCACAAGGAATGGCCGCGGTCGAAAATGTGGCCGCTGGCCAGCGGCGGGCTTTCCGGCGGCGGCGGTTACGCCAGCCACCACGCTTTGGTGTTGGAAACCCGGCGCGCCCCTTTCATCGGGTTATTCCTGGGCGTGAGCGCGCACAATCCCGTGCAATTCACGGGCGATTACAAACGCACGCCTTACCACCCGCTGCACAACCTGCCGATCTTCATGAGCGTGGGCGAGCAGGACCCGATTGCGAAAGCGGAATACACCGAACGCTCCCGCGCCCGGATGGCGAACGAAGGGTTCCGCAGCTTGCGTTACGAACGCTTTCCGGGCGGCCACGAAATGCACACGCCGCACCTCGACGCCGCGCTCGATTGGTTCGTCGAGTATGGGAAGAAAACGTTCCCGGCGGCATTCGCTGCCAATGGCCGCGCGCCGTGATTCCGTGGCGTAAAATCACCGCCCCAAGGCTGAATATTTCTCGCGTCTGGCGGCGCGTTCGCAGCCGTTGGAGCTGAACTGACGGGGTGTGCGCAGAGACCCATGGCTTCAGACTTCGACCGGGTCAGTGCCGGTGCTTGGCTGCGTCCCAATTTTGTGTCGATGCTGGGTCTGAGGCTGCTCCGTCAACAACACTTAACTCATTCGCGGAGAATTGTCTGGACATCGCGAGGCGTTGCTCTAAAAAACGAGCGGCAATGCGGCCTCCCGCCGCTTCCAAACCCAACGGACCCAACGCATAACCCCATTATGAACACCACCAGATCTTCGACACCGAATAGTGTCTCCGGCAGCCGGCTGGAAAAGCGTTTGTTCTCCTACGGCTTGGCGGCGGGCGCCATGCTGGCCGGCGGCGCGAGCGCGAGCGCAACGGTTCAATTTTTCAATTACAGCAACAACCCGCAGACGACACCGGTCAACGGCAATCTCTACTTCAGTTTGCAACTCGGCATTGTCCCTCCGAGCACGACTCAAGGGGCGAACAGCTTTCGACTGCGCAACGGCGCGGTAAGCGGCACGAATTTATCTGGAGAGGTTCGTGGCTTGGTCCCGGGAGCCAGTGCCGTGGGGCTGCAGCCCGGTTACATCGGGCAATTTGGCGTGAACGCCAAAATTGGCAGCAGTCGCAATTTTATCACCAACGGGGCGCTGGGTTTCAAAGCCAGCACATTTACGGCGGGACCGTGGTATCCGGGCAACCTGGGTTTCCTTGGCCTGAAATTCAATCTTGGTGCGGGGATCACGCGCTACGGCTGGGCGGAGGTGAGGCTCAATCCGAACTACACCATCACGCTCTACGGTGTGGCGTATGAGGACAGCGGCAATGTGACCACGGGCATCGGAAATCCGATTTTTACGCCGTCCGCAACATTCGTTCCCGAGCCTAGCGAACTCGCCCTGCTCGCGGCCGGCGCTCTCGGGCTGGCAGTGGTGAGAAAGCGCCGCCAAGCGAAAGCCGCCTAGCATCTCGCCAAGCACGCCTCCCGTTCGCGGCAGGCGCGGCAACGGCCGTGCCTCGCCAGGCGGAGGCGTCTGGAGCCTTCCATCGACGGACTCCTCATGAGGGCAGCTGCGGCGCCAAAGGTCTTGCTCGTCGGCTGGGATGCAGCCGATTGGAAGGTCATCAACCCGCTGCTGGAGCGCGGGGAAATGCCCACGCTCGCTCGCTTCGTCGAAGAAGGCGTGATGGGCGACATCACGACGCTGGAGCCGGTGCTCTCGCCGATGCTCTGGAACTCGATCGCCACCGGCAAGCGCGCGGACAAACACGGGATTCTCGGCTTCACCGAAGTCGATCCCCACACGGGCAGTCTGCGCCCGGTGACGAGCACCTCGCGGCAGGTCAAGGCGCTCTGGAATATTCTCACCCAGCGCGGCTATCGCTCGAACGTCGTGAACTGGTTCGGCGGTCATCCAGCCGAGCCGATCAACGGGGTCGTGGTGTCGGATGCCTACGCGCGAGCTTTTCCCAAACCGGACGAGCCTTGGCCAATGGTCAGCGGCACCGTGCATCCCGCGAGGCTGGCGGAGGAACTCGCGGAACTGCGCGTGCGGCAGGAAGAAATCAGCGGCGAGTCCCTGCTGACGTTTGTGCCAAAAGCGGCGGAGGTCGATCAGGAAAATGATGGGCGGCTTGCGGTGCTGGCCAAGTTGCTCGCGGAATCCTTCAGCGTCCACGCGGCGGCGACGCACCTCCTGCAAACCGAGCCGTGGGATTTTATGGGGATTTATTACCCTTCGATCGACCACTTCAGCCACGCGTTCATGTGGGCGCATCCGCCGCGACAGAAGAGGGTCAATGAAAAGGAGTTCGAGATTTACCACGACGTGCTCAACGGCGCGTATCGGCTGCACGATCTGATGCTGCGCGCATTGCTCGCGCTGGCGGGCGAAGAGACCACGGTCATCGTCGTTTCCGACCACGGGTTTCACTCCGATCATCTGCGCCCGCGGTTCATTCCAAAGATTCCTACCGGGCCGGCCATCGAGCACCGGCCGCTCGGAATTTTTTGCATGCGCGGCCCTGGCATCAAACGCGACGAGCGGATTTACGGCGCCAACCTGCTCGACGTCGCGCCGACCGTGCTGAGCCTCTTCGGCCTGCCGGTGGGCGCGGACATGGATGGGCGCGTGCTGGTGGAAGCGTTCGCGCAGCCGCCGACGGCCGAGACAGTTCCGAGTTGGGATGCGGAGCCGGGAGAAACGGGCATGCACACGGGCAACGCGGCGATGGAGGCGAGCGACGCCGAGGCATTGCTCGAACAATTCGTCGCGCTCGGCTACATCGACCGGCCCGCCGAAGACCGTGCGCAAGCCGCGGTGGAATGTCGCCGCGAGCAGGAGTGGAATCTCGCGCGGGTGTATCTCGATGCCGGCCGCTTCGTCGAAGCGTTGCCGCTGCTGGAGAAGATTCATGAAGAGCTGCCGGAGCGCCCCGACTTCGCGTTGGCACTGGCGCGCGCCCTTCTTTGTATCGGGCTCTTGCGCGAGTCCGAAGCGACGGTCGCATCCCTGATCGCAAATTGCCGGGAAACCCCCGCCGGCCGGCTCGTGCTGGCCGAGATTGCTTTTCAGCGTGGCCGCTACCGCGAAAGCCTCGATCATCTCCGGGACCTGGCGAAACTCGAACCACGATTGCCCGACCTGCACGTGCAGATCGGCAATGGCCATCTGAAACTCAGAAGTTGGGCCGACGCCGAAGCCGCCTTTCGCCGCGCGACGAAAATCGATCCGCACCACGCGCACGCGTTTCTCGGGCTGGCCGCCGCGCTGCTGCCGCAACGCCGCGACCTCGAAGTCGCGGAGGCTGCGCTCGCCGCCGTGAGTTATGCGCACCCGCTGCCGCTCGGGCACTTCTATCTCGGGCTTGCCCTGGCGCGGATGAATCAACTCGCGCGGGCCGCGCAGGCGCTCGAAACGGCGTTGCGGTTGAATCCTGCGGCGATGCCGGTGGCTCACCGCGCCTTGGTGCGGATTTATACGCGGCTCGGAGACCCACAGCGAGCCGTCCAGCACGAGCAGCGGCTGGCCGGGGCTGCGGAGTTGAAGCGACAGCAGCGGGCAAAGCTCGCCGCGATCCGGCAAGAGGCTGGGCAACGCTCGCGCGCCCGCCGGGCGCGGATCGCAGCAAGAGCCAAGGATGCAGAGCCAGACCCGGCGCAGGCAGGCGCGGCGGCGAGCGGCCAGCCCCCGCTGGAGTTGCTCATTGTCTCCGGCCTCCCCCGCTCCGGCACGTCGCTGATGATGCAAATGCTCCACGCCGGCGGTATGCCGATCCTGACCGATGGCGAGCGCCGGGCCGATCCCGACAATCCCGAGGGCTACTATGAATGGGAGGCGATCAAAAAGCTGCGCCGGCAACCCGAAATTCTGCGCCAGGCCGAAGGGTGCGCTCTCAAAGTCATCACCGCGCTTTTGCCCGCCCTGCCGCGACGGCACCGTTACAAAGTCATCTTCATGGACCGACCGATCGCGGAGGTCGTCGCCTCACAAGGGAAGATGATCGCGCGGCGCGGAAAAAAAGCGCCCGCGACCGACCCGGCGCGCATGGCGCGCATGCTCGAAGCCCATCGCGACACGATTCTGCAAAGCCTTGAGCGCGGGCAGAATTTCGAACTGTTGAAAATCCCCTTCGGTGAACTCGTGCGAGCGCCGGAGGAATTTATCCCACGCCTCGTGGAATTCGTCGGTCGCGAGCGGCTGCCGCACGCCGCCGCGATGGCGGCCGTCACCCGGCCGGAGTTGCACCGTAACCGTGCAGCACAGCCGTCGGTGTGAAGGGGTGGAGGCCGTTAGCCTTCCGAGGCTCGCCGGGGCTTTTCCCCAAGCTCGACGACCTCGAACTCGACCAGGTCCGCCCAGCGCTCGATCCACGGCGCAAAAAGCTCGCGGTCCCCGGTCTCCATCAGCTGGAAACAGCGCCGGCCGTCCTTCTCCAGCCAACTGTCGAGATAGTGCAGCCCAGCCGGCAGCAGGCGGCCTTTTTCATGGAAGCGCCGATAGACCGCTTCTAGGCAATCGGGGCGGATCGTTTCGATGACCAGGTATTTTGTCATGGGAAACTGGAAAAATGCCGCAGGCGTCCGTCAAGCAGCACGTTCTTTTTCCTGAGGCCCTCACCCTGCCCCACAACGGAGGAAGAGGACCGATTCGCACCAGAGACGGTCTGTTTTCACGCCCCTTTCCTTTCTTCATGTTCCCCCTAGGTCCGTAGAACACGGCAGGAAAACGCATCCGTCTCAACTCGGTGGCATGCAAGCTTCCCGCGTGCTTTCGCCGGTGGCATCAGTCGCAAACCTCCTGTCAGCTTTCCTCCCCAAACTTGTCCTACGCTGCGGATGCAGGCATGCTCGGTCCATTCACCACTCCATGTCCACCGCCGCCTACTCCCTGCACAACGACGAGCCCGACCTGCACGACCAACTCGCCCGCACGCCGCTGGTCGCCGAAGTCGTGCGCTGGGTCGCCACCTGCCGCCCGCCGCTGGTCGTCGGCATCCACGGCGACTGGGGCTCCGGCAAGACCAGCTTTCTGCACCAGCTTCAATTCCAGCTTTGCGGCGAATGCCCGCAGAACGCCAATGCGCCGAAACCGAAAGAACCGCCCTTCGATCACGTCGCCGTTGTTTGGTTCGAGGCGTGGCGTTATCAGCACGAAGAAGCGCCCATCGTGGCCTTGCTCCACGAAATCCGCGCCCAGCTCACTTGGAAGAGCCATTTCTGGAGCCGGCTCCAAGGCGCCACCGCCAAGACAGCCGAGGTCACCTTGCGCGGCGCGCTGATGTCGATGGAGGACGTCACCAAGAAGATCGGCTTCCAAGCTTCCAAGATCCAGCAGGCGGGCGAGACGTGGGAAAAGGAGCACCTCTCCATGAGCCTGCCGTCGCACCACATCCGCGAGCTGCTCGACCGTAGCATCAAGGAATTGCTCGGCGCCTCGCATGAGAAGGTAAAAAAGGGTGAGTCCGCCACGCGGCTCGTCGTCATCATCGACGATCTGGATCGCTGCGAGGCGCAGACCGCCTTCCGCCTGCTCGAAGGCATCAAGATCTATCTCAACCTCAGCAGTTGCGTCTTCATCCTCGGCATCAATCGCCGCGAGATCGAGCGGGCCATCGCCAAGTTCATCCCCTCCGCGCCCAAGGGCGACAAGTCCGGCGGCGACGGCAAGGCAGACGACGCGAAAGGCGACACCGGCGGCGCCGGCGGGGGGGACGAAGTCCTCGTCCGCGCCCAGGAATACCTGGAAAAACTGTGCAGCATGATCTGGCCGCTGCCGATGCCCTCGCGCCAGCAACAAGCCGCGCTGGTGGCCCATTGGCTGAAGAAAGCCGAGCCGCGCTCCGTCGTCGCGGCGGTCAGCCAATTGATCGCCAACCATGCCTGCCGGCGAATCCCCGCAAGATCAAGGCGCTCTGCAACACCATCGGCCTGCTGCTCGGCCGGCGGGCGGCGCAGTTGGTCGCGGAAGAGAAAATCGTCCCGGACAGCGACGCCCCGGTCGTGCTCATCGTCGCCAGCCTGGCGCAGTTTCATCCGCCGCTTTACCGTCTGCTGCAGACCGAGCCGCGGTTTTATCATGAAATCCGCCGCTGGGCCGCGAGCGCGGTTTCCGGGGCGCCGGGCGCCGCCACGCTGCACGATGTCTTTCGCTACCTCCAGCGCACGCACACCTTCCCGGTTGACGAGCAAAGCACGACATCGAAGGTGAATCTCGAAGCAGCCATCAGCCTCTTCGCCGATCCCGCCTACGGCAACGTCCTGCGCATCCAGACGCTCATCGCCGCGCACCCGGACATCACCGAGACGCAACTCCGGGCCTATCTCGAAGCCTGACCGCCCCTCGCCTGCCATGCGCGCCCCTCGTATCTTGGTTTCACCGGCTGAAGATTTCCGCGCCGAGCCGCCCAATCGGTCAGCGTTCGTCAATCCCTACGACGATCCGCGGCTCATCAGCTACTTCGACGACGTTCACGCCTGGCACGGCACGATCAAATTCCTCGGCCTTCCGCAGCTGAAGGAAACCAGCCGTGACGTGCCCATCGGCAACCTCTTCGTCGAGCCGCTCCTCAGCCCGGCGCCGCTGACGCCGGAATCCTTCGATCAGCCCGCTACGGTCAAGAACACGCTCAGCGTGGTCGAGGCGTTACAGCGCGACCAGCGTCTCGTCGTGCTGGGCGACCCTGGCACCGGGAAGACCACGCTCATCAACTGGCTCTGCGAATCGTTCACCCGGCCGGTTTCCACCGGCGGGCTGGGCTCTGCTTTTGGCCCGCTGGTGCCGTTGCCGATGATCCTGCGAGATTTGACCTCCATCGATGACAAGATCACTTGGCAAGGGTTGCTCGACGCCTTTCTGCGTCACGGGGTCGCCGAGCAGTTGTGCGAGCACCGCGACCTGCTCGACGGATTGCTGAAAACGGGGCAGGCGTTCGTGCTGCTCGATGGCTTGGACGAGATCAGCAATGCGCAGGTCCGCCGGCAGCTTCGCCTGGCGGTCCGGGAAGGGTTCCGCCGCTTTCGTCGCTCCCGCTGGCTGCTGACCTCGCGCATCGTCGGCTACGACGACGCGCCGCTGCACGAGAGCCCTGGCGCCATCGCCGGCGATTCGACCGTCCGGGTGCGCGATCACCTGGCCGATCTCCTCTACGTCGCCCCCTTCGACCACCCGCGCATCGAGCGCTTTGCGCGCAACTGGTATCGGCAGCACGAGAGCAACCCGCGGCTCATCGACCAGCAGACCGCCGAGCTGCTCCGCGCCATCGACGGTGACGCCGGCACCCGCCGGCTCGCCCGCGTGCCCAATCTGCTCACCTTCATGGCGCTGATCTACCGCACGTTTGCCCAGCTGCCCCACGGCCGCGCGCTGCTCTACGCGAAGATTTCCGAGGCTTACCTGGACACCATCGACGCCTTCCGCAAGCTGCCGCCCAGCATCGGCAACTTCACGCTCGCGGAGAAAGAACGGTGGCTCGCCCACCTCGGCTTTCGGATGCAATTGCGCCGGGTCGAGGCCGTCGACCGGGCGGCGATGGATTTCCACATTTTGGGGAGGAACGAGGCCGCCGGCAAGACGGGGGAGATTCTTGTTCCCGAGCGCGAACTGCTTGGCTGGCTCACGCAAGACACGGCCGCCAAGCTCGACCCGGCGGAGGCGCAGGAAGCCGCCGCGTTGTTTCTCGATTATCTCGGGCGGCGCAGCGGGCTGCTGGTTCCCCGGGGCGAGGGGCTGTATGCCTTCATGCACCTTTCGTTTCAGGAATACTACGCCGCGCGCCATCTCGCCGAGGCCGTGCGCAAACCGCGGTGGCAGTCTCTTCCAGTGCAGTCTCCCGAATCGCTGGCCAGCCTTCGCTCCTATGCGGGGCAGCACCTTTGGCGGGAAACGCTGCTCCTGCTGTTCGAGTGTCTCGCCGACGCCGAGGGCTGGCCCAAGGAACTCGCGAGCCTGCTTGCCGACCGCCCTTGCGACGATCTCCCCTGGGCGCCGCTGCCCTCTGCCGGCGCAGGCGCTGCCAGCCCGGCCTTGATGGCTCTGCTGGCCACGGTTTCCATTGACCCGCACGTCGGCCTGCGAGCCGCTTTCCGGCGCATGCTCTGGCGGGTTTGCTGGCACTGGGAGCTGGAACAACAACAAAAATTCTCACTTGACGAGGGCATCGCCCCCTTGCTGACCGGGTCGAGCCAATTTCTCATCGCAGTCTTGGAGGTATTGGGCTCTGAAGGTTCCACCCTGCCGGTTCGTCGTCTTCGCCTCGCCGGCTGCACGGCCGTCAGCGACCTGCGCCCCTTGGAAAAACTCGGCGCCCTGGAAACGCTCTGGCTCGACGGCTGCACGGCCGTCAGCGATCTGCGCCCCTTGGAAAAACTCGGCGCCCTGGAAACGCTCTCGCTCGCTGGCTGCGCGGCCGTCAGCGACCTGCGCCCCTTGGATAAGCTTGGCGCTTTGCATTCGCTCTCACTCGACGGCTGCACGGCCGTCAGCGACCTGCGCCCCTTGGATAAGCTTGGCGGCTTGAAAACGCTCTGGCTCGACGGCTGCACGGGCGTCAAAGCCTCCTCCTCTCTGAAACGCCTGCGCGAGAGAGTCGAGATCATTGGCCCTTGAGATCCGTTTGCGCAAGTCACTCGGCCTGTAGCGGTTAAAATCCATATTGCGCACTGCAACAGACGGCCGGGCGATCCCAATCCGGCCTTTGTTGCACGCAACAAACGCCCGGCCGTCTGTTGCAG
>CAXTRS010000066.1:0-16199 GCA_964246635.1 uncultured Chthoniobacterales bacterium | reverse complement strand
GACGACGACGCGCGCCTGCGGATGCTCCTGCCGCGCCCAGGTAAGATGATCTTCGAGCTTGCCGAGCGCGTTGTGCGGGAACACGCGCAGGATCGCGCCGCTGGCGCGCGCGGCATCGACGAAGCAGGCGTGTGCGAGCTTGTCGATGATGAGCACGTCGTGCTTGTCCACGAGCGCGGAGAGCGCGCCCCACGCCGCCGCGTAGCCGCTGGAAAACGTGAGCGCGGCTTCGGCGTTTTTGAATTGCGCGAGCCGTTCCTCGAGCCGCACGTGAACCGGCCGCGTGCCGCTCACCAGCCGCGACGCGCCTGCTCCAACGCCGTATTCGTCGATCGCCGCCTTTGCCGCCTCGCGCAGGATCGGGTCTTCCGCGAGGCCGAGATAATCGTTGGAGGCGAAGTTAACCAGCTCGCCGGCGTGGAGCTTCACCGCGCCGTCGCCCGCTGGCGTCATCACGCGCAGGCGCCGGTGCAGCGAGCGGGCGCGGAGTGCGTCGAGTTCAGGTTGGAACGGGTCGTCCATGCGAGGCCAGCGAGCGTCCCGTCGTGGCTGCGCGTTGTCAACTGTAGCGGCGGTCTATGACCGCCTTCGGCCACGTGTCGCCACTACAAAGAAGGCGGTCATAGACCGCCGCTACAATTGCCGTAATGCCGCAGCCAATCGCTCTGCCAGAGGCCGGCGGGATCGCGCTGACGTTGTTGCCGCAGAAACTCGGCGAAGCGCGGGTAACACGTTTCCACGGCGCGGCGATCGGCGTAGCGGTGATACGTCAGGAATAAGCTGCCGCCGAGTTCCGCGGCGAGCGCGATGAGCGCGCGAAACGTCGCCGCGCTGCGCGCGATTTCCGCCGGTGTGTGCGTGACGTGCAGATTGAAAATGATGCAGGCAAACGCTTCGCGCGCCCACGCCAGCACGGTCTCGTCATCACGCTCGATCAAGCGCACCGTGCCGTAGATCACGGTCGCCGCATGCTCGCGCAAAATGTCCGCGGCTTGGCTCAAAAACGCCGTCAGCGCGGGCCGCGGCACGTAGAGCTCGGTGATCATTTCGCTGCCGCGATGCGCGCTTCCGGTGCAGCGGTCGATCTCCGCGTGGTAATCGTTCACATACATGCCGAGCTGGTGCGTATCGCTCCAGTAGAGCTGGCCGTCGGTGGCGAGGTAATGCTGCGCGTATTCCTCGAATCCGCCCGCCCGGTCGGTGTGCGCGAGGAGCACGAGCCGTTGCCAATCCGCGGCACTCAACGCGCGCTGGCGCGCAGGGATCGGGCGGTCGTTTTCCACCGGACGGTAACAGGAAAGGACACCACGTTGCAGGAAGTCCGGCGACGTTTCGTCGATGGCGAACTGGAAGTCGCCGAAGAGAAATCCGGCGGAGATGCGCTCATCAAAACTCGCGATCAAATCCGGCGCGCGGACGATCTCCACCCGCCGCTTGAGCTTTTGGCGCGGCGTCAGGCGCAGCGTGATCGCTGTGATGACGCCGAACAGTCCGTAGCCGCCGATGGCGAGCGCGAACAAACCGGCGTTGCGCTCGCGGCTGCACTCGTGCGATTCGCCAGCCGCGTCGATGAGGATGAACGACTCGACATCCTCAACGATGGGTCGCATCGTCAGGCCGCGGCCATGGACGTTGGCCGCGAGTGCGCCGCCCAAGCTGAGCGCGTCCGCGCCGGTTTGTTTTTGGCGAATGCTCCAGACTGGCGAACCGTCGTTGGGTTGGCATTTCAGCAAGCCGTGGATCAGCTCCGGCCACTGGATGCCGGCGTCGATTTCCACGAGACCGCGCTCGCGATCGAGCCGCCGGATGCGCGCGTGGTTCGTGGTGTCGAGCAACACACATCCCGTGCCGAATTGCTGGCCGCCCATCGCGTGGCGCGCGCCGCAGACCGAGACGCTCGCGCCGGCGCGCCGCGCGCACAGAATGACTTCGCGGATCGCCTCCTCGTCCCCGGGTCTCTCCACCGCCAGCACGCGGGTGGCATTGAGCGCGGAGTGGGTGTCGTTGACCCAGGTTCCAGTCGGGTGGAGATCGCCGCAGCTCACGTGGAATTTACGCGTTGCGCAACGCAGATCGCCTCGCCCTCGGCCAGCGGCCAGGAAGCGAGCGCAGCGTCGTTCGCCAAGTAACGACGGCGAAATTCTGCGGCGCGGGAAATTGATTTTATTTTCCAACCGCAACGCAGAAGCGATGCCGCGAGCTCCGACTCCGCGGCCGCCCAGCGAAACGGCTCGCTGCGCCAGCGCAGCCACGGATTCACGAGAGCGCTCGAGCGCGCAAAGCCGACCGAGCCATCGGCGCGCGGCTCCATGAAGGTGAAAACGAAATCCGTGATTTCGGGCAAACGCGCGTGGATTTCCGTGAACAACCGCTCGACCGCGGCAGCCGGCAAATACATCAGCAGCCCCTCGGCCAGGAGCAGCGTGCGGCGATCGCGCGCAAAGCCGGAGTTGGGTCCGAGCAAAGCCGTGGCGAGGGAAACGTTAGTCAAATCGGCTGGCAGCAGCACGAGGTTCTGCGTGGCGAGTTCCCCTTCGGTCAACGCCGACTTTTTCAACCGCTGAGTCGCCGGGTGATCGACCTCGATGAACCGCACGAAATCCAGTTCCCGGTGCAGTCGGGAAGCCAGCGTGTCGAGCCCGGCACCGAGGACCACGACCTGCCGGCAGCCGTCGTCCACGACGGCCGCACGCACGAGCTCTTCGAGCCAGCGCTTGCGCAGCAGGAAGTGTAATACGAGGCCGGGTAACACGGTGCGCTCAAGGCCGAGCAGGGATTTCCGCACTGCACTGAAATCGAGCGCGCGAGAAACCCACCGCGAGCGCCAGCCAGCGGCCGCCAGAAAGCGGGCAGAGAGCGTCGCGGCATCCGGCGGCAGCAACCCGCGCAACGCTGGCTCGTGGCTGGCGAGGAGCAGCGCCCGGGCGATGAGAAAAGCCGTCGAACTGGGGCGGCTTTCGTGCACGATCTGAAGACGGAGGGCGGCCGGGGTTTCGTCACAGCCGCAGCGCCCAATCGAGCAGGTTCTGCGAGTCGTTCCAGATCGATTTGTTGTCGCCGAGACAGACCGCGATGATGTCGCGATTTTCACCCGCCGCGCTCGAGACCAAACAGTGTCCGGCCGCGTTCGTGTAGCCGGTTTTCATGCCGTTGCAGAGCGGCCAGCGGCGGAGCACTTTGTTCGTGTTGTCCCACTCGGCGATCTGGCCGTTGTTGAATTGCCAGACGAGCCGCGGGGTGCGGATGATCTGACGCAAAACCGGGTGGTAATACACGACGCGCGCGATGCGCGAGAGGTCGCGCGCGGTGGAATATTGGAGCTGACCCGGCGTTGGCAGGCCGTTCGGCGATGACCAGACGCTGCTGGTCGCGCCGAGAGTGGCGGAGCGGGCGTTCATCCTCGCGGAGAAATCGGCGAGCGAGCCGGCATTGTCGCGCGCCAGGGCGCGGGCGAGATCGTTGCAACTGTGGACGAGGAGGCCGTGCAGCATCGCGCGGCGCGTGTAGGTCTCGCCGGGTTTGACGTAGGCTTTCGTCGGCTCGCAAAGCGTGTCGATCGTTTCGATCTGCACCTGGTTATCAAGCCCGCCGCTTTCGGCGACGACGAGTGCTGTTAAGAGCTTGGTCGTGCTGGCGACCGGACGGCGTTCGTCGGGATTTTTTTCGTAGAGCACGCGGCCACTGCGGGCGTCGATGACAATCGCCGAGCGCGCCAGGTTGCGCGGCGGTTCCGGCGCGCCGGGCAGATAGGTGACCGGGATGTCCGGCTGCGGCGGCGCGGGCTCGGCGGCACGCTGACGCGCAACGTTGCTCTTGCCTGAGCGCCGCGTTTTTTTGGCGTGCGCAGCCGGCAGCGGTAGCAGCCAGCCGGCGAGCAGCGCAGGCAGCAGCAACAGAAAGACAAGAATGCGATGAAGGCGACGACGGCGGTTCACGACGCGGGAGACTTTGGGCGTGAATCGGCACGCGGCAAGGGCGAGGGCGGGAGAAAATCGAAATTCCAAAATTCAAAATCCAAATTCCAAGGAATCAGACCAAAAGTCAGAAAAAATAAAAAACGAAGAACGGCGCAGGCGCGAAGTGCGAGCGGACAAGCGAGCCAGGGAAAAGAGCCGTTTCTAATTTTTCAAAAATTTTTCCTCCGATTCCTTGGAATTTGGATTTTGAATTTTGGAATTTTCCACCTCACGGTGGTTCGCCTCGCCCGAGCGAGCGAGCCCGCTCGGTGGCAGCGCGCACGGCGGCAATCAGCGCGGCGCGCAGACCGCCATTTTCCAGCGCTTCCATGCCGGCCATCGTCGTGCCGCCGGCGCTGGCGACGGCATCGCGCAACTGCGCGGGGTGCTGCCCCTGGCCCGCGCTCTGTTTCACCAACTCGGCGCTGCCGAGCACGGTCTGCGTGGCGAGCGCGGCGGCCAGCGGGCGGGGGAGACCCATGAGCACGCCACCGTCGGCGAGCGCTTCGATGACGGTGTAAATGTAAGCCGGGCCGCTGGCGGAAAGACCGTTGACGGCGTCGATGAGTTTTTCGTCCACGGCGTGAATGTCGCCGAGCGCGCCGAAGATTTTTTCCACGAGCGCGGCGTGCGTGTCGTTCGCCATCGGGCCGCGCGCAAACGCGCTGGCGCCCTTGCCGATGAGCGCCGGCGTGTTGGGCATCACCCGCACCAGGGGCGTCGCGATGCCGGCGGCGGTTTGCAGTTCGGAGATCGGCGTGCCGGCGGCGACGGAGATGACGAGCTGGCCGCGCTCGCCGCTGCGCAGCTTCGGCGCGATTTTGCGCAGCGTCGCGATCACGTCCGGCGGCTTGACGCAGAGCAGCACGACGTCGCTGCTGGCCGCGACCACGGTGTTGTCGGTCGCCGGCTTCACCGCGCCGGCTTCCAACCCAACCGCGGTCGCGAAGGCTGTGCGCGTGTTCTCGGTGCGCGCGGTGGCGAGCACGTCACCGGTCTGACAAAGCCCGGCGCGAAGCGCGCCGCGTGCGATGGCCGCGGCCATTTTGCCGGCGCCGATGAAGGCAAGTTTCATGTGGGGAAAAAGATGCTGGATGCTGGATGCTGGATGAAAGCAGAAGCCCGCGGTCGCGTCTTTCCTAATCCATGATTCTCGCTATGTTTCCGCATGGTTGCACTGCTCGAACCCACTGCGGCAACCGCGCGACGCGCGGGGCCGGACCTGGCGGAAGAAATCCTGCGGCTCAAGCACGAGAAAAACGCCGTCATCCTCGCGCACAATTACCAGATCCCGGAAATCCAGGACGTGGCCGATTACGTTGGCGATTCGCTGGGTCTGTCGTTTCAGGCGCAGAAGACCGATGCCGACGTCATCGTGTTTTGCGGCGTCCATTTCATGGCGGAGACGGCGAAGATCCTGAACCCGAAGAAAACGGTGCTCCTGCCCGATCTGGAGGCCGGTTGTTCGCTGAGCGAAAGTTGCCCGCCGGAGCGGCTCGCGGCGTATCTCGAAAAGCATCGCGACAAGAATTATTACGTCATCGCTTACATCAACTGCTCGGCCGGCGTGAAGGCGCTGAGCGACGTGATCGTCACCAGCGGCAACGCGCTGAAGATCGTCAACGCCGCGCCAGCGGATCGCAACATCCTCTTCGTCCCCGACCAAAACCTCGGCGGCTGGGTGATGGAACAGACTGGCCGCAAGATGGATCTCTGGGCGGGCAACTGTTACGTCCACGTCGAGTTCACCCGCCAGAGTATCGAGAAGATCCACGAGCAATATCCCGAGGCCCCGGTCGTCGCGCACCCGGAATGCACCTTCGCGGTGCGGCTGCTCGCCGATGAAGTCTGCTCGACGGAGAAGATGGTCAGTTACTGCAAAAACTCGCCGGCCGATGCGTTCATCATCGTCACCGAATCGGGCATGCTTCATCGCCTGCGCAAAGAAGTCCCCGGCAAATTCTTCATCCCCGGCCCGACGGACAACTGTGCCTGCGCGGACTGCCGGTTCATGAAGATGAACACGATGGAAAAACTCCACGACGCGCTCGTCAACATGGCGCCCGAGATCACGATGCCCGAGGAAATCCGCGCCCGCGCGGAGAAGCCGATCTTGCGGATGCTGGAACAGAGCCGGTAAATTCCAGCGATTCGCGCATGGCATCATCGGCTGACCATCCAAATCGGGTTGCCACAGGTCCTCGAGATGAATGGCCGCTGCTGGTGGTGCTCGCCACCGCCGGCGTGTTTCTCACGTTCAGTGAGCGATTGCTTGAGAACCTGTCGCAGCCGGTCTGGTTCGCGGTGGTGTCGCTGTGGCTGTTTGGCGTCATCCTGCTCGCGGCGATGTCGATTGTGCGGCACGCGGAAAACCTGGCGGTGATCCTGGGCGAACCGCTGGGCACGCTTGTGCTGACGCTGGCGGTCATCAGCATCGAGGTGCTCATTATTTCCGCGAGCATGGCGACCTCGCAGGGCAGTTCGGCGCTGGCACGCGACGCGATGTTTGCGGTGGTGATGATCGTGCTCAACGGCATGGTCGGGCTGTCGCTCTTGCTCGGCGGACTGCGGCACCACGAGCAGTCTTATAATCTCCAAGGCGCCAGCGCGTATTTGACGATGATCATCTCGCTGTCGGTGCTCGGTTTGGTGTTGCCGAACTTCACCGCGGCCACGCCGGGGCCGACGTTTTCACGGCTGCAAGCGGCCTTGCTGAGCGTGATGTCGATCGGGCTCTACGTCGTCTTCCTCGCGGTGCAGACTTCGGTGCACCGGCACTATTTTTTGCCGCCGAATGAAGGTCCTGGGGAACCGCGCGAGGAAGAGCACGGCGGACACGGCGACCTGGTCCCGCGCTCGACGTTCTATCACAGCGCGCTGTTGGTGATTTATTTGCTGCCGCTGGTGGTGCTTTCCAAAAAACTGGCGGTGCCCATCGACTACGGCATCCGGGTGTTCGGCGGGCCGCCGGCGCTCGGCGGCTTCATCGTGGCGGCGCTCGTGCTTTCGCCCGAGTCGGTGAGCGCGTTGCGCGCGGCGCTCAGCAATCAGTTGCAACGCTCGGTCAATCTGCTGCTCGGCTCGGTCGTCGCCTCCATCGGGCTGACGATTCCCGCCGTGCTGACGATCGGCTTGGTCACCGGCCGCAGTGTCGTGCTGGGCTTGGAACCATCGAGCACGGTGTTGTTGCTGCTGACCCTGGTGGTGAGCCTGGTCACGTTTTCCAGCAACCGGACGAACGTGTTGCTCGGCGCCGTGCACCTGCTGCTGTTCGTCGCTTACGTGATGCTGATTTTCGACCGCTGACCGACCCGCGCTCGTCGGCGCAGGTTGACGGCCCGCACGAGCCGATCATGTTGAAACGGCACTGCGGTTCGCTCTCCGCTCCAATGACTCGTCCGAATTTGTATCCGCATCTCGACGCGCTCGAAAGCGAGAGCATCTACATCCTGCGCGAGACGTTCCGGCACTTCAAAAATTCCGCGATGCTCTGGAGCATCGGCAAGGACTCGTGCGTGATGCTCTGGCTGGCGCGCAAGGCGTTCTTCGGGCACGTGCCGTTTCCGTGCGTGCACGTCGATACGAGTTTCAAGATTCCCGAGATGATCGAGTTCCGCGACCGCTTGGCGCGGGAGTGGAACCTCAAACTGGTCGTCGGCCAAAACCGCGCGGCGCTCGACGCGGGGCGCACGTTTCCCGCGGGCGTGCTCGATCGCGTGGCGTGCTGCACGGCGCTGAAACGCGATCCGCTCGCGGCGGTGATCGCGGAGAAAAATTACGAAGCCGTGCTCGTCGGCATCCGCCGCGACGAGGAGGGGACGCGCGCGAAGGAACGCTACTTTTCGCCGCGCAACAAAGACTTCGAATGGAACTTCCGCGACCAGCCGCCGGAATTCTGGGGCCAGTTCCAGACGGATTTCGAGCCGGGCACCCACCTTCGGGTCCACCCACTGTTGCACTGGACGGAGCTGAACGTCTGGGAATACATCCACCGCGAAGACATCCCGCTCGTGAGTTTGTATTTCGCGCGCGACGGCCGCCGCTACCGCAGTCTCGGCTGCGCGCCCTGCACGGGCACCGTCGCTTCGGATGCCGCGACGGTGCCGGAGATCATCGAAGAACTGCGCAACACCAAAATCGCCGAGCGCAGCACGCGTGCGCAGGATCAGGAGAGCGAAGACGCCTTCGAGCGGCTGCGAGCCTCTGGATACATGTGATAACCTGCGCTCAACATGATTCCTTCCCTGCCTCTCGAAACGATGACCCAAGTGGAAAAAATCCAGTTGATGGAACTTCTTTGGGATGACCTGACCCGCGATGAAGAATCGCTGGAGTCGCCGGCTTGGCACGCCGACGAATTGCGGGAGCGGGATCGTCGGCTGGAAATCGGGGAAGACCACCTTATGGACTGGGAGGAAGCCAAGGCACTGATCCGAAGCCGGACCGGCCTATGAAGATCCAGATTGCCGCGAGTGCGGTGAGGGATCTGGAAGCCGGCGCTCGCTTTTACGAGCGCAAGGAATGCGGACTGGGAAATTACTTCTTGGAGACTCTGTGTGCTGAGATCGACGCGCTCTGCCGCCACGCCGGTGTTCATCGCGTGGTGTTCGGAAAACATCGCTTCCATTCCAAACGGTTTCCGTATGCCATTTACTACGTGACGCGAAACGATGTGGTAGAAGTGCGCGCGGTGCTGGATGCCAGACGGGACCCGCGGCGGATTCGCGAAACTTTGCGTCGTCGTTAACCAATCAGAAACGGCCTTTGTTCACGATGCATCTTTCCACTCAACCGCTGCGCATCGTCATCGTCGGCCACGTGGACCACGGGAAGTCCACCCTGGTCGGGCGGTTTTTGCACGACAGCGGGGCACTGGCGCAGGGGAAGTTTGAGGCGATCCAGGAATCCTGCCGGCGGCGCGGGGTGCCGTTCGAGTGGGCGTTTCTCATGGACGCGCTCCAGGCGGAGCGGGATCAGAACATCACGATCGACGTTTCGCAGATCGCGTTCAAAACCGCGGCGGGGCGGCCGGGTGTTTTGATCGACGCGCCGGGACACAAGGAGTTCCTCAAAAACATGATCACCGGCGCGGCGCGCGCGGATGCGGCGCTGCTGCTCATCGCGGCGGATGAAGGCGTGCGCGAGCAGAGCCGGCGGCACGGATATCTGCTGAGTTTGCTCGGGCTGCGGCAGGTCGCGGTCGTGGTGAACAAGATGGATCTGATCGGTTATCGCGAGGACATTTTTCGTAGCATCGAAAAGGAATATCGTGAGTTCCTCCATGGCTTCGGCGTCGAGCCGCGCGAGTTCATTCCGATCTCGGCGCGCGAGGGGGCGAATGTTGCGGCGCGCGCGGCGGAAACGATGCCGTGGTTCACTGGCCCAACGGTGGGCGAGGTGCTCGACACCTTCGAGCCGCCGCAGCCGGCCGCGGACGGGCCGCTGCGGCTGCCGATCCAGGATGTTTATCGCTTCGATGCGCGCCGCATTTTGGCCGGGCGCATCGAGAGCGGGACGCTGCGGGTGGGCGACGAACTGGTGTTTTCGCCATTTAACAAAACCGCGGTCGTCGCGAGCATCGAGCGCTGGCCGGATGCGGATGGCGCGCGGCCGGAGAGCGCGAGCGCGGGCGAGAGCGTCGGCGTCACGTTGACGGAACAAATCTTCGTTGAGCGTGGCCATGTCGCCAGCCACCGCGCGGATGCGCCCATCGAATCGAATCGTGTCAAAGCAAACGTCTTTTGGCTCGGCCGGCGCGACTTGGAGCCCGGTAGCCGCTACCGCCTGAAGTTGGCGACGCAAGCCGTCGATTGCGAGATCGCCAGCATCGAGCGTGTGCTCGACGCCAGCACGGCGACGGCGCGCGAGGGCGCCGCGAGCGTGGCGCGCAACGACGTCGCCGAGGTCACGCTGCAAATGCGCGCGCCGCTCGTGCTCGACAACCACGACCGTGTTCCCGAGATGGGTCGCTTCGTGCTCGCCGATCTCGCCGATGGCGCGGTGAGCGGCGGCGGCATTCTCTTCGGCGGCGTTTACACCGACCGCACGGCGGTCAAGAGCACGAACATCACCTGGAGCGAGGGCGATATCACTGCGACCGACCGCGCGCATCGCAACGGCCATCGCGGCGCGGTCGTCTGGCTCACGGGGTTGTCAGGCTCGGGCAAGTCCACGCTGGCGCAGGCGCTCGAACGCGAGTTCTTCGGCCGGCAGATGCAGGTCTATGTGCTCGACGGCGACAACGTGCGCCACGGGCTGAATTCCAACCTCGGCTTCTCGCCCGAAGACCGGGTTGAAAACATCCGCCGCGTCGCCGAGGTCGCGCGGCTCATGGCGGACGCCGGCATCATTGTGCTCACCGCGTTCATCTCGCCGTATCGACAGGACCGCCGTCGCGCGCGGGAGATCGCGCTCGAAGGCGGCTGCGAGTTCGTCGAAGTCTTTGTCAACGCGCCACTCGAAGTCTGCGAGCAGCGCGATCCGAAGCAGCTCTATAAGAAAGCGCGCGCCGGCCAGATTAAGCAATTCACTGGCATCGACGCGCCCTACGAAGCGCCGGAAGATCCCGAGATTGTCTTGCACACCGACGAGCAGACCGTTCCCGAAAGTGTGCGCTTGGTTTTGGAAGGACTTCTCCCGCGCGTGCGCTGAACCGGCCGGGATTTCACGGCAAAAATTTCAGCGCCAGTTTTTGCCGCTGCGGAAGCCACTGACTGCGAGGAAACAGGCGAGCTTGTGAAATTTTTCACAAATACGGCTTGCGCGTGCCTGCGAGCCGTTATCTAGATACGCAACGCGCCCCCGCGCCCTTTCCGCTCCGCTCGTCCCGTCAGTCTGCCGTTTTCTTTCGGCGAGCCGCTAGGAATTTTCCGCCGGGGGCCGGTGTCCCCAAACGCACAGATTCTTCGTCGTCATGTCGCTCTCCGCGCTTCCGCCCATCTTGCTTGCTGAAGAACAAATTCCGCTCAACGCGGAACCGCTGACGGAGCATGGCATTGCGAGCTTCATCACGAATTCGATCATCGTCGCCTTCATCGTCACCGCTCTGCTCGTCTGGGTGGCGCGCCGGGCGACGGACCGCATGGAACTCGTGCCGCGGCGCAGGCATCAGAACATCTTCGAGGCCGTTGTCGAAGGGCTTTACGGCATGCTTGAAGGCATCGTCGGCAAGCACATGGTCGCCCGCGCGTTTCCGTTGCTGGCGACCTTTTTCATTTTCATCCTTTGCTCGAATCTCTTCGGCCTGATCCCCGGTGTCGGCACGATCGGCTGGGGCCACAAGAGTGGTCCGCTCTCGCTCGATTCGATGCACGCGCCGCTGCTCCGCCCGGCCAATGCCGACCTGAACATGACGCTTTCGATGGCGATCCTGTTCATGGTGTTTTGGCTGATCTGGAGCCTGCAGGAAATGGGCGTGGGCGGATTTTTCGCGCACATGTTCGGGCCGAAGGGCGGACTCAAAGGCGCGCTCAAAATCGCGCTGTTGCCGATCTTCTTTTTCGTCGGCGTCATTGAGGTGATCTCGATTGTTTTCCGTCCGGTGTCGCTCTCGCTGCGGCTCTTCGGCAACATTTACGCCGGGGACAATTTGCTGAACACCATGGCTCACTTGGGTGACCCGCTGCCGGCTTTCCTGCGCATCCCGATGAGCATTCTGGTGCCGCTGCCGTTTTACTTTCTCGAGCTGCTCGTCGCCTTCGTGCAGGCGCTCGTCTTCACGCTGCTCTGCGCCGTTTATCTCAAGCTTTCCACCACGCACGACGAAGAGCACGGTGAGGAGCACACGCACGAGCACGCACCTGCCAATGCTCCGACGAACTCGACCGTCCCTGCGCGCGCGCACTGAAACAATTTCCCGCTGTGACCATGCGCAACGTGTGGGCGGCGGGCGAAACACCAAACCCAACACCGACAGTCAAAATCAGATAACCACCATCTCATCATGAACAGCACGCTTGCCATGCTCCCCTTCTTCCTCGCGCAGGTCGCGCAGACTGCGGCCACTTCCGCGGCGGAAGGCAAATCCATCGGGCCGACGCTGGCCCTCGCGTTCGCCGGCCTCGGCGGCGCCATTGGCGTCGGCATGGTCGGCGCGAAAGCGGCCGAAGCGGTCGGCCGCAACCCTGGCGCGTTTGGTCAGATTCTGACCATCTCGATCATCGGCATGGCGCTCTCGGAAGCGGTCGCCATTTACGCGCTCATCGTGTTCTTCCTCTACAAGTAAGCAACGCTCGCAGCGTCGAAAGCAGGGGCTGCCGCGGCCGGTCGATCCGCGCGGTCCGGCAGTTCCTTGCTCCCTCTCTTTTTCAGTGCTCTCTTCTCAACCCCGGTCATGCACGAAATCCTCCACACCTTCGGCGTTACCTGGCCGACGTTTATCGCGCAACTGCTCACCGTCGGCATCGTCTATTGGGTGCTGAAAACCTACGCGTTCGGCGCCGTCATCAAGATGCTCGAAGAGCGCCGGCGCCGGATCGAGGAAGGGCAGGCGAACGCGGAAAAAATCCGGCGCGAGCTCGCCGCCGCGGAGACGAAATACCGGGAGATTTTGGACGGCGCCAACGCCCAGGCGCAAAAGCTCATCGACGAAGCGCGCCAGAGCAGCAATGCGCTCGCCGAGCGCCGCGCGCAGGACGCCGTCGTGGAGGCCGAGCGTATCATCGCCCGCGCTCACGAGGCCACGCAGCTCGAGCACGAGCGTGTGCTCAACGAGCTGAAGCGCGAGGTCGCGCGGCTCGTCATCGACACCACCGCGAAAGTCAGCGGCAAGGTGCTGACGAGCGACGACCAGCGCGTGCTCAGCGAAGAAACCGCGCGCCAGATCGCAGCCTAAAAAAACTTTCCCTCCGTCCGTCGCCCGCCAACTCTCAACTCGTTCTTTGCCCGCCATGAAGATTACCAAAGAAGCCCGCACGCTGGCCCGCCAGCTCCTCCGACTTAGCCTTGTCGATGGCCAGCTCGACCGCGCTCGCGTCTCTTCCATTGTCCAGTCCGTGCTCAGCGAAAAACCGCGGCACTATCTCGGTGCGCTCGAAGCCTATCAGCGGCTCCTGCGGTTGGAGATCGAAAAACGGCACGCGGTGATCGAGAGCGCGGCGCCACTGAATCAATCCACGGCCGACGCAGTGGTCAACAGCTTGCGCCAGAAATACGGCAGCGACCTGACGACCGAATTCAAAGTGAACCACGAGTTGATCGGCGGCATGCGGGTGAAGATCGGCAGCGACGTGTGGGACGGCAGCGTGCGCAGCCGGCTCGCGCGTTTGCAGGAACAAATCTAACCCCCCGGATTTTTCGACAGAATTAACAAAATTAACAGAATTGGAAACACGGATTGGGCGTCCGCCGGAACTCATCCAATTCTGTAAATTCTGTTAATTCTGTCCAAAGTTTCCCCCTTTACTTTTTTCATGAGCACCATCCTCGAAGACATCGAAACCCAGATCGCGAATCTCAAAACCTCCACGACCAAGAGCAACGTCGGCGTGGTGCGCAACGTCGGCGACGGCGTGGCCAAGATCGAAGGCCTCAGCGACGTGATGCTGAACGAAATGATCGAGTTCCCCAACGGGGTCGTCGGTCTGGCGCTGAATCTGGAAGAGACCGAGGTCGGCGCAATCCTGCTCGGGGATTTCGAAAACATCGTCGAAGGCACCGAGGTGCGCACGACCGGTCGCCTGCTTTCGGTGCCGGTCGGCAAGGGCCTGCTCGGCCGCGTGGTGAACGCCATCGGCAACCCGATTGACGGCAAGGGGCCGGTGAAGGGCGACGCGCAGTATCCGGTCGAGAAAATCGCGCCCGGCGTCATCAAGCGCAAGAGCGTCAGCCAGCCGGTGCTCACCGGCATCATGGCCGTCGATGCGATGATCCCGATTGGCCGCGGCCAGCGCGAGCTGATCATCGGCGACCGTGCCACGGGCAAGACGACCGTGGTGCTCGACACCATCATTTCCCAGGCGCGCCAGAACCAGGCGGCGGAGAAGAGCGGCGACAAGGATTACCGGCCGCTCTACTGCATCTACGTCGCCATCGGGCAGAAAAACGCGAACGTCGCGCGCGCCATCGGCATTCTCGAGGAATCGGGCGCGATGCCCTACACCATCGTCGTCAGCGCGCCGGCCTCGGACACCGCGGCGAACCAATACCTCGCGCCGTTCGCCGGCGCGGCGATGGGCGAGTGGTTCATGGACAACAACATGGACGCGCTCATCATCTACGACGACCTCAGCAAGCACGCCGTCGCGTATCGGCAGGTGTCGCTCGTGCTCCGGCGGCCGAGCGGTCGCGAGGCGTATCCGGGCGACGTGTTTTATCTGCACTCGCGTTTGCTGGAGCGCGCGGCGCGAGTCGGCGAAGAATTCGGCGGCGGCTCGCTGACGGCATTGCCCATCATCGAGACGCAAGCCGGCGACGTGTCCGCTTATATTCCGACGAACGTCATTTCGATCACGGACGGCCAGATTTATCTGGAAACGGATTTGTTCTACCAAGGCGTGCGCCCGGCGATCTCCGTCGGCCTTTCGGTCAGCCGCGTCGGCTCGGCGGCGCAGATCAAGGCGATGAAACAAGTCGCCGGCAAGACGAAGCTGGAGCTGGCGCAGTTCCGCGAACTGGCGGCGTTCGCGCAGTTCGGCAGCGACCTCGATGCCGGCACGAAGGCGCGGCTCGACCGCGGCCAGCGCATCGTCGAACTCTTCAAGCAGAACCAATACAGCCCGCTGCCGGTCGAGATTCAGGTGGCCATGCTTTGGGCCATGCAGAACGGGCATTTCGACAGCGTGCCCGTGGATCGGGTGAAGGAATTCCAGGCGAAATTCCAGGAATACCTCACCACGCGCAAAGACGCCGTGCTCGCGCTCATCCGCGAAAAGAAAGCGGTCGATAAGGATGTCGAGGCGCAGCTCAAAGCGACCGTGGAAGAGTTCAAGAGCACGTTCCGCTAAGGCGCGCGCCTGTCCGTCAACGGCAGAAATTTCCTCGACAACGCCGAAAATTCGCCCGCAGCTCCCCGAAAACTCCCCGACAAGCCCGAAAAAACGCCCGACAATGTTCTCAAAAGCGAGCGCAAAGCCAGGAAAACGCCCGTCAAGCCGGTCAATTTTAAGAACAATCCTCCGATAACTGCGAACAAAGCCCGCAAACTCGCGAACAACGGCTGAAAACCCTCTGACAATCGCCGCTTTCTCACTGTTGAACCCAAGATTCTGTCTGTCAAAGGGAGGCCCGCCCTCGCCTAAGCCTCTTCAGTCCTGATTGTCGGCCCGTCTGTCACCGTTCCCGCTTCTTATTCATGGCAAACACCCGCGAAATCCGCCGGCGCATCAAGTCGGTCAAGAATACTGCGCAGATCACCAAGGCGATGCAGATGGTGGCGGCGTCGAAGATGCGCCGCGCGCAAAGCGCCGCGCTGGCGGGGCGCGAATACTCGCGGGTGCTCAACGAGGTGCTCGTCTCGTTGCGCGAGCGGGTGGAGGAAGGCGCGCACCCGCTGCTCGTCGAACGGCCGGTGAAGCGCGAACTCGTGCTCATCATCGCGACGGACAAAGGGCTCTGCGGCGCGCTGAACACGAACCTGCTGCGCGAGGTGAACCCGTTCGACACCAGCGCGACGCGCTACGTCGCCACCGGGCGCAAGGCCGTGCAGTATCTCGCACGCACGAAGCGCGATCTGCTCGCCGACTTCGAGTTGAAAGACGCGCCGGCGTTTGCGGAAACCAAGCGAATTTCCAAATTCATCACCGAAAAGTTTCTCGACGGCGAAGTGGACAAGGTGAGCGTGGTCTTTACCCATTTCGTCAACACGCTCACGCAAAAAGCAACCGTGCGGACGCTGCTGCCGATCAGCGCGGTGGAACTCCCTGGCGGCGGCGAAAAAAAGGAAGCCGACGAAGCGCAGAAAGTGAACAGCTCCGGCTTCATCTTCGAGCCGGATGCCGAGAGCGTGCTCGACGCGATCCTGCCGCAATTCATCAACTACCAGATTTACCAGATGGTGCTCGACGCGCGCGCCAGCGAGCACAGCGCGCGCATGGTCGCGATGAAGAGCGCGACCGACAACGCCAAGCAGCTCGTGAAGGACCTCACCTTGGAATACAACAAGGTGCGCCAGGCCGCGATCACGACCGAGTTGCTCGAAATCACCACCGCGCAGCTCGCCAACTAAGGACCGGAGCCAATGGATCGCGATAGATATTCTGTGGGTAGGGCGGGCGTGACCCCCCCCCGATACCGCCGCTACGCCGG
>CAXTRS010000065.1:0-16252 GCA_964246635.1 uncultured Chthoniobacterales bacterium | reverse complement strand
GACTCACGCTCGATGGTATCTGCGCAATGCTGCACGATGGCGGCTCGGTGAAAATTTCCGAGGCCGCCCGCGCGCGGATGCTCGCGTCGCGCCGCGTCGTTGAGCGGTTGCAGGAAAGCGAACGTGCGATCTACGGCATCAACACCGGGTTCGGCATCTTGGCCAATCAGCGCATCGCACGCGCGGACATCGAGCAGCTCCAGGTGAACCTGATCCTCAGCCACGCCGTCGGTGTCGGCCCCGAGACTGCGCCGGAGATCGTGCGGCTGATGTTGCTATTGAAAGTGAACGCGCTGGCGACCGGCTTTTCCGGCGTCACGCTCGCGCTCGCCGACGCGCTGCTTGCATTGTTCAACACGGACGCCACGCCCGTGATTCCGAGCAAAGGCTCGCTCGGCGCGAGCGGCGATCTGGCGCCATTGGCGCACCTGACTCTTCCGCTCCTGGGCCTGGGCGAACTCCGCTGGAACGGCCGCCGCGCGCCGGCCGCGGAAATCCTCCCCGAACTCGGCCTGACGCCGCTCACTTTGCACTCTAAGGAAGGCCTCGCGCTCATCAACGGCACGCAGTTCATGTCGGCGCACGCCGTCCATGGGCTCCTGCGTCTCGCGCGCTTGCTGACGACCGCTGACGTCATCGCCGCGATGAGCCTGGAAGCGTGGCGCGGCAGCGCGGCGCCCTTCGACGCGCGCATCCACAATGCCCGACCCCACGCCGGACAATTCGCGGTCGCCGCGAACCTGCGCGCGCTGCTCGCCGGCTCCGAGATTCTGCCGTCGCACCGCGATTGCCCGAAAGTGCAGGACCCGTATTCGCTGCGTTGCGTGCCGCAAGTCCACGGCGCGGTGCGCGACGTGGCCCGGCAGGCGCGCGCGACTGTCGAAATCGAGATCAATTCCGCCACCGATAACCCGCTCGTCTTTCCGAGCGAGGACGGCGCGAACGGCGCGGAGGGCGAGATTCTCAGCGGCGGAAATTTCCACGGCGAACCGCTCGCCTTCGCGCTCGATTCCCTTGCGATGGCGGTCGCCGAGCTGGCGTCGATTTCCGAGCGGCGCCTGTATCTCCTGCTCGGCGGCGACCGCACCGGCGGCGGCGCGCCGCGCACGCCCGAGGCAACGCTCCCGCGCCTGCTCCTGCGCGAGACCGGCCTGAACTCCGGCTTCATGCTCACGCAATACACCGCCGCCGCGCTGGTCTCCGAAAACAAAGTGCTCGCGCATCCCGCGTGCGTCGATTCCATCCCGAGCTCGCTCGGCCAGGAAGACCACGTCTCGATGGGCGCGACGAGCGCGACGAAACTGCTCACCGTTTTGGAGAACACCGAGACCGTCCTCGCGCTCGAGCTGCTCGGCGCCTCGCAGGCGCTCGAATTTGCCCACCCATTGCGCGCCGGTTGCGGCGTCGAGGCCGCGCACGCGGTGGTCCGCGGCGCGATTCCATTCGCGGAGCACGATCACCTTTTTGGACCCGAGATCGAACGCGCGCTGGATCTCGTGCGCTCCGGCGCGATCGCCGCTGCCGCCAGCGCGAGTTGCGATTCGCTCACGTAAAATCAGGAACAGTCCCTCCCTATGAACACCGTCATTGCCCCGCCGCCCGCGTCGCCATCTGCCCCCGTCATCCGCGCCCCGCATGGCACCACTCGTTCCTGTCGCGGCTGGCACCAGGAGGCGGCGTTGCGCTGCCTGATGAACAATCTCGATCCCGCCGTAGCCGAGCGGCCGGACGAGCTCATCGTCTATGGCGGCCGCGGCAAAGCGGCACGGAACTGGGACGCCTTTCGCGCCATCGTGCGCGAGTTGCAGCGTCTCGCCGATGACGAGACGCTCCTCGTCCAATCCGGCAAGCCGGTCGCCGTTTTCCGCACGCACGCGCACGCGCCGCGCGTGCTCATCGCGAACTCGAACCTGGTCGGCAACTGGGCAACCTGGGAACACTTCGACGCGCTCGAAGCCGCGGGTCTGATGATGTATGGCCAGATGACCGCCGGCTCGTGGATTTACATCGGCTCGCAAGGCATCGTGCAGGGCACGTTCGAGACGTTCGCCGCCGTCGGCGAAAAACATTTCGGCGGCGATCTCGCGGGCCGGCTCGTCGTCACCGGCGGCCTCGGCGGCATGGGCGGCGCGCAGCCGCTGTCGGTCACGCTCAACGGCGGTGTTTGTCTCGCGGTCGAGGTCGATCCGTGGCGCATTCAGCGGCGCGTTGAAACCGGCTATTGCGACCGCATGGCCGAGTCGCTCGACGAAGCGATGGCACTTTGCGACGAAGCCCGGAAAGCGCGCCGCCCGCTCTCCGTCGGCCTGCTCGGCAACTGCGCGGAAGTCCTGCCGGAGATCGTGCGGCGCGGCGTCGGTGTCGATGCCGTCACCGATCAGACGAGCGCGCACGATCCGCTCGTGGGCTACATCCCGCGCGGCCTCTCGCTCGAAGCCGCCGCCGAGTTCCGCAAGCGCGACCCGCGCGGCTACGTGCGCGCCGCGCTCGAATCCATGGCCGTGCATGTGGAGGCCATGCTCGCGCTCCAGCGCGCCGGCGCGGCGGCCTTCGACTACGGCAACAACCTGCGCAAAGGCGCGCAGGACGCCGGCTGTGCGGACGCCTTCAACATCCCCGGCTTCGTGCCCGAATACATCCGGCCGCTGTTCTGCGAAGGCAAAGGCCCCTTCCGCTGGGTCGCGCTCTCCGGCGATCCCGCCGACATCCACAAAACCGACGCGCTCGCGCTGAAACTTTTTCCTGAAGACGAAACGCTCCAGCGCTGGTTCCGCGTCGCACGCGAAAAAATCCAGTTCCAAGGACTCCCCGCGCGCATCTGCTGGCTCGGCTACGGTGACCGCGCGCGGATGGGCGAAGCGATGAACGACCTCGTGCGCCGCGGCGAAATTTCCGTCCCGCTCGCCATCGGTCGCGACCACCTCGACACCGGCTCGGTCGCCTCACCCTATCGTGAGACCGAAGCCATGCTCGACGGCTCCGACGCCGTGGCCGACTGGCCGCTGCTCAACGCCCTGCTCAACACCGCCAGCGGCGCGAGTTGGGTCAGTCTCCACCATGGCGGCGGCGTCGGTATGGGCTACTCGATCCACGCCGGCCAGGTCACCGTCGCCGACGGCACCGATGCCGGCGCCGAACGTCTCCAGCGTGTGCTCACGAACGACCCCGGTTTGGGCGTCGCTCGCCACGTTGACGCCGGCTACGCGCTCGCCGCGGAAACCGCACGCGAGAAAGACATCGTTATCCCGATGGCGCGCGAGTGAACAGTCTCTCGAAGCCACGGTGGATGGCGACCTCCGGGCACCGCTAGGTGCGGCGAAGCTGCGTGGAGATATTGCTGGCTGCGCCTAAACAATGGCGCCCGGAGGTCGCCATCCACTTGGAAGTCACCTGCAAGCGAACGCATAAACGGCGCTGGCTTCGGCTCAACTCATGCCCACCGTGATTTCCCATGCGGTCGCAGCCGCGGCGTTGATCGCGGCGTTTCCGGTGCGATGCGTTCCGCGCCGGCTGATCGTGTTGGGCATGGTGTGCTCGATGGCGCCGGATATTGACGTCATCGGATTTCGCTTCGGAATTCGCTACGGCGATCTGCTCGGTCATCGAGGATTGACGCACTCCCTGTTCTTCGCCGCGGTGCTCGCCTGCTTGGCGACATTCGCCGCGTTTCCCCGCGCAACCGCGCGCGCGCACCGCAGCTGGGTGTGGATTTATTTGTTTCTCGCGATCGTTTCGCACGGCGTGCTGGACGCATTCACCGACGGCGGACTCGGGGTCGCGTTTTTCTCGCCATTCAACACGGCGCGCTATTTCTTTCCGCTGACGCCGATCGCGGTTTCCCCCCTTGGAGTCGGATTTTTCTCCAGCCGCGGATTCGGCGTCTTGCTCAGCGAAGTCATCTGGGTCTGGTTGCCATCGTTGCTATTCTTCGCGTGCGCGCTCCTTTTGCGCCGCAGGAGCGCGACACAAACTTCGAGATGACTGCATCGCACACAGCCAAGACACCGCATCGCGAGGTCGCCGGCACAACGGCACTCGCGGTCGTGAACTGTGGGCAACTCGTCACGCTCCGCGGACCGAACCGACCCAGAGCAGGCAGCGAATTCGCCGACCTTGGCATGATCGCCGATGGCGCCTTGTTTGTTGACGGCAGCGGACGTATCGCGCGAGCCGGTGAACGCAGGGAAATGGAGCGCGACTTGCCCGCGGACGCCGAAGTCGTTGACGCCGGCGGGCGCGTGGTCTTGCCCGGATTTGTCGATGCGCACACGCACCTCGTTTTTGCCGGCCAGCGCGCGGATGAAATGGAGCGGCGGGCGCGCGGCGAAACGTATCAGGAGATCACGGCGGCGGGCGGCGGCATTCTTTCCACGGTGCGGAAAACCCGGGCGGCGAGTGATGACGCGCTGCGCGCCGCCGGACGACGTCACGCGCGCTGGGCGCTGCGCGGCGGCACAACGACGCTCGAGGCGAAATCAGGCTACGGATTGGATTGGGAAACCGAGCGCCGGCTGCTGCGGACCGTGCAGCGTTTGGCGGAAGAGGGCGAGCACGGCACGGGGCCGCGGATCGTGCCAACGTTTCTCGCGGCGCACGCGGTGCCAGAAGAATTTCGCGGGCGCAAAGCGGCGTTTCTCGAACTCGCGCGCGAAGAAATGCTGCCGGCGGTCGCGCAGGAAAAACTGGCGGAATATGTCGATGCGTTTTGCGAGCCGGGTTGGTTTGAAGTCGAGGAATGCCGCGCGTTGTTGCAGACGGCGCGCGCGCTGGGATTCGGGCTGCGGATGCACGCCGACCAACTCCGGCGTTCAGGCGGCGCGGAGCTCGCCGCAGAGTTGGGCGCCACGACGGCCGATCACCTGGAACAACTCGACACCGCTGGCATCCACGCATTGCGCGACGCCGGGGTGCAGCCCGTCCTCCTGCCAGGCTCGGTGTATGCGCTCGGCTCCCGCCATTATCCGCCGGCACGCGAGATGATCGCGGCTGGTCTGGCGGTCGTGCTCGCGACCGATTTCAATCCCGGCACCTCGCCGTCGCCGTCGATCCCGATGGCGCTTTCGCTCGCGGTGACCCAGATGCGGATAACGCCCGCCGAGGCGCTCAGCGCAGTGACGATCAACGCGGCACATAGTCTCGGACGCGGCAACCAGATCGGCAGCCTGGAGCCGGGCAAGCTCGCCGATTTTGTGATTCACGATGCCGAAGATTGGCGCGAGATTCCGTATTGGTTTGGCGTCGAAACCGCGCGCGACGTGTTCGTCGGCGGACGCCGCGTTTTTTCTCGCGAATCGACCACATCGTGAACAACTCCGCGCTCGCACCGACGGCCTGGCTGCCCGACTGGATTTACCTCGACGGCGCGCTCGCGCCCGGCCTCGCGCTCTGTTGCGATGCGGATGGCCGCATCGAGCGTTTCTCGCGCGAGCCGGCCGATCTTGCGCGCGGCCAGCGCCTGCCCGGCCAGGCGCTCGTGCCGGGATTAGTCAATACGCATTCCCATGCGTTTCAACGCATGATCCGCGGCCGGGTCGAGCGGCCGTCGCTGGTGGACGTGCGCGACACGTTTTGGACTTGGCGCGAAGGGATGTATCGCGCCGCGCTGGTGCTCGACGCCGCCGGCGCGTATGACGTGGCGCGCATGGCGTTCCTGGAAATGCTGCTGTGCGGAGTTACGGCAGTCGGCGAGTTCCATTATCTCCACCGCGCGCCCGATGGCAGCGCATATCCCGCCGACCCGCACCGATTGGCACGCGAAACGATCCGCGCGGCGCGCGATGTCGGTATGCGCATCGCGCTGTTGCGAACGGCGTATCAGCGCGGCGGGCCAGACCGCGAACTCCAAGGCGGGCAGATTCGTTTTCGCACCGGCCCGGCCGACGAATTTTTGCGTGAGACGGCGGCGTTGCGCGACGAATTTTCCGCCGAGGTCGCCGCGGGCGAAATCAACATCGGCGTCGCACCGCACAGCATCCGCGCGGTCGATTTGAAGACGATGCGCGAGTTGCTGCTTGGCGCTCGCGCGCTCGGTATGCCGGCGCACCTTCATGCCGCCGAGCAACCGGCGGAAATCGAAATGTGCGTCACGGAAAACGGCGCGCCGCCGGTGCGCCTGCTCGCGCGCGAAAAATTGCTCGGGCCGGACGTGACGCTCGTTCACGCCATCCACGTCGAGCCAGATGAAATCGAAGCCGTCGGCGCGGCCGGCGCGACGGTCTGCGCGTGCCCGTCCACGGAACGCAACCTCGGCGATGGCATCCTGCCTGCCGCTGGGTATCTGCACGCCGGCGCGCGCATCGCGCTGGGCAGCGATTCGCAAACGCAAAACGAACTGCTCGAAGACGCGCGCCAGCTCGAATTTCATCTCCGCCTGCGCCAGCTCCGTCGCCTCGCTGTGCCCGGTCTCCCCGTCGCGGCCGACGCAGAAAATTCCGATGCCCTCGCGCGCCAGCTCCTGCGTTGCGCCACGGAATCCGGCGCGCGCTCGCTGGCACTGCCAGGCGGCGCGTTGCGCGTCGGCGGGCCAGCCGATTTTTTCACCGTCGATCTGCGCGATCCCGCGCTCGCCGGCAGCGACGAGTCGCCCGCCGCCGTGCTCAACGCCGTGGTCTGGGGCACGACCCGCGCGGCGATTCGCAATGTTTGCGTCGGCGGTCGCCTGCTCGTGCGCGACGGCCGGCACGCGGATGAAACGGAAATCATCGACCGCTTCCGCGCACTCCAAGCCCAGCTCTGGAAATCCCGATGAACTCCTTGCCTGCCGCCATGTCGGTCGCGGAAATTCTCGCCGCGCTGGTCGGCATTTCGTCCGTCTCGCACGAGCCGAACCGGCCCGTGATCGACTTCGTGCGCGGCCGCCTGGAGCCGCTCGGTTGGACGCCCGTGCTGTTGCCGTATCACGATCCAGCCGGCGTGGAAAAATTCAACGCGCTCTTCCTCTCGCACGCTCCCGGCAACGATTTGCGAAGCGCGCCCTACGCAGCCGAACTTGTTTTTCTTTCCCACACTGACACCGTTCCCTTCGCGTCGGCCTGGCCGGAGGGCGGACAACTCCAGGATGCCGGCGAACGCCTCATTGGCCGCGGGGCCTGCGATGTGAAAGGATTTCTGGCTGCGGCGATTTCGGCGCTGGAGAAATTAGGCGACCCGTCACGGTATCGGCAGCCGCTCGCGCTCGTGCTCACCGCGGACGAAGAAGTCGGCTGCGTCGGCGCGAAGCACCTGGCGGAAGCCGGCGTCCTGCGCGCCCGTCGCGCGATCGTAGGCGAGCCGACTTCCCTGCGACCGGTGCGCGCCGGCAAAGGCTACGGCCTGGTCGAAGTCGTCGTGCGCGGACAGGAGGCGCACAGCGCGTTTCCCGCCGCGGGCGCGTCGGCGATTTTCGGCGCGGCGCGGCTGTTAGCAAGCGTGGAAAAAATCGCCGCGCGACTGGAGCGCGACGACCGTGCGTCGGGTGCCGGCGCCGCGTTCGATCCGCCGTTCACCACGCTGAACGTCGGCGTCATCAATGGTGGCAGCGCGAAGAACGTTGTTCCCGGCGAGTGTCGGTTTCTAGTCGAATGGCGACCGATTCCCGGCGCCGATCCGCAACGCGCGTTACGTTGGCTGGAAGCCGCCGTTGCGCGCCACACACGAGCCGACGCGAGGGTCCGCGCTGAAGTTCGCTCCCTGCGCCTCGATTCCGGTTTTGAAACTTCGGCAGACAGCTCTTGGGTCAGGCAATGGGAAACGTGGTCGGGACAATCGGCGGGCACGGTGAGCTTCGGCACCGAAGCACCGCACGCCACGCGCTTCGGCGGCGCGGAAACCGTCGTGCTCGGCCCCGGCGAGATGCTCCACGCACACCGCCCCGGCGAGTTCGTGCCGCGGCGCGAGCTGGATTTGTGTGCCGAGCGTTTGCACACCGCGGTGTTGGCAGTCTGCGGCGGGTAGCTGTTCCGTTTGCGCGCACAGCGATTGTGGCGGCGGTCTATGACCGCCCTTGTGGCCGGGATCAGCGATCCCAGCTACAACGGAGGCAGCCAGAGGCTGCCGCTACAATTTGGCTGTCCAGGCAATCACCGCTTCCCCGTCCCCCAGCGCCGGTGGAGAAAGCGTTCCCACGGCGCGAAAAGAATTTTGTCTGCGAGCAAGCCGATGGCGACGATGACGAACATGACGCCGATGACCTGGTCCATCGAGTTCAGCTCGCGGCCGTAATGCAGGAGGTGGCCGAGGCCAAAGCCGGTGAGGATGGTCACGTAAATCTCCGCCGCCATCAGCGAGCGCCACGCGAAAGCCCAGCCTTGTTTCATGCCGCTGACCAGGAAGGGCAGCGCCGCAGGCAGCAACACGCGCGTCCATTTGTGAAAACCGGCCGAGCCCATCGTGCGCGCAGCGCGCGCATACAACGGCGGGATGGTGCGCACGCCGTTGTCCGTGGCGATGATGACGCTCCACGTCGTGCCCATCGTCACCACGAAAAGCATCGACGCCTCCGTTTGCCCAAACCAGAGCAAGGCCAGCGGAATCCAGCAGACACTTGGCAGGGTTTGCAGACCGAGTGCGAGCACGCCGACCGTGTCTTCGGCAAATTTCGACGCCGCAGTCAGCAGCCCGAGCGGCAGGCCTACGATGATGCCGATGGCGTAGCCAATCAGCAGCCGGCGCATGGTGACCACAGTCGCTTCCCAGAGGCTGCCGTCCCCCGCGGCGCCCCAGAGATAAAGACCAACGCTGCCCGGAGACGGCAGCAGCACCGGCGACCAGATCTTCGCCCTCACGACGAGGTGCCAGATCAACAGCAGCGCGCCGAAAAACAGCGCGGCGGAGAGGGCGCGTTTCATGGCCAGTTATTCCGCGACCTCCGCGTTCATGATGCCCTTGAGCGCGCGCGTGATCTCCGACGAGTAGCCGGCGAGCTCGACGCTGTTGATGTCGCGCGGCCGCGGCAGCGGCACGGCGAACTCCTGCCGGATGCGCCCGGGATTCGGCGAGAAGAGCACGACGCGGTCGCCGAGGCAGACGGCTTCGCGCACGTTGTGCGTGACGAACACGATCGTCTTGCGCCGCTCTTTCCAGATGCGCTGAATGTCGCCGTAAAGCTGCTCGCGGGTCAGCGCGTCGAGCGCGGCGAAGGGCTCGTCCATGAGCAGCACGCGCGGGTTCGGCGCGAGCGCGCGAGCGAGGGCGACACGCTGTTTCATGCCGCCGCTGAGCTCGTGGACGTTGGCGCGCGTGAATTTTTCCAACCCGACCAAATGCAGGTAATACCGCGCGACTTCGCGGCGCTCCGGGTTCGTCAAGCCGGGCTTGAGTTTGAGGCCGAACATCACGTTGCCGAGCACGTCGAGCCACGGAAACAGGCCGGATTCCTGGAACATGACGAGCCGGTGGCGGCCAGGTCCGAGCACGGAGGTGCCGTCAGCCAGCACTCGTCCGGTGTCGGGCTGCTCCAAGCCGGCGATGATGTCGAGCAACGTCGATTTGCCGCAGCCGCTCGGGCCGACCAGGCAGACGAATTCGCCCTCCGCGACATCGAGCGAGATGTGATCGAGCGCGTGGACGGTTTGCCGCCCGGTGCGAAACGTTTTCGACACGTCCTCGACTGCGAGCTTCGCGGGCGCGCTGGCGCTCAGCTCTTCCTGGACGGAGACGCGCCCGGCGGCCGCCTGTCGGTTCTGCCTTCCGCGCGTCACGGCTTTTCAATCAGGCGGCCCAGATCAGGCGCAGATTTCATGAACCCGGCGGCCTGTGCGTCGGCGACGAATTTCGCCAGCGCGTCGCGCGAGGTTTCCGTGGTCAACGTGATCCGTTTCCACGCGGCGGCGATGAGTTCCGGCGAGACCTCGGTGCGCGTTTCCGCCTTCAATTCCTCGACGACCATTTTCTGCGCCTCCTCCGGGTGCATCTTGATCCATTCGGTCAACTCCGCGTGAGCCGCCGCAAATTTTTTCGCCAGGTCGCGTTTCTCGCGCAGAAACTTCACGCCCGAAACCAGCACCGTTACGGCCTCCTCCTTTTGCTCGACGAGCACTCTGCCGCCAGCTTCTTTTTCCAGCCGCGACACCCACGGCTCGACGGTCCAGACGGCGTCGATTTTCTTTTGTTGAAAGAGCGCGAGCTGATCCGGGTTCGCCGTCGGCAGGACCTGCGCTTCGCCCCCGAGCTGGGTGATCTTCAAGCCGCCCGCTTTCAGCCACGCACGGCAGACGACATCCTGGGTGTTGCCCAACTGCGGAGTGGCAATTTTTTTGCCTTTGAAATCGGCGGCGGTTTTCAGTGTTGAGTCGCCCTGCACCACGAGCGCCGCACCGCCGTTGGCCGCGCCGGCGACGATGCGGATCTCGTCGCCGTTGGATTTGGCGTAGGCGTTCAACGCCGGGCTGGGACCGACATAGGTGAGCTCGATGGAGTTGGCAAAGATCGCTTCCATCGCGCTCGGGCCGGCGTTGTAGGTGAACCATTCGATTTTCACGTCGGCGCCGAGGCGTGATTCAAACCAGCCTTTGCCCTGACGTGAAAAATTGTGCGCCACCAAGCCCTGGACGTGCGTGACGTTCGGGAAGTGGCCGACGCGGAGCGTTTCGGCGGCGCGCAACGTGTCGCCAGCGGTGCCTGTGAATGTCAGCGCCAGCGAGAGAAGGGCGAGAAGGCGGAAGAATGACTTTGGCATTGCGGGTGATTAATAAGGCAGGCGGAGAGTGCGTCCTTGTCAGGAGGCCGGGCGAAGGAAAAATTTTGTTTCCCAAGCTTCGGCTCGCAATGAGTCGCCGGCCGTTTGCGAAGAGAAGAAGAGGAAAGAAGAAGGGAGAGAGGTGGGATCAGGAGAAGACGCGCCGGACGTCGATTCTGGCGGCACTTCCGCCAGCGTTTAGGTGCGAGAGGCGTGTCCTTTTCCTTTGTCATCCTGAGCGGAGTGTAACGGAGTCGAAGGACCTCTGGCTGACAGTCTGGATGCTGGATTGCCGTCATCTAGCTTCCAGCATCCAGCATCCGGCATCTTGTCAGTCAGAGGTCCTTCGACTGCGCTCGTGCCTCGCTCCGCTCAGGATGACAAGCGAGAAGAAGAACGATGAAAAACGGCGCGCAATTTTCCCTTGTTCCGACCGTCTGGACGGTTTATTGGTGGCTTGCGCCGCGAACATTTTTTCGCCGCAACTCACCCAGCTTTTTAATTTTTCTCATGAGCCGTCGCCCCGACTCGCGTGACACCATCCTCGCCGCTGCCGAAGCCGTCGTGCTCAAAGCCGGCGCGGCGCATCTGACGCTCGACGCCGTGGCGGAGGCCGCCGGCATCAGCAAGGGCGGGCTGTTGCACCGATTTCCGAGCAAAGGCGCGCTGCTCGGCGCGATGGTGGCGCGGCAGATCGCGCGTTGCGAAGACGTAATCTGCGCCACGCGCGACACCCTCCCCGACACGCCCGGCAAGGAGCTGCGCGCCTACGTGCTCGGCGCCTTGCGCGACGCCGCGGACACCAAACGCATCTGCTCCGCGCTGCTCGCCGCCGCCGCGAATCAACCGAAGCTCCTCGCCCCGGTGCGCGAGAATTTCCGCCGCCGCCTCGAAGCCCTCGCGGAGACCACGACCGGCGGCAAGCTCGAACGCGCCGCGGTCGTCTGCCTCGCCGCCGACGGCCTGTGGCTGATGGAACTGCTCGGCCTGTCGCCGTTCAAGCCCACGGAGCGCGAGCGCATCATCGCGGAACTTCTGCGGCTCGCTGAGGCTCACGCGAGCAAACCGCCGGTGCGTCGCCGTCGAAAACCGTTGCCGCTCCCCACCCGCGCGGCTACGGCTGCCCGGCCGCGAAAAACCGCGCTCTCCGCCGCCCTCGCTTGACGCGTTTCGTCAGCCGCCGACAGATTTCTTTTATCCCATCTCGCCCTGCTCCTTATGATCAAACGTTTTCTCCTGATGTTCTTTTTTGTCGTCTTGGTGATCAGCGGCCTGGTGTTCTTCAAGGCACGCCAATTCAAGGGCTTTCAGGCCATGGCAAAAAGCGGCGCCTTCCTGCCGCCGCCGGCCGCGGTGACGACGCTGACGGTAAAAAAAGAGAGCTGGCCGCAGTTGCTCAAATCGGTCGGCACGCTCGAAGCCGTGAACGGGGTGACGGTCGCCGCAGATTTGCCCGGCATCGTCTCAAAACTCGAGTTCGAATCGGGCACGCCCGCGAAAACCGGCCAGGTGCTCGTCCGGCTGGTGACCGATGCGGAGCAGGCGCAACTCCTCGCCGCCGAGGCCAAACGCGACGTGGACTCCGTCTCGCTCAATCGCCAGCGCGACCTGCTGAAAAGCAAGACCGCTTCGCAATCCGATTTTGACGCCGCGGATGCAACGTTCCGCCAGTCGCAGGCCAAGGTCGAGGAGATGAAAGCGATGGTGGATCGCAAGACCGTTCACGCGCCGTTCGACGGCATGCTCGGCATCCGCAAGATCAACCTTGGGCAATACCTCAACAGCGGCGACAAAATCGTCGATCTGCAGTCGGTCGATCCGATCCGGATCAATTTTTCGCTGCCGCAACAGGACCTCGCGCAAGTCGCCGTGGGCCGTGAAGTCCGGGTGCGCACCGACGCCACGAGCGGGGCCGAATTTCCCGGCAAAGTCACCGCGATCAATTCTCTGGTCGATCCGACCACGCGCAACTTCACCGTCCAGGCGACGCTGGCGAATCCCGAGGGGAAATTGCGGCCCGGCATGTTTGCCAACGTCGAGGTTTTGCTGCCGACGCGGGACGACGTGCTGCCGGTGCCGGCGAGCGCGGTGCTCTACGCGCCATATGGCAATTCGGTGTTCGTGATCACCGATATAAAAAGTGCGCTCGACCCGAGCAAGACCATCAAAGGCGTCGAGCAGCATTTCGTGAAACTCGGGCCGACGCGCGGCGATCTGATCGCGATCCTGAGCGGCATCGACCCCGGCGCTGAGGTGGTTTCATCCGGCGTCTTCAAACTGCAAAACGGCGGCCCCGTGCAGATCAACAACACGGTGCAGCCCAGCGCGAATCCGGTGCCGCAGCCGGAGGAAAGTTGAGCGGTTTGGCGCATTCGATTTGCCGTCCAAACAGGTTTCCGAGAAACTGCTTTTCCGCCCGCAGCACGCCCATTTTTCATGAAGCTCACCGATCTTTTCATCCGCCGGCCGGTGCTGGCGATCGTCATCAACCTGGTGATTCTGCTCGCGGGCTACCAGGCGATCCGCGTGCTCAACGTGCGGCAATATCCGCGCAGCGATCTCGCGGTCATCAGCGTGACGACGGCTTACGTCGGCGCGAACGCCGATCTCGTGCGCGGGTTTGTCACCACGCCGCTGGAGCGCGTCATCGCCAGCGCGGAGGGCATCGACTTTTTGGAAAGCTCCAGCGCGCAGAGCGTGAGCACGATCAGCGTCCACCTTAAGCTCAACTACGACACCAACGCGGCGCTGACCCAGATCCAAGCCAAGGTCGCGCAGGTGCGCAACGATCTGCCGCCTTCCGCCGAGGCGCCGGTGATCAACGTCCAGACCACCGACGACCGCATCGCGGCGATGTATCTGAGTTTTTACTCCGACGTGCTGGAGCCGAACCAGATCACCGATTATCTCACTCGCGTCGTCCAGCCGAAGATCACCGCGGTCAACGGCGTGCAGCGCGCGGACATTCTCGGCGCGCGCACGTTTGCCATGCGCATCTGGATGAAGCCGGACCGCATGGGCGCGCTCAACGTTTCGCCGAGCGACGTGCGCTCCGCGCTCGCGGCGAACAATTATCTTTCCGCGGTCGGCGCGACCAAAGGCTCGATGGTTTCGGTGAACCTCGTCGCCAACACCGACCTGCGCAGCGCGGAGGAATTCAAGAAACTCGTCGTCCGCCAGGAGGGCGGCACGATCATCCGGCTGGCAGACGTCGCCGACGTAGTGCTCGGCGCGGAGGATTACAATTCCGACGTTCGCTTCGACGGCGCGAAGGCGACCTTCATGGGCGTCTGGGTGCTGCCGACTTCCAACTCGCTCGACGTCATCGCGGCGGTGCGCAAAATCATTCCCGACATCGAGCGCTCGCTGCCGGTCGGCATGAAAGTCGGCGTGCCGTATGACTCGACGCGCTATATCGAAAACGCGATCCACGAAGTCATTCACACGCTGAGCGAGACGCTGCTCATCGTCGTCTGCGTCATCTTCCTTTTCCTCGGCTCGATCCGCTCCGTGCTCGTGCCGGTCGTGGCGATTCCGATCTCGCTCATCGGCGCCGCGTTTCTGATGCTGATCTTCGGCTTCACGCTGAATTTGCTGACTCTCCTGGCTATCGTGCTCGCGGTCGGTCTTGTTGTCGATGACGCCATCGTCGTCGTCGAAAACGTCGAGCGCCACATGCAGGAAGGCGAGGCGCCGTTCGACGCCGCGATCCACGGCGCGCGCGAGCTCGTCGGGCCGATCATCGCGATGACGATCACGCTCGCCGCGGTCTATGCGCCCATCGGCATTCAGGGTGGGCTGACCGGCGCGCTGTTTCGCGAGTTCGCCTTCACGCTCGCCGGCGCGGTCGTGGTTTCCGGCGTCGTCGCGTTGACGCTGTCGCCGATGATGAGTTCCCGCCTCCTGCGGCCCGGCGACGAAAATCGCGGCTTCGCCGGCTGGATCAACCGGCGCTTCGAGTCGCTGAAAAATCGTTACACCCGGCTTCTTACCGGAACGCTGAAGTATCGGCCCGTCACGCTCACGCTCGCGGCCATCGTCCTCCTCCTGATTCCCGGGCTCTACCTGCTTTCGGGTCAGGAGCTGGCGCCGCGCGAAGACCAGGGCGTGCTCTTCGGCATCATTCAATCCGCGCCGAACGCGACGCTCGACCAGACCGCGCGGTTCACCGAGCAGTTTCGCGGCGTCTTCGAGTCGTTCCCCGAGAAGGAACACATCTTCCAGATCACGTTTCCGAGCGGCGACTTCGCCGGCTTCTCGGGCATGGTGACCAAGCCTTGGAACGAACGCTCCCGCACGACGATGGTCATGGAGCCGGAGGCACAGAAGAAAGCCGCCGCGGTGCCGGGCGTGCGCGCGATCGTCACGATGCCGACGCCGCTGCCGGGCGGCAGCAATTTTCCCGTGGAGTTCATTATTGCCTCCACCGGCGACCCGCGCGAGCTCTTCGAATTCGCCCAGCAACTGCGCAACAAAGCGGTGGCCAGCGGCAATTTCTTTTTCGCCGACATCGACCTCAAATACGACCAGCCGCAGAGCGAGATCGTCTTCGACCGCGACAAGGTCGCCTCGCTCGGCCTGAACCTTTCGCAGGTCGGCGCCGATCTCAGCACGATGCTGAGCGGCAACTACGTCAACCGTTTTTCCATCGAAGGCCGCTCCTACAAAGTCATCCCGCAGGTCACCCGCCTCGAGCGCCTGAATCCCGCGCAGCTCAAAGACTTCTACGTCTCCGGACCGGACAAAAAACTGGTGTCGCTTTCCACGTTCGCGACGTTGAAAACGACCACCGAGCCGCGGCAGCTCAACCGCTTCCAGCAGCTCAACGCGGTGAAGATCAGCGGCGTCATCAAGCCGACCATCACGCTCGATGCCGCGCTGAAAATGCTGGAGGACGAGGCGGCGAAAATTTTGCCGAAAGGCTACGTGGTGGACTACGCCGGCGAATCGCGGCAGTTGCGGATCGAGGGCAGCAAATTCATCCCGTTGGTGGCGCTTTCCATTGTGCTGATTTTCCTCGTGCTCGCCGCGCAGTTCGAGAGCTTCCGCGATCCGTTCATCATCCTGCTCGGGTCGGTGCCGCTGGCGATCGCGGGGTCGTTGATCTTTAGTTTTCTCGGCCTGACTACGGTGAATATTTACTCGAAAGTGGGCTTGGTCACGCTCATCGGGCTGGTGTCCAAGAACGGCATTCTCATCGTCGAGTTCGCCAACAAATTGCAGGAAACCGGCATCGCGAAATTGCAGGCCGTGATCGAGGCGGCGTCCACGCGTTTGCGGCCGATTTTGATGACGAGCGTCGCGACCGTGGCGGGGCATTTCCCGCTGATTCTCGCGCGTGGGCCCGGCGCGGGCGCGCGCAACTCCATTGGCTGGGTGCTGGTGACCGGCATGATTATCGGCACGCTGTTCACGCTGTTCATCGTGCCGTCCATCTACATGCTCGTCGCGCGCAACCGCGCGAAGGAAATCCCGCTGCGCCCGCCGCCGATGCCGAAGCGGCGGGAGAAGGCGGCGCAGCCGGCCGCACTCGAGCCGGTTGGCGCATCGCTGGGTGCGTGAGTTTTGGAAAGGGATGGGGAGCACGGGCGTCTCGCC